>NZ_JBEXRA010000075.1:0-34303 GCF_040612855.1 Streptomyces sp. NPDC006332
CTCGTGGCGGCGCCCGCCCCGGACGCCGCGCCGCCCCCCGACTCCCGGGGCCGCGGGGCCCGGTACGGCCGGGTCCCGCAGCCCCTCAGCCCCTCAGCCCCTCAGCCCCTCAGCCCCTCAGCCCCTCAGCCCCTCAGCCCCTCAGCCCCTCAGCCCCTCAGCCCCTCAGTCCCTCAGCCCCTCAGCCCCTCGGTCCTCAGCCCCTCAGTTCAGGTCGGCGTTCCGCAGGGTGTCCGTGACGTCCGTGAAGCCCTTCTTGGCCAATACCAGACGTCCCTGCCTGACGACCTGAAGGGACACGTCGGTGTTGGCCAGGCGCGGGAAGCCGACGGCCGCGAGCGGGCCCTGGAACTTCCACTGGAGCGAGGGGGTCAGCCCGCCGGTGTTGACCTTGATCCCGTCGTCCAGGGCTTTGCGTACGGTGTCGGAGGTCACCTCGCCGGTCAGTGACTCGACGACCTCCTTGAACGCGGTGTACGCGATCCAGGTCGTCTGCACCCCGGTGTCCGCGGCGTCGATGCGGTCGTCGCCGAAGGCCTGCTCGCTGATGACCTTCTTCATCGGGTCCCAGCGCGGGTCGGTCTCCACCGGGTACCAGCCGGTGATGTACGACCCCTCGTAGGGCCCGGCCTGCCCGCCGGAGGCGTTGATCTCGGTCTGGTCGACGTTGCCGAGCACCATGGCGGTGCGGACCGAGGGGTATTTCCCGCGGTCGCGCCGGAAGGAGTCCATGAAGGTGCCGGTGCGGTCGCCGAGCGCGGGCACCACGCAGCCCTTCCTGGCCGGGTCGGTGGTGGTCTGCCGAAGCGCCCGGTCGGAGTTCTCGGCGTACTCGGTCGCGTCCTCCGGCGCCCGCAGATCCTTGGTGGCCGCGTGTCCGCCGGCGGTCAGGCCGGAGTCGAGCAGGCTGGAGAGTTCGTCGCCCGCGACGGTGTCGGGGCGGATCAGCGCGACGGGCCCGCAGTCGGACAGGGCCTTGCCGAGTCCGGCCAGGAGGGTGGGCTGGCCGCCGTTGACGGGGTAGGACAGCGGGCTGGTGAACTCCTCGGAGGTGACGCCGTAGCCGCCTATGTAGGGGATGCCGGCGCCCTCCAGCGGTGGCAGGAAGGAGTCGGCGTACTGGCTGTAGGAGCCGATGACCGCGACGACGCCCTCGCTGACGGCGCGCTGGGCGCACCGGGCCGCGGCCACGCTGTCGTTACGGTCGTTGCAGGTCAGGACGGTGATCTTGTGGCCGTTGAGGCCGCCGTGGGCGTTGACCCAGCGGGCGTAGGCCTTCGCGAAGGCGGGCATGCCCGGTTTGTTGGTGGCGTTGGTGTTCTCCGGGGCCCAGGTCATGACCTTGATCGGGTCGTCCCCGGAGCCCCCCGTGACCCCGGGGACGACCCCGCAGCCGGCGGTGAGCGACACACACGCCACCAGGGCCGCCGCCGAGACGGCGGTTGCTCTGACGGGCCGGGTGCACGTGGGGAGGAGAGTGCTGCGGAAGGGTCGCCTGCCGGTCATGTACGGACACGCTTCCCCCACACCGCTAACCCGAGTGTGATCCTCGGTTATGGGCGGGTGGCGTGGGGGTGAACAGCGGGGGGTCGGTGGGGCGCCCGGGGGAGGGAACGTACGATCGATGACCGTGCAAGGTTCGGAGAACTCTTCCCGTCGCGGCCGTCGCTCATCCACCATGGGTGACATGCCACAGAACGACATGCCGTGGTGGCGCTGGCGCAGCAATGTGCGCTCCGCGCTCCACATGCTCTCCGACCCGGTGTTCCAGAGGGATGTCTGGCTGGCGGGCGTGGAGGGGTACGGAGACGTCACCGACGCCGTGTACCGCCTCGTCGAGGACACCTGGCTGGACAACTGGTCCGCCGAGAAGTACGTCGGCACGATCTTCCGGGACTCCCAGGAGGCGGCGCTCGTCGACACCGCCGTGCTGCGGGTGCTGCGGATCATGCACCAGGTGGGGCCGGACGCCCCGGTCTCCGCGTACGTCGACCACCAGGGGTGGCCGGACGCGGTACGGGCGGCGCGTGACGCGCACGTGCGGCTGGCGGTGGCCGACGGGGAGGACCCGGACGCGCCGCCGCGCACGCTGGAGGTGCTGCGGATACTGACGCGGTCTGCGTAGCGAGACGGCCGGACGCCCCTGGTCCCGGGTATGGGACCCTGTCCCGCATGAATGAGCAGTCCGCCCGCGCCGCCGCCGCCGACCAGTACGTCCTCACCCTCTCCTGCCCCGACAAGCAGGGCATCGTGCACGCCGTGTCGAGCTACCTGTTCATGACCGGCTGCAACATCGAGGACAGTCAGCAGTTCGGCGACCACGACACGGGACTGTTCTTCATGCGCGTCCACTTCTCGGCGGACGAGCCGGTGACCGTGGACAAGCTGCGGGCGAGCTTCGCGGCGATCGGTGACGCCTTCCACATGGACTGGCAGATCCACCGGGCCGACGAGAAGATGCGCATCGTCCTGATGGTCAGCAAGTTCGGCCACTGCCTGAACGACCTGCTGTTCCGGTCGCGGATAGGCGCGCTTCCGGTGGAGATCGCGGCCGTGGTGTCCAACCACACGGACTTCGCCGAGCTGGTGGGCTCGTACGACATTCCCTTCCACCAAATCCCGGTGACGAAGGACACCAAGCCGGAGGCCGAGGCGCGGCTGCTGGAGCTGGTGCGGGAGCTGGACGTCGAGCTGGTCGTGCTCGCCCGGTACATGCAGGTCATCTCCGACGACCTGTGCAAGCAGCTCAGCGGGCGGATCATCAACATCCACCACTCCTTCCTGCCGAGCTTCAAGGGCGCGAAGCCGTACCACCAGGCGCATGCGCGGGGCGTGAAGCTGATCGGGGCCACGGCGCACTACGTGACGGCCGACCTCGACGAGGGGCCGATCATCGAGCAGGAGATCGAGCGGGTCGGGCACGATGTCACGCCGAACCAGCTGGTCGCGATCGGGCGGGACGTGGAGTGCCAGGCGCTGGCGCGGGCCGTGAAGTGGCATGCGGAGCGGCGGATTCTGCTGAACGGGCGGCGCACGGTGGTGTTCGCCTAGGGGGCGGGGGTTCTGTTCGGGGGTGGCTGCGGGTTCGTTGTGGCTGGTCGCGCAGTTCCCCGCGCCCCTGGGGGGTTGGTGTGCGGCCCGTGTTTGAGGGGGCGGGGGGTTTCTGTTCGGGGGTGGCTGCGGGTGCTTTGTGGCTGGTTGCGCAGTTCCCCGCGCCCCTGGGGGGTTGGTGTGCGGCCCGTGTTTGAGGGGGCCGAGGGGTTCCGGTGGGGGTGGCTGCGGGTGCTTTGTGGTTGCTCGCGCAGTTCCCCGCGTCCCTGAGAGGTCGGGTTACTGGTCCCACCTTCTAGGGGCGCGGGGAACTGCGCGACCAGCCACCCACGAACCCGCAGCCGCCGACGAAACCGTGGCCGCCCCTACATCCGGCTCAACGACGCCGCCGCGAACAGCACGTCCCTGATCGCCTCCCGGTCCCCGACCTGCCCCGCCGCAGCCTCCGCAGGAGACACGTGGCCGGCCGCCAGGTGGCAGAACTCCACGTCGTCGAGCGCCACGTGGGCGACCTCGTGGGCGGCGGAGCCCACCGCCGCCGGGGAGTCGAGAGGGATCAGCCACTCTCCTCCGCCATGGCCCTCGATCTCCAGGCGGAGGCTGCGGCCCGGTTCGCCCGCCGATACGAGGCGGCGGCCCCGAGCCGGGGAGGCCAGTCCCGCCTGGCGGCGCGCCGCCAGCACGGCCGGCAGCATCCGGGCCGCGAGGTCGATCATGCGGTTGAGGTGCCGCGGCGAGGGCGGGTCGTACGGGTAGTCCACCGCCTCGGCGATGTCCTCCGCGTGGACCCAGCACTCGAACGCGCGGTCCAGCATCGCGTCACGCAACGGCAGCTCGAAGTCGCCGTAGGGCACGGTCAGTCGCCCGGTACCGCCGCCGGTGAAGGACACCCCGCGTACCAGCTCGTGGCTCTGCTCCCGCCACGGGACGCGCACCCCGCGGGTGGGCGGGAAGTGCGAGGCCCGCCAGTACGCCTCGGTCCGCGCGGCCGGTGTCGGCGCCCGGGCGTCCACCTCGCCCAGCGGGTCGTCCAGGCCGAGCGCGACCGCGACCAGGCCGTCGACCGTGAGCAGGTGCGCGATGACCCCGGCGACCGTCGTACGACGGCTGGTCGCGCCCTCGCCCTCGAACCAGCGCAGCCGCACCGGCGCGTGCCACTCGGCGTCGCCTATGTCCTGGAGCAGGGCGTCGAGCCGGGCGGTCTCCGCGTCGTACGGCGTCGCCCACCGGGGCACCGGGATGCGCGGCGGACGCCGGTCGAGGCAGCTCTCCAGGACGCGGGTACGCAGACCGGGGTCCAGGTCGAGGCTCTCCGGGCGGTGCAGCAGGCCGACCGCCTCACGCAGGCGCAGTGCCTCGTCCGCGCAGTGTCCGCAGTCGCCCAGGTGTTCCTCGACGGCCGCCGTCTCGGCCGGCGAGCAGGCGGCCAGCGCCCACGCCCCGAGCATCGACTTCAGGACGTGGTGCTCCAGGACCAGCGGGGCGGGCGGGGGCAGCAGGTCACCCAACTCCTCCAGCGTGGGCAGGGGACGCCCGGTGTCCTCGACGGAGGCGCGGGGCAGGGGGATGCGGGGCGGAACGGACTCGCCCTCGCCGGACCCGTCATCCCGGTCGTCACCCTCGTCCCCGTCGTCGTGCGCCTTGAAGCGGCCGGGGTCGTTCACGCGGCACCCCCGTATCCGGGCGGCGCCCCGGGTCCGGCGGCGTCATGGGCCGTGGACAGCAGTTGCAGGCCCAGACGGAGGCGGCGCCGGGCCTCGTCCTCGGTGACGCCGAGGTCGACGGCGGTCTGGCGGTAGTCGCGGCGCTGGAAATAGGCCAGCTCCAGGGCGGCGCGCAACGGCGCCGGCATGGACTGGACGATGTAGTCGGCGCGGGCGGCGACCGAGGCGTGGCGGACCTTGCTCTCCAGTTCCTCGGTGCTGCCGTGGCCGTCCTCGGCGAGTGCGGCGGTCTCGGTGGCGCGCAGCCGCTGCACGGCGAGGCGGTGGGTCAGGGCGGCCACCCAGGTCCGCAGTGGGCCCTGCTTGGGGTCGTAGGTGTCGGGGTGTTCCCAGACATGGGCGAAGACCTCGCGGGTGACGACGTCCGCGGCGCGCTCGTTTCCGAGCACGCGGTGGGCGAGACCGTGCACGAGTGAAGCGAAACGGTCGTACAGCTCGCCGAGGGCGGCCGCCTCGCCGCGCGCGAGCCGTTGCTGCATCTTGCGGTCCCAGCGGGGCGGTGCGTCCTTCTTCGCCATGCGGCCCTCTCAGCCTGCCCTTGTCCCGGCCCGTGTGCTTGTCGAAACCTGCGCCCACCTGCTCCTCGAATGTAGTCGGCACCTTTGGCGGCGCACGCCCCTTTGTCGCAATGTGCGCCCCCTGCGGAGCCAAGGGTGGTAGTGGGCGTTGGCCGTTCGGCTACCCGTCCAGTGTCAGCCAGACACGATCGAACAGGATCGAATGTGACTAAAACAAGCCCTCTTCCCTTGCCATCTGTTTCTCGGCCCGTGTTTCAGGGAACGGCCGCTGGGCAGCCGCGCTGCAAGGAAGCGTAGGGAAGGCTTCCGTTTGCTTTCCGGCGAACGAAGGGAATGGTGGTGGCGTTCAATGTGACCGGCAACGGGCAGGGCGATTGGGCCGTGCTCGAAGTGTCGGGCGAGCTGGACCTGGTGACGTCGCCGGTGCTGCGGCAACGGGTGCACGACGAGGTGGCCGAGGGCCGCCACAGTCTCGTCCTCGACCTCTCCGACGTGTTCTTCTGCGATTCCAGCGGCGTCGGCGTGCTCATCGCCTCCCGCCGCCTCATGAGTTCCTGCCAGGGCAGGCTGCGCCTGATCCTCCCGGCCCAGGGCGCCGAGGACGGCTCCCACGTCAACCGGGTACTGGGCGCACTGGGCGTCCGTCGGCTGTTCGACGTCCACCCGGATGTGGCGTCGGCGGTGCGGGAGGACGCGGACCCGCTGTCCGCGTGAGCGACGCGGGAGCGGACACGACCGGTACCCGGTCCGACGCGCGCGGCATCGGAGCCGACGCGCGCAGCACCCCGTTCGTCGGGTTCCGGACGAGGTGAGTGCCACACCGTTGTCCCGAAATCCCCTCGGTCTTGGCACAAGCGTCACTTTCGCGCGCCCGGAGAGGCCTTCCCGTCGTACGCTCCGTGGCAGATGCACCCGACGTGATGTGAGGCGGTCCGACAGACATGGTCAGCAGCGAGTACGAGCGCAGGATCGCCGCCCGGTTCGCCACCTTCGACCAGGACGGCAACGGCTACATCGACCGTGCCGACTTCAACGTGGCGGCCAAGTCCGTGCTCGCGGAGTTCGCCACCGCCGCCCGTTCCGACAAGGGGCAGGCCCTCTACATCGGCGCCGAGGCGTTCTGGCAGGGCATGGCCGGCATCGCGGACCGGGACGGTGATCAGCGGATCACCCGGGAGGAGTTCGTGAACGGCGCGGTCAAGCGCCTGCGCGACAACCCGGAGCGGTTCGCCGAGATCGCCCGCCCGTTCCTGCACGCGGCCCTCGCCGTGGCGGACACCGACGCGGACGGCCGGGCCACCGTCGAGGACACCGTCCGGGTGCTGAAGGCGCTCGGCGCGAGTGAGGAGACCGCTCGCGCGGCCGCCGCCGCCCTCGACACGGACGCCGACGGCAAGGTCGCCGAGACGGAGATCGTCACGGCCTTCGCCCGCTACTTCACCGTCCCCGAATGAACCCGCCCGCGCACTCGCCCGCGCACCGGCCTCTCCGGTAACGCCCGGCACCCTGACGGGACCCGCCCCTACGCCCCCGAATACCGCTCCCGCAACTTGTACTTGAGCACCTTCCGCAGCGTCTCGCCGCGCGGCAGGGCGTCCACCACCTCCACCTGCTCCGGCAGCTTGTGCGTCGACAGCCCTTCCGCGCGGAGGTACGACGTCACCGCCTCCAGAGTCGGCCCCTCCGCCCCCGGCACCCGCTCCACCACCGCGCACACCCGCTCCCCGCGCTCGGCGTCCGGCAGCCCGACCACGGCCACGTCCCCCACGGCCGGGTGCGCGTGCAGCAGGTCCTCGATCTCCTTCGCCGAGATGTTCTCGCCCTTGCGGATGATCACGTCCTTCAGCCGCCCGGTCAGCACCAGGTGCCCGCTGTCGGTGACGTGCCCGAGGTCCCCGGTGCGCAGGAACCCGTCCGCGTCGAACGCCTCCGCCGTCTGCGCCGGATCCAGGTATCCCTGACAGACGGCCTCGCCCCGCAGCCGGACCTCCCCGTCCACGATCCGTATCTCCATGCCCTCGGGCGGTCGCCCCTCCGTCGTGGCCAGGTTCTCCGGGGTGTCGTCGGGCGACCCCATCGTGATCATCGGCACCTCGGTCATGCCGTACCCGTGCGTCAACTGCACGCCCATCTCCCGTACGACGGAGTAGTAGACCTCCGGCGGCTTGGGCGCCCCGCCGCCGGCGAGCAGCCGTAGCGACGGAATGACCGGCACCCCCGGCTGTTTCCGCTGCTCGGCGAGGAACATCGAGTAGAACGCCGTGGACCCGCCGGCCACCGTCACCCCGTGCCTGCGGTACCCCGCCAGCGCGTCCGGCAGCGCGAACTGCTCGAACATCACCGCGGGGAAGCCGTACAGCAGCAGCATCACCGTGTAGTCGGGGCCCGCGATGTGCGCGTACGGGAAGGCCATCGAGCCCACGTCGTCCGCGGTCAGACCCAGCGCGTGGGCGAGACACGATCCGCCCGCGATCAGCGAACGGTCCGTGTGCAGGACGCCCTTGGGGGCGGAGGTGGTCCCGGAGGTCCAGTAGATCCAGCGCACCGAGGTGCCCTCGGAGGGCGGGGCGGGGAGGACGGCGGGGTCGCCGTCGGGCAGCTCGTCGTACGCCTCGAAGACGCCCTTGGCGCCCATCCGACGGGCCATCGCGGTGTGGTCGAAACCGCGCCACATGCCCGGCACCGCGAAGAACTCCGCCTTCGACTCGCGCAGCGCGAACCCGACCTCGCGGTCCCGGTAGAACGGGATGACCGGGCTCTGTACGGCGCCCAGGCGGGCCAGCGCGAAGGACAGCACGGCCGTCTCGATCCGGGTGGGCAGCTGCCAGGCCACGACCGTGCCGGGCCGTACGCCCATGTCGTACAGCCCCGCCGCGACCCGCTCGGCCCGGTCGCGCAGCCCGGCGAAGCTCAGGGAGCGATTGTCCTGGAGGAGAAGGGGGCGGTCGGGGGTGAGGTCGGCGCGGCGGGCGAGCAGGTCCCAGAGGGTGCGGGAGGTGCTGAGCGCGTGGGCGGTGTCGGTCACGGCGGCCCCCTGTGTAGCTGACGGGTAGTCAGATGCTGCGCAGAGCGTAGGGCTCGGCGCCTTGTCGGTCCAGGGGTGCGCGACTAGCCTGCTGGGCAGATCAGATCTGACGAACCGTCAGATCACCGAACCGTCAGATCACCGTGTGTCGGTAACCGTGTGCCAGGCGGAGGGGACCCCATGACCGAACTGCCCCGCATCATCAGCGTCGACGACCATGTCATCGAGCCCGCGCACCTCTTCGAGACCTGGCTGCCCAAGAAGTACCGGGACCGCGGCCCCAAGGCCCTCACCGCCGGCATCGGCGAACTCGCCTACGTCGGCGGCAAGTACCAGATCACCATGGACCCGGACGGCCAGCCGACCGACTGGTGGATCTACGAGGACCTGAAGTTCCCGTACAAGCGCAACATCGCCGCCGTCGGCTTCGACCGGGACGAGATGACCCTGGAGGGGATCACCCGCGAGGAGATGCGGCGGGGCTGCTGGGATCCCGCCGCGCGGCTCGCGGACATGGACCTCAACCACGTCGAGGCGTCCCTGTGCTTCCCGTCCTTCCCCCGCTTCTGCGGCCAGACCTTCGCCGAGGCGCACGACAAGGAGGTCGCGCTGGCCTGTGTGCGGGCCTACAACGACTGGATGGTCGAGGAGTGGTGCGGGGACAGCGGCGGCCGGCTGATCCCGCTGTGCCTGATACCGCTGTGGGACATCGACCTCGCGGTCGAGGAGATCCGGCGCAACGCGGCCCGCGGGGTACGGGCCGTGACCTTCTCCGAGATCCCCACCCACCTCGGCCTGCCGTCCATCCACTCCGGCTACTGGGACCCTTTCTTCGCGGTCTGCCAGGACACCGGGACGGTCGTCAACATGCACATCGGCAGCAGCTCCCAGATGCCGGCCGCCTCCCCCGACGCACCGCCCGCCGTTCAGGCCGCGCTCAGCTTCAACAACGCCATGGCCTCGATGATGGACTTCCTCTTCAGCGGTGTGCTGGTGCGGTTCCCCCGCCTCAAACTGGCGTACTCCGAAGGGCAGATGGGCTGGATCCCGTACGCCCTGGAACGCGCCGACGACGTCTGGGAGGAGCACCGCGCGTGGGGCGGCGTCCGCGGCACGATCCCCGAGCCGCCCTCCACGTACTACTACCGGCAGATGTTCTGCTGCTTCTTCCGCGACAAGCACGGGGTCGCCTCGCTGGACGTCGTCGGCCGGGACAACGCGACCTTCGAGACCGACTACCCGCACGTCGACTCGACCTTCCCGCACACCAAGGAGGTCGCCCTCGACCATGTGAAGGGCCTCGACGACGAGACGGTGTACAAGCTGATGCGGGGCAACGCCATCCGCATGCTGGGCCTCGACCTGGACCGCTAGTGGACCTCACCGACACACCCGAGGAGCAGGAGTTCCGTGCGCGCCTGCGGGAGTGGCTGGCCACGGTGCTGCCCACGCTCGGGCCGAAACCGTCCCCGGACGACTGGCCGGCCCGCCGCGCCCATGACCTCGGCTGGCAGCGGATGCTGTACGACGCCGGGTACGCGGGGCTGCACTGGCCCGCCGACGCGGGCGGCCGGGGAGTCGGCCCCACCCAGCACCTGATCTTCCTGGAGGAGACGGAGAAGGCGGGTGCGCCCTATGTGGGCGCGAACTTCGTCGGACTGCTGCACGCCGGGCCGACCATCGCCGCCGAGGGGACGGCCGGACAGCGGGCGCGCTGGCTGCCGCCGATCCTGCGCGGCGAGGAGGTGTGGTGCCAGGGCTTCAGCGAACCGGACGCCGGATCCGACCTCGCGGCACTGCGCACGCGCGCCCGGCGGGACGGCGACGACTACGTGGTGAGCGGGTCCAAGATCTGGACCTCGCACGCCGAAGTGGCCGACTGGTGCGAACTGTTGGTGCGGACCGACCCGACCGCCGCGAAACACCGCGGCATCACCTGGCTCGCCATGCCGATGGACGCGCCCGGCATCACCGTACGGCCCCTGCGGACCCTCGCCGGGTCGGCCGAGTTCGCCGAGGTGTTCCTCGACGAGGTGCGCGTCCCGGTCGCCAACCGGGTGGGCGAGGAGAACGACGGCTGGCGCGTGACCATGGTGACCCTGGCCTTCGAGCGCGGCACGGCGTTCGCCGGTGAGGTCGTGGCCTGCCGCCGCGTCCTCGGCGAACTCGCCCGTCAGGCGCGGAGCACCGGCCGCTGGGACGACCCGGTGCTGCGCCGGCGCCTCGGACGGCTGCACGCCGAGTTCCGCGCGCTGTGGCGGCTGACCCAGTGGAACGTGAGCGAGGCGGAGGCGTCGGGCCCGGTGCCAGGCACCGCGGGCTCGGTTTTCAAGCTGAGGTATTCGCACGCGCGTCAAGAGCTGTACGACGCCGCCGCCGACGTCCTGGGCGACGCGGCACTCGACCTCGACCGGCCCTGGGTCCTCGACCGTCTCTCCTCGCTGTCGTACACCATCGCGGCCGGTACCTCGCAGATCCAGCACAACATCGTGGCCGAACGGCTCCTGGGCCTGCCGAAAGGGCGCTGACGTGCGATTTCAACTGTCCGAGGACCAGCGCGCCTTACGGGCGGGCGTACGGGAGCTGCTGGCGCGGCGCTTCGACGCCGGGGCGCTGCGCGCCGCCGTGGACCGCCCGGGGCTCGACCGTGCGCTGTGGCGGGAGTTGGGGGAGGCCGGGTTCTTCGCGCTGCGGCTGCCCGAGGCGGACGGCGGGGTGGGGCTCGGCCTTCCCGAGGCGGTGCTGGCGTTCGAGGAGGCGGGGCGCGCCCTGCTGCCCGGGCCGCTGATCCCCACCCACCTCGCGGCGGGCACCGTACCGGGGGCGGCAACCGGTGAGACGGTCGTGGCGGACGTCGACGGGGGCCTGGTGGAGTGGCTGGCGGAGGCGGACGTCGTGCGCGGCGGCGGGACGCCGCTGCCGCGGGGGGCACAGGCCGTGCCGCTGCGGTCGGTGGACCCGCTGACGCCGCTGCACCGGTGGGCCCCCGCCGCCACGTGGCCGCCCGACCCCGTCGCGGTCCTCCTCACGGCCGCCGAGCAGCTCGGCACAGCCACACGCGTGTGCGAGCTGGCCGTGCAACACGCGCGGACCCGTGAGCAGTTCGGCCGGCCGATCGGCGCCTTCCAGGCGATCAAGCACCTGTGCGCCGCCATGCTGGTACGGGCTCAGACCGCCCGCGCTGCCGTGTACGCCGCCGCCGTCACCGCCGCCCCCGTCGACATCGCTGCCGCCCGGCTGCTGGCCGACGAAGCGGCGCTGCGTAGCACGCGGGACTGCCTGCAAGTGCACGGCGGCATGGGGTTCACCTGGGAGAGCGAGGTGCACCTGCATCTCAAGCGGGCCTGGGTGCGGGCACAACGTGGCGGAAGCGCTACGGAGAGTGAGGAAACCCTCGCCGCCGAACTCCTGGACTGACGGCCGTGAAGGGCCGCTGGGCTGGGACGACGTCGGGGTGCCCGGAACGGATGTCGCGGATCGTGGCACACCGGAATCACGGAGCGTTGATATCGGGTTGTGTCCTACGCGTGACTCGTGGGTCCTGGAGACGGCCGCGCACTCCGGTACCTTGTGTGAAATGCGAGTGGCCCCGAGCACCAATCATGCCGGTGTTACCCCTGTTTGTTCGAGCCCTGGAGACGAGCGTCGCACAGTATGCCGCACGGGTACTCCTTCCCACTGGAATATGCCCGAAGCGCTTGTTGGCGTGACTGTAGGTCAACCATGCTGTCTCACAAGGGAGTCACGTTCGGTGACCCTGACTCCTGCCGTTGTTCTGGTCATGCAAAAAATGGCTACGATCGTGGCCCTCGTGAGGCGCGCGGCGTTGTGTCCGCCGGTTCGGATGGTGTGAGCGGTGCAGGTGCTTCAAGTGCAGCTGGAGATCCGGCCCGACCCCGCGGAGGTGGCGCGGGCCCGCAGCTGGGCCCGCTCCCGCCTGGCCGGGTCCGGGATAGCGGCCGACGAGTCGCTCGCCGAGACCCTGATCCTGCTCGTGTCCGAGCTGGTCACCAACGCCGTGGTGCACACCGGCTGCCCGGCGGTGCTGCGACTCTCGCTGCCGCTCGCGGCGGCCGAGCGTGCCACGGTCCGCCTTGAGGTGGACGACCGCAGCGACCGCGCCCCGGCGCCACGCTGTGCGGACGGTGACGAGACCGGCGGCCGGGGCCTCGCCCTCGTGGACGGGCTCGCCGACCGCTGGGGCTGGCTCCCCGAGGGGGCGGGCAAGCGCATCTGGTGCGAGCTCGACCGGTACGCGAAGTCCCGGTCCGCCGCGACGACCTGCGCCGGCGACACGTCGGCGTACGAGGGGCTGGCGTACGAGGCGGTGTGAGACGCGCGGACGTGCGAGGTGCGCGGCCGCGGGACGTGCGGTGGTGCGCGGCCGCGGGGCGTCCGGCGGTGCGCGGTCGTGGAATGTGCGGTGCACGGACGCAGAATGCGCTGTCGTCCTTGATCGGCGCTGCATCCGTGCGCCGGGATGTGCTTCCGTGCGCGCCCACGGCAAACAGTACATACGTAATAAATCCCCGAACGGGTGTTGACGCCACGTGTCCGTTTGATCACGCTTGTGGTCAGCGATTCGCCGCGAGGGGACGCCGAGGGCTCCGGTGACGGGGGCCCTCGACGAGTGTGGGTCGCGATTCGGCGTCGGTTCCCTCAGGGCCGGGAGAACCGGGGCGGGTACGCCGGAGGCGGATGGCGGTGCGCGATGCCGTGCTCGGGGCGGGTGTCGCGCACCGCCACCCGACGGTCGGGCGGGTCGGCGGTCGTCACAGGATCGCGACGGGCGCCACCGGGGTCCCCGTGGCGCCGACGAAGGGTTCGGGCATCGCCGAGAGCAGGAACGCGTACCGGCCCTCTTGTCCACAGACTGTGGACAACTCTTCCAGGTTCCAGTTCTGGCCCTGCAGCATCCCCATCTCCACCAGGTCGAGCGCGTGGACGGGCAGCCACAGATCCTCGATCTCGGGCGGGAACACCTCGAAGGTGAGGGTGTCGTTCGCGACCGCGGCGACATCGCGTGCGTGGAACCACTCGGGCGTACGGATCGACAGGCCCGGAGACGGATAGCCGTACGCCTCCCGGCCGCCCGTCAGGTACACCTGCACCTGCCCGGTCCGTACCAGCACGATGTCACCCGCACGCACCCGCGTACCGGCGAGTTCCTCGGCGGCGTCGAGGTCCTCGGGGGTGACGGCGTGCGCACCGTCCAGGCGGTCCCTGCCGTGCGCCCGGGCCACGTCGAGCAGTACCCCGCGCGAGACGATGTGCCGTGCCTTGTCGATCCCGCTGAACTCGGCCCCGCCGTGCGCGGTGATGGTGTCGGCCGGGCGGCCGTTGTAGAGCCGGCCCGAGTGCGAGACGTGGGTGAGCGCGTCCCAGTGGGTGGCCGCCTGGAGTCCCATGGTCACCGCGTCGTCGCTGCACGCCACCGTTCCCGGACCGAAGATCTCCTGGTTGATCTGCACCATGGCGTGAAGGGGGTTGACCCGGCCGGGGATCAGTCCGGTCTGTACGCCGTCGTGACGCAGGGGGAGCGCGAGCGGGACGCGGTGGCCCGTGCGGACCTCCGCCGCCGCTCGGCGCACCACCTCGTCGGTGATCAGGTTGAGGGTGCCGATCTCGTCGTCCGGCCCCCAACGGCCCCAGTTGTTCACGCGCTTGGCGATGTCGTGGAACGCGGGATGGAGCGCGGGCTGTGACATCCGTCCTCCCCGGGGCTTGTCTCCGGTCGGCCTGCCGGGGAAAAATCTAACGGACCGTCAGAAACCGCGGGAAGGGGCCGGCATGGGGAACTTCTTGGCAGGCAAAGTGGTCGCCGTGACCGGTGCAGGACGGGGGATCGGCCGGGCGGTGGCGCTGGCCGCGGCGGCGGAGGGCGCGCGGGTCGTCGTCAACGACTACGGCGTCGCCATGGACGGCGGCTCGCCGACGAGCGAGGTCGCCCAGTCGGTGGTCAAGGAGATCGAGGCGGCGGGCGGCGAGGCGGTCGCCGTGGCCGACGACATCTCCACGATGGCCGGCGGACAGCGGGTGGTCGATGTGGCGTTGGCCTCGTACGGACGGCTCGACGGGGTCGTGTGTGTCGCCGGAATCCTGCGCGAGCGGATGCTGTTCAACATGGCCGAGGAGGAGTGGGATCCCGTCGTGGCGACCCACCTCAAGGGCACGTTCACCCTGTTCCGGGCGGCGTCGGCGGTGATGCGGCGACAGAAGTCGGGCACCCTCATCGGCTTCACCAGCGGGAACCACCAGGGCTCGGTGTCACAGGCCAACTACAGCGCGGCGAAGGGCGGGATCATCTCGCTGGTCCGCAGCGCGGCCCTGGGGCTGCACAAGTACGGGGTGACCGCCAACGCGGTGGCCCCGGTGGCCCGTACCCGGATGTCGGCGAACGTCCCCATGGAACTCACGGAGATCGGCGAACCCGAGGACGTCGCCGCGATGGTGGTCTACCTGCTCTCGGAGAAGGCGCGGGAGCAGGGGATCACCGGCCAGGTGTACACGATCGCCGGACCCAAGATCGCGGTCTGGGCCCAGCCGAGAGAGCTGCGGGCGGCGTACGCGGACGGCTCCTGGACGCCGGAGCGGATCGCGGACTTCCTGCCGGGGACGGTGGGCGTGGACCCGATGCCGCTGCTGGAACGGGTGGCGGGCATGGAGCGGGCGGCACGGGAGGGCAGCCGACCGAACGCCTAGCCGTACCCCCCTGTCCACCGGCTCCGGCAACCTCCCAGGAAGGCGTACCCATGGACTTCGCATTCAGCTCGCAGGACGATGCCTTCCGCGCCGAGGCGAGGGCATGGCTCGCAGCCCACGCCGACGGCACGCAGGACCGCCGTACCTGGGAACGCGTCCTCGGCAAAGCCGGCTGGATAGGGCTCGGCTGGTCCCAGGAGGGCTACGGCAACCGCACCGCCACCCTCACCCAACAGGTCGCCTGGGCCGAGGAGTACGCCCGCTCGCCCGCGCCCCCTCGCTCCGGACACATCGGCGAGAACCTCCTCGCCCCCACCCTCCTCGCGCACGGCACCGAGGAACAGAAGGCCCGCTTCCTGCCCCCGATCGCCGCGGGCGACGAACTCTGGTGCCAGGGCTACAGCGAACCCGGCGCCGGTTCGGACCTGGCCGGTGTGCGCACCGCGGCCGTCCGCGAACCGGACGGGACCCACTACCGGATCACCGGCCAGAAGATCTGGACCTCGCTCGCCCATGAGGCCGACTGGTGCTTCGTGCTCGCCCGTACCGAGCCCGGCTCCCGGCGCCACCACGGGCTGACGTTCCTGCTCGTGCCCATGGACCAGCCGGGTCGCATCGAGGTCCGGCCGATCCGGCAGCTGACCGGCACGAGCGAGTTCAACGAGGTGTACTTCGACGGGGCACGCGCGCGGGCGGAGCATGTCGTCGGCGCGGAGGGCGACGGCTGGCGGGTCGCGATGGGACTGCTCGGCTTCGAACGCGGGGTTTCGACACTCGCCCAGCAGGTCGGCTTCGCCCAGGAGTTGGGCCGGGTCGTCCGGACGGCGGTGGCCACCGGCGCGGTGCACGACCCCGTCATACGGGAGCGACTGGTGCGCCAGTGGGCCGAGTTGCGCGTGATGCGCTGGAACGCCCTGCGCACGCTGGGCGGTTCGGCCGACGCGGGAGCGTCGAGCGTGGCCAAGCTGCTGTGGGCCGGCTGGCACCAGCGGCTGGGGGAGCTGGCGATGCGGGTGCGGGGCGCGGCGGCCGCCGTGGGCCCGGTGGAGTGGTCGGCCGCGGCGCCGTACGAACTGGACGCGTCGCAGCACCTGTTCCTGTTCTCCCGGGCCGACACGATCTACGGCGGCTCGGACCAGATCCAGCGCACGATCATCGCCGAGCGGGTGCTCGGCCTGCCGCGGGAACCCAGGGGCCGACAGGGGGCTGTCTGATGCGAGGCGTGGTGTTCGACGGGAAGCGGGTCGAGGTCGTGGACGATCTCGTCGTACGGGATCCGGGGCCGGGTGAGGTGCAGGTGGCCGTCTCGGCGGCGGGGCTGTGTCACAGCGACCTGTCCGTGGTGGACGGGACCATACCGTTCCCCCATCCTGTGGTGCTCGGCCATGAGGGGGCGGGCGTGGTGGCGGCGGTGGGTGCCGGGGTCACCCATGTGCGCCCCGGCGATCACGTGGCCCTGTCCACGCTCGCCAACTGCGGTACCTGCGCGGAGTGCGACCGGGGACGGCCGACGATGTGCCGGCAGGCGATCGGGCGGCCGGGGCAGCCGTTCGCGCGGAACGGGCAGCCGGTGTTCCAGTTCGCCGCCAACTCCGCCTTCGCGGAACGGACCGTGGTGAAGGCCGTGCAGGCGGTCCGAATCCCCGAGGACATCCCGATGCCGTCCGCCGCGCTCATCGGGTGCGGGGTGCTGACCGGCGTCGGCGCCGTGCTCAACCGGGCGAAGGTGGACCGCGGGGACAGTGTGCTGGTGATCGGCACGGGCGGGGTCGGGCTGAACGTTCTGCAAGGAGCGCGGGTCGCGGGCGCGCTGCGGATCGTCGCCGTGGACGCCAACCCGGCGAAGGAGGAGATGGCCCGGCGGTTCGGCGCGACACACTTCCTGACCTCGACGGACGAGGTGCGGGGGGTGCTGCCGACGGGCGCCGACCACGCCTTCGAGTGCGTGGGCCGGCCCGAGTTGATCCGGGCGGCGATCGACTCGCTGGACCGGCACGGGCAGGCGGTCCTGCTCGGCGTCCCGCCGGCCACGACTCAGGCGTCCTTCCTCGTCTCGTCGCTGTTCCTGGACAAGTCGATCCTGGGCTGCCGCTACGGATCGTCCCGTCCGCAGCGGGACATCGCCCTGTACGCCGAGCTGTACCGGGAGGGCCGGCTGCTCCTCGACGAACTGGTGACCAGGACGTATCCGGTCGAGGACTTCGAGAAGGCGGTGGCGGACGCGGAGGCGGGGCGGGTGGCCCGCGGGGTGCTGACGTTCTGAACGCGAGGGGTCCTTCAGGGCGGGGGTGAAGGCGCGGTACCGGAGCCGTTCAGCGCGGGGCGCCGCTCACGTCCCCGGCGGATCCGTCGACCTCGACCTCGGCCGTGGCACCGCAGGCTCTGTCCACGCCGGACCGGAAGGTGCGGCGGTAAGCGGTCGGTGTGACCCCGAGAGCCGCCTGAAGGTGCTGCCGCATCGACTGGGCCGTGCCGAAGCCGGAGTCGCGGGCCACCAGGTCCACGGACAGATCGGTGGCCTCCAGCAGGTGCCGGGCCCGCTCCACCCGCTGCTGGGTGAGCCACTGGCCGGGGCTGACGCCGACCTCCTCGCGGAAACGGCGGGTGAAGGTGCGTACCGACATGGCCTCCTGCTCGGCCATGTCCCGCAGCTGGACCGGCTCGTGCAGGCGGCCCAGCGCCCAGGCGCGGGCGGTCCTCGTGGACGCCAGCTGCGGGTCGGGCACGGGCCGCTGGATGTACTGCGCCTGCCCGCCGTCGCGGTGCGGCGGTACGACCGTACGGCGGGCCACGTCGTTGGCGACCGCCGTGCCGTGATCGCGGCGCACCATGTGCAGGCACAGGTCGAGCCCGGCCGCCACGCCCGCCGACGTCAGGACGTCGCCGTCGTCGACGAACAGGACGTCCGCGTCTACCTCGATCCGCGGGAACAACCGCTGGAAGTGCTCCGCGTGGGACCAGTGCGTGGCGGCCCGGCGGCCGTCCAGGTGACCGGCGGCGGCCAGGACGTATCCGCCGGTGCAGATGGCCGCGAGCCGGGTGCCGGGCCGGATGTGGTCGAGGGCGGCGGCCAGTTCGTCGGTCAGTACGCCCTCGTCGAACACCGGGCCGAGTTCGTACGACGCCGGGATGACGACCGTGTCGGCGGTGGCGAGGGCCTCCGGTCCGTGCGCGACCTGGACGGCGAAGTCGGCGTCGGTCTGCACCGGGCCCGGCGGACGGACCGAGCAGGTGACGATCTCGTACAGCGGCCGGCGCTCGGTGTCCCTGGGGGAGCCGAAGATGCGGTGCGGGATGCCCAGTTCGAAGGGGAGCAGGCCGTCGAGGGCGAGGACGACGACGCGGTGGCGGCGGAACTCCGGCTCACGACTGGTAGGCATGGCCCGATCCTAACGAATGCTGTCCCTCGGGCCACTCGTTTGCGGCCGCTCAGGAATGGAAGCTCTATCCCGTGACCCACACATCCGAGGCCGCAGCAGCCGCAGAGACCATCCCGCCGGTCAGAAAGCCCCGCATCCATCGCGCGTGGTTCGTCGCCGCCGTCACCTTCGTGACGATCATCGGCGCCGCCGCCTTCCGTTCGCTCCCCGGCCTGCTCATCGATCCGCTGCACGCGGAGTACGGCTGGTCGCGGGGCACCATCGGCGCCGCGGTCTCGGTCAACCTCGCGCTGTACGGGCTGACCGCCCCCTTCGCCGCCGCGCTCATGGACCGCTTCGGCATCCGGCGGGTGGTCGCGGTCGCGCTGACCGTGATCGCGCTCGGCTCGGGCCTGACGGTGTGGATGACGGCGGCCTGGCAACTGATGCTGTGCTGGGGCCTGTTGGTCGGCCTGGGCTCCGGTTCGATGGCGCTGGCCTTCGCCGCGACGGTCACCAACCGCTGGTTCACCGAGCGGCGCGGACTGGTCACCGGCATCCTCACCGCCGCCTCGGCCTCCGGCCAGCTGATCTTCCTGCCGGTGCTGTCCTGGATGGTGGAGACCCACGACTGGCGCCCGGCGGCCGTGACGGTGGCCCTGGCCGCCCTCGCGGTGGTCCCCTTCGTCTGGCTGCTGCTGCGCGACCACCCGGCCGACGTGGGCCAGAAGCCGTACGGTGCCGAGGAGTTCGTACCGAAGCCCGCGCCGGTCCCGGGCGCCGCCCGGCGCGCGGTCACCGTGCTCTTCGAGGCCGCCCGGACCGGCCCGTTCTGGTTGCTGGCCGGCACCTTCGCGATCTGCGGCGCCTCCACCAACGGCCTGATCCAGACCCACTTCGTGCCCGCCGCCCACGACGCGCACATGCCCGCCACGACAGCGGCCTCACTGCTCGCGGTCATCGGCGTGTTCGACGTCGTCGGCACGATCGCCTCGGGCTGGTTCACCGACCGCTACGACGCGCGCCGGCTGCTGGCGGTGTACTACGCGCTGCGCGGCATCTCCCTGCTGTTCCTGCCGATGCTGCTGGTGTCGTCCCGGGTTCATCCGCCGATGCTGTTCTTCATCGTCTTCTACGGCCTCGACTGGGTCGCCACCGTCCCGCCCACCGTGGCGCTGTGCCGGGAGCACTACGGCGAGGACAGCGCGATCGTCTTCGGCTGGGTACTGGCCTCCCACCAGGTCGGCGCCGCGCTGGTGGCCTTCCTCGGCGGTGTCGCGCGGGACGTCTTCGGCGAGTACGACATGGTCTGGTACGCGGCGGGCGCGCTGTGCGCGGTGGCGACGCTGATGGCGCTGGTGATCCGGCGCAGTCCGACGGCCACGGCGGTGCCGGTGCGGGACCTCGCGGGCACCGCGTAGGGCTGTTGCGAGAGTCCCGTCGTCCGCCGGCCCTAGAGGAAACGCCCCTTGTGGAACAGGAGGGGCCTCGCGTCCTCGTCGTCGCCCGTGCCCAGCGCGTCGACCCGGCCCACGACGATGAGGTGATCGCCCCCGGTGTGCACGGCGTGGATCGTGCAGTCGATCCAGGCGAGCGTGCCGGTGAGGCGGGGGGAGCCGGAGGCGGGGGCCGGGGTGTGGTCGACGCCCGCGAACTTGTCGGCGCCGCGCACCGCGAAGGCGCGGCACAGCTCACCCTGTCCGGCGCTCAGGACGTTCACGCAGAAGACCCCGGCGCGGGCGATGCGCGGCCAGGTCGTCGAGGTGCGGCCGACCATGAAGGCGATCAGGGGCGGGTCGAGGGAGAGGGAGGAGAAGGATTGGCAGGCGAAACCGGCGGGGGAGCCGCCGGGCTCGGTCGCGGGTGCGGTGACGACGGTCACGCCGGTCGCGAAGGTGCCCAGTACGCGACGGAACTCGGTCGGGTCGACGGGCGCTCGTTCGTTCTGCCCGACGCACCGCAACTCCGGTCGCGGCAGGGCCTCCACGGGGCGCGCGAGCGGCGCGGCGGCGGCCGACCTGAGGTAGCGGACGGCGGCTTCGGCCATCCCTGCTTGTCCCATCATGTTTGTCCCATCATGTCCCTCATTGAAGTTGACGGTACGTCAGATAGGAAGTTTCGGGGCAGGTCTAATGCCCCCGGTACTCCGGGCTCCTGCGTTCCACGAAGCCCCGCACGCCTTCCCGCGCGTCCGCCGTCGTCATGTTGATCTCCTGCGCGGCGGCCTCGGCGGCGAAGGCGGCGGCGCGGTCGGTGTCGAGGGAGGCGTTGACCAGCTGCTTGGTGAGGGCGAGGGCGCGGGTCGGGCCGGTGGCGAGACGTGCCGCCCAGTCGCGGGCCGTCCGGTCCAACTCCGCGTCCGGTACGACCCGGTTGACCAGGCCCAGACGTTCCGCGTCCGGCGCCGGGAGCGCGTCGCCGAAGAACATCAGCTCCTTGGCGCGGTGCGGGCCGAGGACGCGGGGCAGGAGGTACGCGCCGCCGCCGTCGGGGACGAGGCCCCGTCGTACGAACACCTCGATGAACCGCGCCGACTCGGCGGCGAGTACGAGGTCGCAGGCGAACGCGAGATGCGCGCCGAGGCCCGCCGCCGTGCCGTTCACCGCCGCGATCACCGGCTTCTCGCAGTCCAGGACGGCCGCGATCAGACGCTGCGCGCCGAGCCGGATCGTGCGGGCGACATCACCGGCGACCGGTTCCCCGGCGGGAGACGCGTTACGGAGGTCCGCGCCCGCGCAGAACCCGCGGCCCGTGCCGGTGATCACCACGGCCCGTACGTCCGGATCGGCCGAGGCGTCCGACAGCAGTCCGATCACGTGGTCCCGCAGCCGCGGTGTCAGGGCGTTGAGGGCTTCGGGCCGGTCGAGGGTGATGTACGAGACCTGGTCCTTGGCTTCATGCCGCAGCCCCGTCTCCTGAGTGTCCCCCGTCACCGGCACACCGCCAGTGCGTCCAGCGCCACCGCTCCCTGCCCCCGGGGCAGCACCATCAGCGGATTGATGTCGAGCTCCGCGAGGTCGTCCCCGAGTTCCAGGGCCATGCGCTCCACCCGCAGCACGACCTCGACCAACGCGTCGAGATCCGCCGGCGGGCGCCCCCGGACCCCGTCCAGCAGGGCCCGCCCGCGCAGTTCGGCGCACATGTCCCGGGCCTGCTCCTCGCCGAACGGCGGTACCCGGACGGCGGTGTCCCGCAGCACCTCCACCAGCACCCCGCCGAGCCCCACGGTCACCGTCGGACCGAACAGCTCGTCGTGCGTGACACCGACGACCATCTCGACGCCCCGCTCGACCATCTGGCACACCAGGACACCGTCCAGCGGCACGTCCTCGTAGCGCGCGATGTCCGTCAACTCCCGGTAGGCGTCCCGGACCTGGCTGGCCGAGGTCAGCCCGATCTTCACCAGCCCGAGCTCGGTCTTGTGGGCGATCCGCGCGCCGGACGCCTTCATCACCACCGGGTAGCCCACCAGCCCCGCCGCGCGCACGGCCGCCGCCGCGCTGGTCACCAGCTGCTCGCGCGGCACCCGGATGCCGTAGGCCCGCAGCAGTTGCTTCGCGGCGTGTTCGCTCAGCTGCTGGCCCGGCCGCATCAGGGCGCGCGCCTTGCGGAAGGAGGGCGACACGGTGCGGGCCGCGGTGTCGAAGGGGGAGCGGTAGTTGGTGGCGAACCGGTGGTGGTCGAGATGGGCGCGGACGGCCGTGATGCAGTTGGCGACCGTGCGGAAGGTGGCCACCCGGGAGGAGCCGAGCAGGACCTCCCGGTACGCCGGCTCGGTGCCGACCGGGGAGCCCCACACCACGCACACCAGCTTGTCCGTCCGCTCGGCCGCGTCCACCAGATCCTGGACGAGTCGGTCGCTGAGGGGCGGGAAGGGCCCGGTGACCGGGCAGATCAGGACGCCCACCTGTGGGTCGTCGAGGATCGCGTCGATGATCTTCCGGCCGCGCCAGTCGCCGACCGGGTGGCCGCCGTTGTCGACCGGGTTGGCCACGCTCAGGTACTCGGGTATCCACTGGTGCAGCTCGGCCTGTTTGGCCGCCGACAGCTCCGGCAGTCTCAGGCCCGCCTCGGTGGCCAGGTCGGCGAAGTGGGCGCCGGTGCCGCCCGAGATCGAGTAGACGACCACCCCGTCGGCGGCCGGCGGTCTGGCGCGGGCCAACAGGGCCGCCGTGTCCTGGAGTTCGTCCAGACCGTCGACCCGGATCACCCCGTACTGCCGCATCGCCGCGTCCACCACCGCGTCGGCGCCGGTCAGTTTGCCGGTGTGGGAGGCGGCCGTGCGGGCGCCGGTCTCGGTGCGGCCCACCTTGACCGCGACCACGGGCACCCCGCGCCGGGCGGCCCGGTCGGCGGCGAGCAGGAAGGAACGGCCGTCCTTGAGCCCCTCGACGTAGCAGGCGATGGCGCCCACCTCGGGCCGCTCGGCGAAGTAGGAGAGGAAGTCCGCGGTCTCCAGGTCGGCCTCGTTGCCGGTGGGCGCCCAGTGGGAGAGGCGGACGCCGAGTTCCTGGAGGGCGAAGACGGGGCGGCCCTGGTGGCCGGACTGGGTGATCAGGGCGATGGCCGGTCCGTCCAGGTCGTCCCGGAACTCCTCGAAGGCGTTCAGGTTGGTGTTGGGGCCGAGCAGCCGCATCCCGGACCGTTCCACGGCAGCGGTCAGCCGGGCCTGGGCGGCCGCTCCCGCCTCGCCCGTCTCCGCGAACCCGGACGCGAAGACGACCGCGAACCTCACCTTGGTCTCCGCCAGTTCCTCGATCACGGGAAGGGGGTCGGAGACCAGCAGCACGGCGAGATCGACCTGCTCGGGCAGGTCGGCGATGGAGGGGCAGCAGGGGATGCCGAAGACGGACGGACGGGTGGGATGCACCGGATGCAGTCGGGCCCCGACCCGCTCGGACCAGGCGAGCAGTTGCCGGGTGACCCCGGTGTTCGGCCGGCCCTCGGTGTCCGAGGCGCCGATCACGGCGACGGACTCCGGTCGGAAGAAGCGGTCCAGATCGGGGACGGCGGCGTACAACGGCCGGCCGCTGACGTCGAGGTCGTCCACCTCGGCGGGCCGCCCGTGCACGGCGGGCCCGGGGCGCTCGCCGCAAGCGACGACCCGGGCCCGGCGGGAGTCGGTGGTGAAGGTGCCGTGGGTTGATCCAAGCATCGGTCCCCGCTCCTGAGTGACTGGCAAGTAACTGACGCACTGTCAGATTACAGACCTGATGGGATGTCAGGAATGGGCCTGCACGCAAAGGATGACCGGCTTTCCCGCGAGGTCTCCCCGGCGGGGGCTTCTCGGTGCGGGATGCCGGCGGACCGGCGAAGGACTCCCCACGACGCGTCTACGACGCCTACAGCGCGGCCACCACCTCCTTCGCCACCCGCTCGCCCGACCGCACCGCACCGTCCATGAAGCCCATCCAGTAGGTGGACGTCTCCGTCCCGGCCCAGTGGATCCCGCCGACGGGCGCGCGCAGGGCGGGGCCGTACTGGGTCAGGACGCCCGGCCCGGCGATGGAGACGGGGCCGCCGCGGGTGTAGGCCTCGTTGTTCCAGCGTTGCAGGACGAAGGAGGTGGGGGAGGCCGCTTTCTCGCCGAAGTACGTCACGTAGTCCTTCAGTACGGCCGCCCGGACCTCCGCCTCGCTCGCCGCGTCCAGCTTCCGGGCCTCGTCGGCCTCGATGAAGCCCATCAAAGCGCCGTACGAGGCGTCGGGCGGGGAGTTGTCGAAGGTGGAGCTGACCACGCCGGTGTCGCTGACGACCTGGCCGTTGAGTCCGTCGGCCCGCCAGAAGGGGGTGTCGTAGATCGCGATCGCCTTGCCCACCGAGGCCATCGGCAGGCGCTGGGTGAGCTGGTCCCGGGCGGCGGGGAGGAGGGGGGTGTACGAGATGCGGGCGGCGAGGGGCGGCGGCAGGGCGACGACGACCTTCTTGGCGTTGACGGTGATGCCGTCGGCCGACACCACGTAGCCGCCGCCGGACCGGGCGATCGTGCGCACCGGGGCGTTGAGCACCACCCGGTCGCCGAGCGTGGCGGCGAGTTTGATCGGCACCAGCTGGGATCCGCCGACGAAGCGCAGCTCCTGGGCGCCGCCCGCGGTCTCGGTGAGGCGCTCCAGGGTGCCGGTGGTCGACTCGTTGCCGGCGGCGGCGATGTAGAAGAGGACGAATAAAAGGGAGAGTTCCCGGGGTTCGGCCGAGAAGATCGACGTACAGGCCACGTCCAGGAGGAACTTGGCGGACGGGATGACGGCGTTGGCGCGCAGCCAGCTCTCGAAGGTCTGCCGGTCCCACTCCTCGGCCTTCGCGGCGGTCCAGGGCGCGTTCACCGGGATCTGCTTGGCCATGTCGTCGAGCGAGGCCTGCACGATCGCCGCGTTGGCGAGGCCGGCCGCGTCGATCGGCGGGACCGAGCCGAGCAGTCCGTCGGTGGCGTAGGCGGTCTTCTTGCCGTCCTTGTTGAGCAGGTTCTTGCCGGTGTTGTAGGTGGGGAAGGTGGCCACTCCCAGGGAGTCGGCGAGCGCCTTGATGCGGTCCTGGGTGGGACCGATGAACTCGCCGCCGCCCTCGGTGACCTGGCCGTTGCCCAGCGGCAGGTTCACCACCCGGCCGCCGACCCGGTCGCGGGCCTCCAGGACGAGCACGGTCTTGCCGGCGGCGACCAGGTCCCGGGCCGCGGTGAGCCCGGCGAGGCCGCCGCCGACGACGGCGACGTCCACGCTGCGGGTGGCCGCGGCGGCCGTGCTAGCGGCGGTGGCGGTGAGGGCCGCGGCGCCCGCCGCCGCTGCGGCGCCGCCGAGCAGGGAGCGCCGGGAGAGCGGGGAGAGTTGGGTGCGCGGGGAGTGCTGGGGCTGGGGTGAGTGCTGTCTTTCGCGTGCCACGTGCGTCGTCCTCCGTCGTAGCGAGAGGTGGGGGTGGAGCCGGAAAGATGAACAGTGCTCGAAAGATGAACAGTGCTCACATTCTGGCCCCGTGCGGTGGCGGCGTACAGCTCTCCGGTCACATCCGACCCGGAAGTAACAGGAGTTGTACGTAGGAGAGTTGGGGGTGTCTACGCCGGATGCGCAGTCGGTGAGCCGTCGGACGCGTCTCAGGCGGGCAGCCGGGAGGCCTGGTGGACGGTGTCCCCGGCGATGCTCTTCGCGATCTTCTCGGCGTCGATGGCCAGCTCGCGGAACGTGCCGCTGATCGGGGTGACGAACCCGGTGAAGTACAGGCCGGACGCGTTCTTCGGGGATCGGGCGCCGTTGACGACCGGGTTGCCGTCGGCGCCGAGGACGTCGAGGTGACCGACGAGTTCCTCCAGGGCGCGGTCGTAGCCGGTGGCCGCGATCACGGCGTCCGGGCGCACCCGGGTGCCGTCGGCGAGCACCGCCTCGCCGTCCTCGAAGCCCTCTACGGCGGCCACGATCTCGACCCGGCCCTTGCGCACCGCGTCGATCAGACCGACGTCCTGTACGGGGATCGCGCCCGCCCTGGCCCGGCTGTAGAGGCCGGTGTCGGGACGGGGCAACCCGTGCGCCGTCAGGTCGGGGACGCTCACCTTGGCCAGCACCGCGCTGAGCCGGTCGACGAGCCCGACCGGCAGCCGGCGCACCGCGATCCCGCTGTACTGCGCGGCCCAGCCGGCCGTCGAACGGCGCACGATGTGCGGGACGGTGCGCACGGACAGCCGCACCCGTGAGGCACCGCCCTCCACCAGGTCGACGGCGATCTCGGCACCGGTGTTGCCGACGCCGACGACCAGGACGTCACGTCCGGTGAAGCGCTTCGGGTCACGGTAGTCGCCGGCGTGCAGGAACGTGCCCGTGTAGGTGTCGCGGCCCGGCCAGTCAGGAACCCGGGGCGTGTGGTTGTAGCCGGTCGCGACGACCACCGCCGCGCCGGTCAGCTCACGTCCGCCGGTGGCGTGCAGCAGCCAGCCGGTGCCGTCGGGCGAGCGCTCCACCCGGGAGACCTCGACCCCGGTGACGATCTCCAACTCGTGGACCTCGGCGTACTTCTCCAGATACCGCACCACGTCGTCCCGGGCGACCCAGCGCCCGAACCGGCGCGGCATCGGCAGCCCGGGCAGGGCCGACAGCCGCCGGGTGGTGTGCAGGTGCAGCCGGTCGTAGTGGCGCCGCCAGGAATCCCCGACCCGGTCGGACCTCTCCAGTACGACGGCACGGATGCCCCGGGCGCGCAGGGCGTACGCGGTGGCGAGGCCGCCGGGGCCGCCGCCGATGACGTAGACGGGGCGTTGCTCCGGGTGGGGTGGTGCGGGGGCGGTCGCGTCGGTCGTCGCGGCGGTCTTGGCGTCGCCCGCGTCGGTCGTCGCGTCGGTCGTCGCGGGGTCCGTCACCGGGTTTGTCGCTGAGGTCGGCGCGTCGTGCGTCGGCTCCGTGGGGCTCGCGGAGGCTGGGGAGTCGGCCATGAGCGCGAGCGTAATCCTGGGCGCGATTGATGGGTCTCGGTCAAGACCGGAATTGGTTGCGGATTCATCACGGCTGTAGGAGGAGTGGGTGGGGCTCGTGGCGTAGGGCGGCTGGTTGTGTGGGGGTTGGGGTCCCTCCATGAGAATGTCGGAGGCGGACCGGACGCGGAAGAACGACTACAGGTGCGCCCGGCATCGCCGTGGGGGCGGGGCTCAGCCGTGGTGCCCGATGGCGCACTCCTTCTCCGTCAGCGGACGCGCGTCGCCGGCCACCCTCCTGCACACGACACGCGACTTCGAGGCCCCGTCCTTGGTGCGCCAGACCTCCTCCAGGACGATGCTGTGGCCCTTCCTGCCGCCGTAGAGCGGGGCGTCGGTGAAGTCGATCGTGCCCGTGGCCATGCCCTGAAGCTTGACCGTTCTGAGGTTCACCCAGGTCGCAGCGCGGCTCTGCGGGACGCCGTCGCGGGAGGCCGCCCAGTACAGCGCACGCGTGGCGTCGTGGGACAGGGCTGTCTGGCCGCTGGCGAAGGCGGGCGTGTCGTAGCTGACGGGCTGCCCGCCGAGTCCCGGGAGGTACTTCCGGGCGTCCTCGTAGAACCTCGTCCCGGAGGCCGCCTCCCGCAGCTCGGCGAGCGCGGCGTGATACAGCGTCACGTTCGGGGCCACCGCGTCCTCGCCCTGGGAGAAGTCGGCCTTGGAGAGGTCGTCGCCCGTGATGACGGACATCTTCTTGCGCGCGCAGCCGGGTTCCGTGCCGAGCTGGGTCATCAGGGGATCGACGTCCTCGACCCGGCCCGCGAAGTAGATCACGGACGGAACGCGGTCGCCGCGGCAGATCTCCTCGGTGTGCAGACGGAACTCGGGCTTGCCGCCGTTGAGGGTGTAGCGGCGCTCGGGCAGGGGCGTGAAGCCGTGGTCGGCGAGCATCGCACCGCCGTAGCGCGCCTGTTCGGTGGTGTAGCGGTCGTCGGTCTTCTTGGTGTCGCGGGCCAGCACGAGGGCGTACTGCGTTCTGCCGGGCGTGCGCAACTGCTGTGCGATAAGGCCGAGTTGGGCGGACTGCCATTCGTCCGTGGCGGCCAGGCTGAACCAGTTGGAGAAGTCGCGCGGCAAGTAGGTCGCGGAGTTCGTCCCGGACACGACGGGCAGCCCGGCGTTCCTGAGCTTGCGCGTCGTCTCCGTACTGGACTTCAGGTCCCGTCCGGTGCCGACGACCCCCACCACCGTCGGGTCCTTCGCCGCGTAGGCGGCCACGGCGTCGGCCATGTCGGCCTGGTGGTGCAGATCCACACCCCCGTTGGCGACCAGGACGCGCAGCTTCACCGTGAAGGTGTCGTTGATCACGGCCTGCGCCAGGTACACGCCCGCCAGTTCCTCGAGCCCCTTCACCGGCGAGGACCCACCGTCGGGGTCGGCGCTGAGCGGGCCCGCGTACACCACGGTGACATAGCGGTCCGCGTGCTTGGCGAGGACCTCGTCGTTCTGGTCGGCGATACGCCCTTCCAGCTCGCCGACGGACCAGGGCGACCCGCGCCCGTCGGACAGCGCCTTGGCGCCGGGGTCCCCGGCGTCGTGCGGCAGCCAGTCGGAGAAGCGCACGTCACCCGTCGCGATCCCGATGCACTCGGTGCCGCCGTCCGGCGCGGGTCTGCGCTCAGTGTCGCGATTCGCGGTCAGCAGGGACGCCGAGCAGTACTCGTCGGAGAGTCTCCCGGTGCGCCAGGCGGCGGTCGCGACGGTCAGGACCAGCACCAGGGCGAGCGTGTGCAGGGCCCACACCACGCGGGCGACGGTGGGCCGGGTGGCGGCCTTCACGCAGTGCCGCTGGCGGTCCGGGAGCGGTCTCAGTTCGTCCTGAGGGAGCGGGATCTTCAACACCCAGGGCAGGACCGCTCGTTCGCGGCTCGGCGACTGCTCCGCGCGTAGATTCCGCGCCCACTCGTCGTACCAGCCCCGCAACCGGGCCTGGAACCCCTGGTCGGGACCGCCGGCGTGCACCCCTTGGACGACGCTGCGTTCCAGCCGGCGTACGTCGTCGGCGCGTACCGCCGCGACCAGCAGCAGCGGGTCCAGTTCGCTACGGCGGCTGCGTACGTCGCTGACGGCCTTGATCAGCTCAAGGCCGCCGTTGTCCGTGCCGGCCTGCGGAACGAACAGCATGGGCGGCCGCAGGCGTTTGAATCCGCGCAGGTCCCAGCTCCGGCGACGGTGGTTGTCCCGCAGGTCCTCGAACAGGGCCAGTACGTAGAGCTGGAGCTGGAACTCGTGGCCCGCCTTCAGCGCCTCCGCCACGTCGTACGCACGCGCGGCGATCGCCTTCCAGGAGCGGACCGGTCGTAACAGGGACACCTCGGTGGGGCGGTCCTGGGCGGCCGCCCTGAGGAAGGTCGTGGTCATGAACCAGCGGCTCTCCCGGCGCAGCCACAGGAAGATCGGCGCGCGCCCGGGCAGTACGTAGTTGAGTACCGCCAGCAGCAGCAGGAAGCCGACGCCGGACGCCACGGCCATGTACCAGTCGCTGCGGGCGAGGAGCGCGGCAAGGACCGTCACCAGGCTGGCCGGGAGGATGTGCGCCATGTCGAACATGGGCAGCCCGGAGTGCCAGCGGGCGGTCCCCGAGGGACGCCACCGCTGTTTGGCCAGCTGGTTCAGCAGGGCCTGCGCGGGATCGTGCCCGGTCTCCGGCGGCGCGGACCCGGCGGCAGGGCCGGGCCAGTCGGCCCCCAGAGCACCGACCGCGTCCTCGATGGCGTGCACGAGCCGAACCCGGGGGAAGGCGTACCGCCGGTAGATCGAGTGCCGGCCGCCCCATTGCCTGGGGTCGCCGAGATCCCGTACGAGGTGCGCGGCCCGGAGGACCTCCGTGGGGCCCTCCTGTGCCGTCGGCGCGACCGCGCAGCGGGTCCCGTGCGTGTTCTGCCCGTTGTGCAGTTCGCCGACGAGCCCGGTGACCTGGCTGTCCTCGGCTGCCTCCGCGGAGTGCAGGACCACGACAGGCATCGGTGGCTCACTGGTCCGGAAGTCACCGATGAGCGTCTCCAGCTGCCGCTGAACCTCGATCCCGCCCTCGGTCGACATCCCGGGATGATCCGCCGAGCAGGTCGGCAGTCTGTCACGATCCCCGTTGCGCACGTCCGTCCCCCGTTCACTTCGCCCACCGGCAAGCTCAATTGACTTCCTGTGGGACAGAAGTGCTTTCCCTCGTACCTCCGTGCACTAAACGAACCCGGGAGCGACGAAACGACAACGGGACGGACTCAGGGCACGTCAGCGGAGCTCCTGCGTCTGTGTCCGCGTCTGTGGATTTCTGGGTGTCCAGTCGGATCGCACGCGCTCAGTGCTTGGCGTTCTCCGGCACCTTGATCTGGCTCTCGCCCCAGCTCATCCGGGTGGTCGCCGTGTAGTTCACCGTCGTGCCCGCGTCGAGGCCCGCCTGCCGGGCCCTGGCCGACGGTTCGACCAGCACGAGCTGCTCGCAGAGCATCTCGCCGGTGGACGGGTCCACGACCAGCCGCTGCTCCACGCTCCCCAGCGGTGTCGCCTGCGTGCCGGGGAACGCGACACCGACGCCCTCGCGGCCCAGCGGATCGGTGACGTGCCCCAGCCCTCGGACGCCGGGCTGTTCCGCCATCACCCGGTAGGCGGCCGCCCGGACAGCGGGCTTCACCGGCATTGTGATGAGGTCGGCCGCGAGGCGCAGCACGTAGGCCGTGCGGTCCTTGGTCTCGGCACCGCTGTCCTGCCCGTACCGGCGCTCCAGCTCCCGGCGCAACTCGCCGCTGTCGGAGGGAAGTTCACGCAGGTCCTGGTAGGTGACGTTCTGCGGGCCGAGGGCGTAGATCTTGTCGTCGGCGTCCGTGCGCACGACCGTCGGCCGTCGGGGTCCCATCGTGTACCCGAGGGTGCCGCCCTCCTCGTTCCCCCTGACCTCGGCCTCCACCGTCGCGGGTGAGCCGGCGGCCCGCCAGCGTGCCTCGTCCTGCTGGGTGCGGGGGGCGGTCACGGCGTCCAGACCGAGGACCATCAGGCTCCGGGTTTCCGGGCGCACACCCACCGACCACTTCGAGGTCCCCGTGTCCCGCACGGCGAAGAGCTGCCCCTTGCCTCCGGCCGCGCCGACGACGTTCACGTCCTCCGAGCGCGTGGTGGTCTGCCAGTACGTTCCTTCGGCGGTCGAGGTCTCGGCCTTCTTCGCCGCACTGAGCAGTTCGAGACGGCCGTCGACGCGGAGGTCACCCTGGCCGTCCGACGTCGCCGCACCCGGCCCCGCAGCAGCGGAGGAGGACCGCGGGTCGGCGCCCGGGCGCACACCCAGGGGATCCCCGTCGAGCGTGCTCACGACCACCGCGGACGCCGCGACGGCCGCGAGGGCCGCCATGGTCCCGAACGGCCGGATCCCGCTCCGGAGGCGCCCCGGCACCCGGGAGCGCGCCGCGCGGGTGTCCGTCGCTCCGGCCAGGATGCGGGCCAGGTCCGCACGCTGCCGCGGGGAGTCCGCCAGCCTGGACGGGTCCAGTTCGTCGGGCCGGGCGCCCGCGAGCACCTTCATGACGTCGGGCCGCCGGGACCGTCCGTGGGTGTTCTTCATGCGAGTGCTCCTTTGTGGTCAGGTGTGCTGCGATCAGTGCGGCGCGGCGTCCGTGCGAGTGGGGGTGCGAAGTCCGCCGTCCGCGCCGGTCTCGGCCTCTGCGCGGGTATCGGCTTCCGCGCCGGTGTCGGCTTCTGTACGGGTGCCGGGTCTGCCGGGTCCGCCGGGTACGTCGGCTCCAGGGCCTTCTCCAGACGGCGGCGGGCCCGGTGCAGCCGGACGGTCAGTGTCGCGGTGGTGCAGCCCAGGACCCGGGCGGCCTGCTTGGCGCTCAGCCCGTGCCAGGCGATGAGCGTCAGCAGTTCCCGGTCGGCCTCGGACAGACTCGCCAGGGCCTGCAGCGCGGCGTCCCGATCGGTCACGTCCGCCGCGACGTCCCCGACGTCGGTCCGGGCGCCGCTGCTGATGCGCTGCGCCTCCGAGGCCGCGAGGGCGTACTGGTGGCTGTCCCGGCGGCGCAGCTCGCGCACCAGGTTGCGAGCCACTCCCAGGAGCCAGGGCAGCGCGGGTTGTGAAATGTCCCGCACCCGTCGCCAGGCCACGGTGAACGTCTCGCTGGTGATGTCCTCCCCTACCTGCCGTCCCACCAGGCTGGTGGCGTAGGCGAGGACACGCGGATAGCACTCCTCGTAGATCTCCCGGAACCGTTGGGCATGTGTCATGCGCCGTCCCCTCATATCGGCTCTCTCACCAAGCAATGCGCGCAGCGGCCCACTTCTTACAGGGGCAGCGGAAGTCGGTGATCGACCGATGAGTTCGTCCGTGTTCCGCAGTCGTACGTCATGGTTGGATCGCCGCAGCCGAGAGTGCGGCCGAAGCGCGCACCGACCGGAGCTGCTGGCAACCGGACACGAGACACCGAGGAACTGAGATGCGCACCCTGATCAGCACCGCCTTCATCTCGCTCGACGGCGTGATGGAGGCCCCGGGCGGCGAGCCCGGATACCGGAACTCCGGATGGACCTTCAAGGACGTCGAGTTCCTCCCCGAGGCGTTCGAGATCAAGGGCCGGGAGCAGACGGAGGCCACCGCGATGCTCCTGGGCCGGGTGAGCTACCAGGCGTTCAGCCCGGTGTGGCCCGACATGGAGGACTTCGCCGACTACAAGGTGATGCCGAAGTACGTCGTCTCCACCACCCTCACCGAGGACGACCTCGTGTCGAACTGGGGCGAGACCACGATCCTGCGCTCACTCGACGACGTCGCCGCGCTGAAGGAGACCGAGGGCGGCCCGATCATCGTCCACGGCAGCGCCATGCTGAACCACGCCCTGTCGGACGCAGGCCTGATCGACAGATACCACCTGCTCGTCTTCCCTCTCCTGCTCGGTGCGGGCAAGCGACTCTTCAGCGCCACCGACAAGGACACCCAGAAGCTGAAGCTCGTCGAGCACGAGGCGTACGCCAACGGACTGCAGAAGAACGTCTTCGACGTCGTCCGCTGACAAGGCGCGGGCGCACGTCCCCGCCGTCGCGTCCCGCCGTCGCGTTCCCGGACGCGGCGGCCGACACGCCACCATCTGCCTGCTTTCCTTACTCCGAGTAGTGGAAATCGTGAGACATCCGGTTCTCCCGGGGGAATCGCCATACCGGATCTCGGTGGTGACCGCCGGGCTCCCCCACGACGTAAGGAGTCTCGGTGCGCTTCACATCCAAGACGGGCGGGGCGCTCGGCGCCGTAACGCTCGCCCTCGGGCTGTCCGCTCTCTCCGCCCCGGCCTACGCCGCCCCGATCGCCTGTGACGCGGCGGTCCTCGTGTCCGCCGTCAAAGCGGCCAACGCCGCGGGCGGGGGCACCATCCACCTGGCCGCGAACTGCGTCTACACCCTCCACGGGAGCATTCCCGGCCAGGTCAGGGGAGCGAACGGGCTGCCGGTGATCCGCGAGCGCATCACGATCAAGGGCGACAACTCCGTCATCGAACGCTCCAGCGCGCCAGGCACCCCCGAATTCCGCATCGCCGAGGTCGGCGGCACCAAGGGCGACCTCACCCTCAACGGCGTCACCCTGCGCAACGGCAATCTGGCCGGCGGCGGCGAGGGCGGTGCCGTCTACGTCAACGACCACCGCGTCCTGACCGTCAAGTCCAGCATCCTCACCAACAACACGGCCGCGACGGGCGGCGGCGCCATCCGCAACAACGGCACCGCCACCATCACCGGCAGCATCGTCAGCGACAACCACGCCCGAGCCGGCGGCGGCATCTACGCCTACGGCGACACCACCACCATCGTCTCCAGCACCGTGTCGGGCAACGAAGCCGTGTTCGGCGGCGGCATCGGCAACGAGATCAGCAAACTGACCCTCCGGTCGAGCGATGTGCGGGACAACAGCGCCAGCTCCCAAGGAGGCGGCATCATCAACCTGGCCAACGCCACCCTGGCCGTGGAGAACAGTCAGATCCGTGACAACTCCGGCGGCGCCTTCGGAGGTGGCGTCAGCAACTTCGGCAAGGTGACCATGAGCGGCAGCTCCGTGCGCGGCAACAGCGCCGCCGACGCCGGCGGGATCGCCAACAGCGGCACCCTCGACGTCAACTCCTCCCGTATCGACGGCAACAGGGCCGACTCCTGGGGCGGTGGGCTGTCCAACTACGCCGGCACGGCGACTCTCACCGGCACGTCCGTGACGGGCAACAGCGCGGTCGAGGCGGGCGGCATCTACGAGTACTCCGGCATGGTCGCCCTGGTGAGCAGCCCCGTGACGACCAACACGCCCAACAACTGCCGACCCGAGGTGACCCTCCCCGGCTGCACCGACTAGGGCCTGTCGTTTGGATCAGGTCGCAGGAAACTGACGCTGGTCGATGCCGGTGAGCGGGGTCTGGTGCGTGCAGCTGCAAGGCGGAGGAGGGCGTCGACGCGGAGCGTCGGCAACCGACGACAACGCGGCAGATGTGCGTGCCAGACCCCGCGTCTGCGGC
>NZ_JBEXRA010000076.1:0-32007 GCF_040612855.1 Streptomyces sp. NPDC006332
CCCCGTCCTCCGCACGTGTGAAGGCACTTGGCCTCCTCGGCATGATGGCCGGGACCCTGCAGCTCTCCCGCGCCCTGACCGACCGGCAACTCGCCGACCAACTCCTCGAACAGGGCATCCGCAACGCCCTCGCACTCCTGGACGCCGAGCAGCACAGCTGAGACGCCATCCGCGTACCGATCAGAAGCTGGTCCGGTCGAACAAGGTCAGCGGCTCCCTCGACAACCGCATCCGCGTCGCTCCCGGCGCCGGCCACCCGCCGGGTGGCCAGACGATCCCACACCCCCTTCGACGAGGCATTCAACGCATCACCGGGAGGGAGGCCACGGTGCCTTCCTGGCAGAGAGATTCGTGCAAGGTGGCGTTCTCCGCTTCGAGTTCGGCGTTCCGCAGGCTGAGCGTCTGGATGTGGTTGGCGTAGGCGGCGATGGTGGCGCGTGCCTCCCGCTGCTCGGCAGCGTGTTGGGAGCGCAGCGCGCGGTCCGCCTTCTTGAGACGGGCGATGTCCGCCGTGAGGGTGTCGATCTGCGGTCGGGGCGCGTCCGGTGTCCGGAGCAGTCCGGTGATGATCTTCGCCAGGGGTGAACGGTAGTAGGTGGCGCGCGAGATACCCGCTTCCGTGCACAGCGTGGAGACGTTCAGGGCGCCGCGGGTATGTTCGGGGTTGCCGGTCACGATCCGTTCGAAGGCGTGCACGAGAGCCTGGTCGGGGCCCGGCCGTACGGGAATGCCACTGTTTTCAAGGGCGTGCCGCAGCCGCAGTGCGGCGGGGTCATTCATGCGTCGGGGCTTCCGGAGGAGGTGAGTTCTGCGATGGCGTGGTCGAGGTCGGCGATGTGGGTGGTCAGCGCGGCGGTCTGGAGGCGGGACAGCCCCTCCGGGGCGTCGAGCGGGCGCTGGGCCTGGGCGCGGGCGGTGGTCAGACGGGGCAGGTGGACGCTGGAGCGGCGGCCATTGGGACAGGTCAGGCGCATGGTCAGCAGCGGCAGGGGCCGGCCCGTGTGCTGGGCCCGCTTCGCGCACAGGGCGGTGGAGGGCTGGTAGAAGCAGTCGTTCGGGACGCCTGGGTGAAGGGTCTTCGTCAGGTGTTGCAGCATGGTGCGCAGCCGAGCGGGACTGGCGATGATGCCCGGCAGGTCGCCCAGTTCCCGGCGGATCCGGTCGAACTCGGCGTTCACGCAGCCGGCGGCGCCGCCGCTGGTGCGGTGGCCGTCGTTCCAGTCGTGGTAAAGGTCCTCGACATAGTCCAGCTGGGCGATGGCACGCTCGGCGGCTACCTCGGCGGCGAAGCCGGAGGCCGAAGTTCCCGCATAGCCTTCGAAAAGGGCGAGTTCGGCGTGCTGGTACTGCCGGGCCCCCGCAACAACGCCGAACGGCTGGTGCGCGATGTGCCAGGCCAGGGTGCGGCGGAACTGCCGGGTGCTCAGCCGCCACGGAACAGGTTCGTCTTCCCCTTCCTTATCCTGCGGTTTGTCGTGAGCGGACGTGTCGTTAACTGCTTTCGGCGATGAGCCGGGCGGTGGCCTACTGCTCGCAGGTGAACTGCGGCAGGATGCCGGTGGTGATCCGTTCCCAGGCCAGTGCATAGCGGGCGTTCCACTCCAGCACCGTCATCGCCTCGCGCTGGGCAGTCAGAAATCCGGCGAAGCTGAGAATCGCGGGCAGGTGCCGGGTGGTGAACACCGCGTTCGGGCACTCCAGGCAGCCCCACACCGCCACCGGGCAGCCGGAGCCCGGGCGGCGGGCGAATGGTGAGGCGTGGAAGTCACGGCAGGACGCCAGCCATACGTCGCTGTCCCTGGACAGGCCGTGCTGAAGGAGTCTTACGGTGCGCCCCGCGCCCTGACCTGTGTCGACGTGGCCGTCTCCGCGGGCAGGTCGCCGGCGATCACGGGGGACCTCAACGTGCTTGGCTAGGTTAACTACACGTAGAGATATAAAGGTGATTGATGCAATCACGCTTGTTTGATGTGGATCAGAAGGTTCATGCTTGATCTGTGCCCCCAACCCTGGCCTTGATCACCGGTGACTGCTCGGTCAGCGGTGTCGCCTGTGTTCCGCGCTCGGTCGCCCACCGCGTCCTGCCCACGGACCCGCGGAACGACCTTGCTATCGATCCGGGGGCGGTCGGCGCAGCCGTGGCGCAGCGTCCGACCTCCGGTGACGTCCGACTCCCAGAATGCTGCGCCCGAGTCGGCGGCTCCTCCCCGCTCCGCCCGTCTCGCCGGGCGCGCGGGGGCGGTGCCGTGTCTCCCGAGTCAGGAGGACCAGCGCGCCGCGCTCGGCGTGAACCTGGGCGCCGAATCCCTGCCACCGTCCGGCGGCAGCCACTCCTCTCCCGCCGTCCCGAGGGAACGGCAGCCTGGTTGAGCAACGGGCATGGCACACCTCCGCGGACGGCTCGACTACCCATACGCCCCTGCCAACCACCCGCACCCCATCGAGGGAGAGTGGACATGTCCACCGAACATCCCGCGGAAGCAGAGACTTCCCCCGTCGAGCCTCCGCTCGGGCCCACCCGGCGCACCTTCATGACCACGACCACCGCCGCAGGAGGAGCCGCTGTGGTGGGCGGCCTGGTCGCGGGACCGCCCGCGCTCGCCGCCGAGGAAGCGTTGGCCGCGGAGGAGCCGCCCGGCAGCAGCGTTTCGTTGACGGTCAACGGCGTTCGGCGCACCGTCACGATCGACAACCGAACCTCGCTGCTGGACCTCCTGCGTGAGCATCTCGACCTGACGGGCTCGAAGAAGGGCTGCAATGCCGGTGCCTGCGGCGCCTGTACGGTCCTGGTCGACGGTCGACGGGTCAACTCCTGTCTGACGCTGGCGGTGCGCCTGGAGGGCGCCGAGGTCGCCACGATCGAGGGCCTCGCGAAGGGCGACCAACTTCACCCACTGCAGCAGGCGTTCATCGACCAGGACGCCTTCCAGTGCGGCTTCTGCACGTCTGGCCAGATCATGTCGGGCATCGGGTGCATCCAGGAGGGTCACACCAGCTCCACTGCGGAGATCCGGGAGTGGATGAGCGGCAACCTCTGCCGCTGCGGCTGCTACGTGAAGATCGAGCGCGCGGTCGAGCAGACCGCCGCCGGCCGGAAGGGCTGAGCCCCGTGCATCCCTTCACCTACACCAAGGCCGCGGACATGCGTGAGGCCCTCAACGCCGGTTGGCGTGGCGGGCGTTACCTCGCCGGCGGCACCACCCTCGTCGACCTGATGCGGGAGACCGTAGAGCGTCCCGGCGTGCTGGTCGACATCAGCACCCTGCCGCTGCGCGAGGTCACCGTCACCGATCGCGGGGGCCTGCGCATCGGCGCCCTGGTCCGTATGGCCGAGGCCGCCGCCCACCCGAAGGTGCGCGTCCTGTACCCCGTCATCTCCGAGGCGCTGGAGCTGAGCGCCTCGGCCCAGCTGCGGAACATGGCGACCATCGGCGGCAACATCATGCAGCGCACCCGGTGCACGTACTTCCGGGACGTGACCGCCGCCTGCAACAAGCGTGAGCCCGGCTCCGGGTGCGCCGCGCTGCACGGCTACAACCGCAGCCACGCGATCCTCGGCACCTCCGATCACTGCGTGGCCACCCATCCCTCCGACGTCGCCGTGGCCTTCGCGGCACTGGAGGCGACGGTGCACGTGCTGGGCCCGGAGGGGGAACGGCGTATTGCCTTCGCCGACTTCCTGCTGCGGCCCGGCAGCACCCCGAACCGCGAACAGGCCCTGAGCAAGGGCGAGTTGATCACCGCTGTGGAAATCCCCGCCCTACCGCGCCCACTGAAATCCGGCTACCTGAAAGTGCGAGACCGCCAGTCCTACGAGTTCGCGCTCACGTCGGCCGCGGTCGCGCTGCACATCCGTGGCGGCGTCATCCGCGAGGCGAAGGTCGCCGCCGGCGGCGTGGGCACCGTGCCCTGGACCCTGCCCGCCGTCGAGCGCCACCTCATCGACGAACGCCCCTCCGACCGGCTGTGGGCGGAGGCCGCCGAGCACGCGGCCGAGGGGGCACACCCCCTCGCCCACAACGGCTTCAAGGCCGAGCTGCTCAAACGCACCGTCGAACGCCAGCTGCGCACCGTAGGAGGCACCAAGTGAGCCAGCCGCAGGCCGCCGTCGGTGCGGCTGTGCCCCGGGTCGATGCACGGCTGAGGGTGACAGGGGCAGCGAAGTACGCCGCCGACAACAGTCCCGATGGGGTCGTGCACGCGGTCATCGTGGAAAGCAACGTCGGTAGGGGCCGGATCACCGGCGTCGACACCCGCGCGGCCGAAGCCCAGCCCGGTGTCCTGAAGGTCATCAGCCACCTCAACGCGCCCAAGCTGCCGCCTGTGGAAGGCCGGTTCCCACCGGGCAAACCGCTGCGTGCCTTTCAGGACGACCGGGTGCAGTTCTTTGGACAGCCCGTCGCGGTCACGGTGGCGACCACGCTGGAGACCGCGCAGCACGCAGCGAGCCTGGTGACGGTCTCCTACGACGCGGAGCCCTCCTCGACCGACATCAACGTCGCCGACGCCGCCGGCGAAACCCAGATCTATGCACGCGGCGACGCAGACCGAGCCCTGGACTCCGCCCCCGTCCGGCTGGAGACGACGTACCGGACGGCCCGCAACCACCACAACCCGATAGAGCCGGCCGGCATCGTCGCCCACTGGGACGGCGACCGGCTGACCGTCTGGGAGAAGACGCAGTATGTGCAGGGCACCGTGTTCTCCCTGACCGGCGAGTTCGGCATCCCGCCGGACCACATCCGCGTCATCTCGCCGTTCGTCGGCGGCGCCTTCGGCAACGCCGCCCGCACCTGGGTGCACTCCGTCATCGCGGCCATGGCCGCACGCGAGGTGAAACGCCCGGTGAAGCTCGTCCTCACCCGTCGGCAGATGTACTTCGCCGTGGGATTCCGGCCCGCGTACGCATACGAACTGCGCATGGGCGCCGACCGCCAGGGCCGCCTGACCGCGTCGACGCACGACGTCCGCGCCGAGTCCTCCCGCTACGAGACCTACAGCGAAAGCGTTCTCGTCCCGGGCCGCATGCTCTACAGCACGCCCAACGTCCGCCAGGCGTACGACCACGTCCCGCTGGACGTGAGCACGCCGTGGTTCATGCGCGGCCCCGGCTACGCCAGCGGCGCCTACCCCGTCGAGTCGGCCATGGACGAACTCGCCCACGAACTGGGCGTGGACCCGATCGAGCTGCGGTTGCGCAACGAACCGTCCGACGACGAGTCCAGCAACCTGCCGTTCTCCACCCGCCGCCTGCGCGACTGCTACCGCACGGGCGCTCGCGAGTTCGGCTGGCACCGGCGCAACCCCGAGCCCCGCTCGACGCGGGACGGCGACTGGCTCATCGGTATGGGCATGGCCGCCGGTGTCTACGACACCGCGCGCAGCCAGGCCCAGGCCTCGGTCCGCCTCGACGCCGACGGCACCGCCCTGGTGCAGTCCTCCACCAGCGACATGGGGCCCGGCACGGCTACGTCCATGAGCCAGGTCGCCGCTGACGCCCTCGGCCTGACCATGCGCCAGGTGACCTTCCGGCTCGGGGACTCCCTCATGCCCCCGGCCCCCGTCCACGCAGGCTCGATGACCATGGCCAGTGTCGGATCCGCCGTTCAGGACGGTTGTGACAAGCTGCGCAAGCAGGCGATCACGCTCGCGGTCAAGGACGAGGGATCGCCGCTGTACGGGGCGGATGCCGCCGACATCGTCGTACGAGGCGGTCGGCTGTATGTGAAGGACGAGCCCGCTCGCGGGGAGAGCTACCAGCGGCTCCTGGCCCGCAACGACCGGACGCACCTCGAAGTGCTCGGCTCGTACGCCGGGGCGCCGGAACCGGAGAAGTTCTCCCTGTACGCCTACTCCGCGCTGTTCGCCGAGGTGGCCGTCGACGCCCGTCTCGGCCTGGTACGGGTGCGGCGCATGCTCGGCGTGTACGACGCCGGTCGGATCATCAACCCGAGACTCGCCGACAGCCAGGCCATCGGAGCCATGACAGGCGGGATAGGTCAGGCCCTCCTCGAGCACACGGTCACCGACCACCGCGACGGACGGATCGTCAACGCCAACCTCGCCGACTACCTCGTGCCGACCCACGCCGACATGCCCGACCTGAAGGCGATCTTCATCAACGGGCAGGACTACGAAGCCGACCCCATCGGCGTCAAAGGACTCGGTGAGGTCGTCATCGTCGGAGTGGCGCCCGCCATCGCCAACGCGGTGTTCAACGCCACCGGCCGCCGCATCCGCGAACTGCCCATCACCGCAGAAGCTCTCCTCTGAGCTCCCGGGTGGCCCGCGTGCCCACAACACGCGGCTACCCGGGCACCACGCGGTTTCCTCCCCTAGGGCGCGGCGACGGCCCGTCAGCCCACACCTCACGGAAAGCCCCCCATGCTGAACATCACGGACACACTGCACGACTGGTGCCACGAGGGCAGGCCGTTCGCCCTGGCCACCGTCATCGCCGTCAGAGGCAGCGCACCCCTGCCAGTCGGCACCGCACTGGCCGTAGATGCCGACGGCAACGCGGTCGGTGGCGTCTCCGGCGGTTGCGTCGAGGCAGCGGTGTACGAACTGGGCCGCCAAGTGCTGGCAGACCGCGCTGCCCCCGCACGCGTGGCCTTCGGGTACTCCGACTCGGATGCCTTCGCCGCCGGCCTGACCTGCGGCGGGGAGATCGGAGTCCTCGTACAGCGCGTGGAGCCCGGCGCCCAACCCCAGCTCGCCATCGCCCTCGATGCCGTGACCGCGGGGCTCCCGTCGGCCGTGGCCCACGTCGTCGACGGTCCCGGTGAACTCGTCGGCCGTATGCTCCACATCCCCGCCGAGGGCACCCACGACGGCACTCTCGGGGGCGAGAGCGAGGACCGGGCTGTCGTGGCGCATGCGCGTGCGCTCCTGCGGGCGGGCCGTACCGCCTCGGTCGAGGTCGGCGGCAGTGGGAGAGAATCCGAGGACCCGGACGACGGCACCTGCCCGCGCAAGCTCACCATCCTCGTCCACGTGCACGCGTCCCGACCCCGCATGCTGATCTTCGGCGCCGTCGACTTCGCCGCCGCCCTCAGCCGGGCGGGGAGCTTCCTCGGCTACCGGGTGACCGTCTGCGACGCCCGCCCGGTCTTCTCCACCCCGGCGCGCTTCCCGCACGCCGACGAGGTCGTCACCGACTGGCCCCACCGTTACCTCGCGGCGACCGAGACCGACGCCCGCACCGTCGTCTGCGTCCTCACCCACGACGCCAAGTTCGACGTCCCTCTGCTGAGTCTGGCGCTGACTCTTCCTGTCGGCTATGTCGGCGCCATGGGCTCGCGACGCACCCACGAGCACCGGGTCGATCTGCTCAGGGAAGCCGGCGTCTCCCAGGACCAACTGGCGCGTCTGCACTCACCGATCGGCCTGGACATCGGAGCCCTTACTCCCGAGGAGACAGCGATCTCCATCACGTCGGAGATCATCGCCCACACCAACCGCGGCACGGGCCTGCCTCTTTCACACGGCGTCGGCCCCATCCACCTCCCCGCGCAGCCTCTGTCCGGTCTGGTGACGGCGCCGTAACCCCCGCCACAGGCACCTCCGGAACAGGCCCCCAGCGCGCCCAGTGGTGCTCGGCCGGTCAGGCACCGGGGCGGGCGCGGCCGGTCTGGTAGGCGATCACCACGAGTTGGGCGCGGTCGCGGACGCCGAGCTTGGTCATGATGCGATTCACGTGGGTCTTGGCGGTCGCGGGCGAGATGTGGAGCTGTTCGGCGATGCCGTCGTTGGAAAGACCCGCGGCCACGAAATCGAGCACTTGACGCTCTCGGTCGGTCAGGGTGGTCAGCTCCGGGGCCGGAGCGATCGTCCGGTCGGGTGTGGTGAGGTAGTGGGCGATGAGTGCCCGGGTCGCACTGGGTGACAACAGCGCCTCTCCCTGGGCGATCAGCCGGATGGCGTCGAGGAGGTAAGAGAGCTCCACGCTCTTTCCGAGGAAGCCGCTGGCCCCGGCACGTAGCGCCTGGAAGACGTACTCGTCGGCTTCGAAGGTCGTCAGGATCAGCACTCGTACGCCCGTGAGGTCCTTGTCCGCCGAGATGGCGCGGGTGGCGGCGAGGCCGTCCATGTCGGGCATCCGGATGTCCATCAGCACGACGTCGGCTCGGGTGCTGCGGGCCAGCACGACCGCCTCTTCACCCGTCTCGGCCTCTCCGACGACTTCCAGGTCCGGCTCCGACTCGATGAGCATGCGGAAACAGGTGCGGACGAGGGCCTGGTCGTCGGCGAGCAGAACGCGGATGGTCATCCCTGCCTCCCCTCGGCGGTGTTCGCGGGCAGGTCACCGCCGGACCGATCTGACGTGCGATTGTCGGCCGGCGGTCCGGCCGCAGGCATCGGCAGCCGCACCGCGAGGCGAAAACAACCGTCGGCGTCCGCTTCGGCATTGAGGCTGCCGCCGACCGCCTTGACGCGCTCACGCATGCCCGTCAGCCCATGCCCGGTGCCCGTCGCCGCCGATGCGGGGTACGGGCCGGAGTGCAGGGGGTTGGTGATTCGAATGCGCAGTTCGTCGGGCCTATAGTCGACGAGCAGGTTCGTCTCGGCGGTCGCGCCGTGCTTGTGAGCGTTGGTCAGCCCTTCCTGAACGACGCGGTAGGCAGTCAGGTCGATGGCCGTCGGCAGAGGAAGCGGATGGCCCGCCTGCCGGTGGCGGACACTCAGCCCGGCGGCGGCCAGCGATTCGAGGAGCCCTCCGAGACGGGACAGGCCGGGCACGGGTTCGGTCGGCTCCGTCTTGTCCGTCTCGTCGCCGGGCTGCCGTAGTACGTGCAGCAGCGGGCCCAGTTCGTCCAGGACTGTGCGGCCGGCCTCACGGATGTGACCAAGCGCGACCTCGGCCTGATCCGGCCGGCCCCGAAGGAAGCGGCCGGCGACTCCTGCCTGAATGGTGATCAGGGCGATGTGGTGGGCGATCACGTCATGGAGTTCCCTTGCGATACGCAGCCGCTCTTCGGCGACCCGACGGCGGGCCTCTTCTTCCTTGCTCTCCTCCGCCCGCAGCGCTCGTTCCTCCATCGCGGCGACGTAGTCGTGCCAGGTGCGCACGGTGACCCCAACGGCGGCGAACATCCCGGTCCAGGCGAACACAACGTCGGCCTCCGGGCTGAAGGCCGAGTCCGCCACCCAGGTCAAAACGGCGTACAGGGCGAGGGCTGTGCCCAAGGTGACGAACAGGGCGGTTCGCCGACGGACCGTTCGGGCCACGGTGTAGACCGCGATCAACGCGGCGAGCTTCAGTGCTCGCGACGGATACGACGCGAGGACGGTGAAGGCCACCTCCCCGAGCACTGCCAGCGCCAGAACAGGTATCGGTGCTTGGCGACGGGCCAGCAGAAGCAGGAAGGCGGCCACCGCGGCGACGGCGTCGGCACCCGACGGACGGATGCCGTCGGGCCACTGTCCGAACAGCTGGGGCAGCAGACCGATACAGCCCACGAGGGTGGCGAGGGTGGCATCCACCAGACGTGGGTGAGCGCCGATGACCCGTTGAAGCGATGCCGGTCCGATCACGGTGTCACCGTTCCTTGGTACCGATCCTCGGTTTAAGGACAGATGCGGCCGCCTGCCTCTAGTCGCGCCGCGAGGGTCACCACCGGGCCCCCGTACTGGGCGTGCGGCCGCTGGCTGTGGCCCGTGCCGGAGCGACCACGTCGGTTGCCTGCTCCCGCCGCTTACCGGCGCACCAGCCCGCCCGACGAGGCGCGCAACGGCAGCCGACGACAGCGGTATGGGAATGCGCTGCAGGCCAACAGCCGACTCGTGAGGCACCTACGACGCCGATCTCAGCGCGGGTCGACGTGCCCACCGCCTCACGCCTCCCGGACCACGTCGGCCACCTCCTCGAGCAGTGCCCTCAACTGTGCGGCCTTCTTCGGACCGAGCTTCTCGGCGATCCGCTGTTCGATGTCCAGGATCACCGCCTCGGCCCCCTGCAGGGAGTCGCGGCCGGCGTCGGTGAGGTGCAACTCCTGCACGTGGCGGTGGCGCGGGTGCGGTCGGCGTTCCAGGTGACCCCGCTCCTCCAGGCGGGCCACCTGGGAGGCCACTGCTTGCGGGGTGACGTTCAGGCGCCGGGCCAGTTCCGCGCCGGTCAGACCGGGATCGGTGTGGACGGAGATCAGCAGGGTGTACTGAGCAGCCGCGATGCCCAGCGGTCGTAGTCGCTGATCCTTCCGGGCCTGAACAGCCCACTCCGCCCGCCGAAGGGCCCAGGTCACCCGGGTCAAGTGCTCGGCAGGGACCGGTCGTGCGTCATCCTTTGTCACCCGATGAGAATACGGTACCTGGACACTTAGCAAGTAACTTGATTGTCCTCAAGTGTATGAATCACTCTCGAGCTGGCCAAGCGGCTGATCTCTCACATCGCGGCACCAGGGTGAGTGACGGAGGAGATCGCACCATACGCGTCCGCGCATCTGCCACGTGATCATCACGGTGTGGTGCGGTCGGCGGGCCTGATGGGGTCGCTCTTCCCAAGCGGGCCACCTCGGAGGCCACTGCCTGGGGTGACGCTCAGCCGACGATATCGCGGGCTGAGACCTCGCGAACCGTCTCGGCGACTTGGTCGAGCAGTGCTCGCAGCTGTGCTGCATCCGAGCCGAGGCCATCGGTGACCTGCCGCTCAATGTCGGCGATCACTGCGTCGGCTGCACGCAATGCCTCCCGACCGGCGTCGGTGAGGTGCAGCTCCTGGATGTGACGGTGGCGGGGATGCTCACGTCTCTCCAGCTGCCCGCGACTCTCCAGGCGTGCCACCAGTGAGGCGATGGCCTGTGGGGTTACGTTGAGGCGGCGGGCGAGTTCGGCGCCGGTCAGCCCCGGCTCGTCGTGTACGGAGATCAGGAGCGTGTAGTGCGCCGCCACCATGCCCAGCGGACGCAGCCGCTGCTCCTTGAGGCTCTGCACCGCCAACTCCGCGCGGCGCAACGCCCAGGTCACCCGGTCGAGCGCACCGAGCCCGACGGGCTCCTCATCTTCACGTATCACGCGAGAAGGATACGACACTTCAGGACAGTCAAGCGTTTGACACATGCCTACTGTTTGAGGAACCTTGGTCCCATGAATCGCACCATTGCTCTGATCACTGGCGCCTCCTCCGGCATCGGCGCCGCCTACGCCCGTCTCCTGGCGGACGAACATGACCTCGTCCTGGTGGCGCGACGCGCCGACCGGCTCGCTGACCTGGCCGAGGAACTCCGCGCTCAGGGAGCAGCAGTCGAGGTTCTGCCCGCCGACCTCATGACCCAGGACGGCATCGCCGCTGTCACCGACCGGCTTGCCGCCGGGGACGTGCGCATGCTGATCAGCAACGCCGGCGCCGGCGGTTACGCCCCGCTCGCCGACGTCGACCCCGCCGACATCGACCGCCTGCTCACCCTCAACGCCGTCGCCCCCGTCCGGCTGGTCCACGCCGCGCTTCCCGGAATGCTCGCGGCAGGCGAAGGCACGATCGTCACTGTCGCCTCGCTCCTCGCCTTCAGTGCGGGCCTGACTGATTCGCGAGCACCCCGACGCACCCTGTACGTCGCCGCGAAGGCCGCCACCTTGGGCTTCACACGCACCCTCGCCGGTGAGCTCGCCGACACCCCGGTACGCGTCCAGGTGGTGTGCCCCGGCGTTGTGGCAACAGAGTGGAACAGTGGCGCGGGCCGCAGCATCCCCTCGGCGATGTCGCCCGAGGACGTGGCCTCGGCCAGCCTGGCCGGGCTGCGCCTGGGTGAGACCGTCTGTGCCCCTGGTCTGGAGAGCCAGGACTCAGCCCTGGACGCCTTGCTCGCCGCAGAGCTCGCTTTTGTCCGGGGCGGCAACCAGCCGACACCTGCGGTCCGCTACACGGAACCGCGGAGTTAAAACCCCTTTCCCAGGCGCGTAATTGGGACGCGAACGCGGCAACCCGGCCAGGTAAACGACTGCGGAAGTCTGCTGGACATCACGGTGCTCGAACACTACGGCGTCATCGCAGCGATGGTGCCGCTCAACTGGCCGCCGATCTACTCCGCCCGCAAGCTGGCCCCGCTGCCGGCCCTGCATGGTGGAGACCAGCAGGGGAGGGAGAAGGCGGCGCCTGCCGGATTCGCTGGTACAGGGAGCGTCGGACTACCCCTGCGGCCCTCAATGCCTCCACGTTTTCGACCAATCCCCGGGTTGACTTGAGCACCGAGCCGGGCCCCGCAGATGCGCGATTAACTGAACGCCACGAAGGATTCCGATGGGATCGCTCAGGGCTGGCGCCTGCGGAGTCCCCGCACGAGAGGGAAAGCTGAACCGCCCCCGGTCCCGCGCACCTCTCCGTACAGCGGCTGGGAGGCGCGGGATGCGTTTCCCATCGTCCGAACAACGCCGAACCAGCCGGTCATCGGTGCCTTCGTGCTGCGCCGTGGTCGGGTGCCGAGGAAGCGAGGAGTTGGGAACGACGCCGAAGCCCGCTGTCGCTCTGGTTTGCTGCCTGACCGCGTGCGCGAACGCCCCCGAGCAGGCACTGAGATGCGGGTCGCACGGATAAGAGCATGCGGGTAGCCGTAAGAACCTATGCGTGCTCTTGCCACTGAGTGGCCGAGCAGGCGGGGCGTCCAGCGCAGCGCTGGTGTCCCTGGCAGGTGCGCCGTTCCTTACCGCGACCGCGGCCCACGCCCATGCCCATGCCCATGCCCTGGGGAGCCTCGGCGGAACAGTTGGCTCGGCGGCTTCGCTACCCTGCCCGGCGACCCGTCCGGACGCCGACGGTACCGATGGCGTCGACGGCGAACGGGCACACCGACATCGAGAAGGGTCTCAACGAGTTCGCGGGAGGGTGACGCCGTATCTCTCCACGGCCCTCCCGCTACGGGCGCAGGAGCACCTTGCCGCGCGCCCGGCCGGTCTCGCTCAGCTCGTGCGCCTGGGCGGCGTCGGCGAGAGGGAAGCTTCGGTCGACGCGCACGCTCAGTCGGCCGTCGGCGGCAAGGCGGGCATACTCGGTGAGCTCTGGCCCGAACCGTCGGTTGTCGCCGGAGAAGGTGATGCCCAGCTCGAAGGCCCGAGGGTCGGAGATGGTGACGATGCGGTTGGTGGTGCCGCCGCGCAGCTCCACGGAGACATCCAGCGCGTCGATGCCGGCGACGTCGTAGACGGCGTCGACGCCCTGCGGGGCGACGGCGCGGACCCGGTCGGCGAGGCCGTCGCCGTACACCACCGGAATCGCACCGACAGAACGCAGGTAATCGTGGTTGGCCTCGGATGCCGTACCGATCACGGTGGCACCGCGGGCCACGGCGAGCTGGACGCCGACGGAGCCGACCACGCTCGCGGCTCCGTGAATCAGAAGGGTCTCGCCCAGGCCCACCGCGAGCTCACCCAGCGCACGGTCTGAGGTCTCGACGGCGACGGGCAGCGCAGCGGCCGTCTCCCAGTCGAGGCCGGCCGGCTTGCGTGCGAAGTTCGAGGTCAGGGCATATTCGGCATAGGAGCCGGTCTCGGTCCAGCCCATCACCTCGTCCCCGATCGAGACACCGGTGACACCGTCCCCCAGCTCGTCGACGATGCCGGCCGCTTCCATGCCCGGGACGGCGGGGAAGGACACGGGTCCCATCATCTCCTGGACCCAGCCGCGGCGAATCTTGAAGTCGATGGGGTTGACGGCGACGGCCACAACCCTCACCCGTACCTGCCCGGGGCCGGGGTGCGGCTCCGTCACCTCCGCCAGCCGCAGAACCTCCGGACCACCGTACTCCTCGTACGAGATCGCCTTCATGCCTGTCACTTCCCGTCGAACGTATGCATAAGGCCGCCGTGGCGGCGGCCGGTCGTGGACTACTCCTCCAGCCTGCGGCTGGGCGGCTGAGCGGCCGCTGTCCTTTCGGATGGTTCCCACTAGTCGAAAGGCCGATCCGACGGGAGGGCCCGGCTGCTTACGCTGGCGGACATGAACCTGATGGCCGCAGTCGAGCTGATCCAGGCGCCGCTGTCCGAAACTCTGCCGTGCCTGTCCGCCGTGCTGGCGGAGGCTGTTGCGCACCGGGCGCTCGCCCAGCTCTCCGGCAACTGCGCGTACTCGCCGTTCCTGACCTACGGTGAGCCCCCCGGTCGGCCCGGCTCCCTCATCACCGCCGCCGAACTGGTCGCGCTGCGGCCGCTGTTGCCTGCGAGGGGCACCTGGCAGGGGCGGGCGAGGATAGCGGGCGTCGACGTTCCCGTGCTGGCCCTCACCAGTGACATCACTGGGCAGAGCGCGCTGCTGGTCGTCGTACGGACCGAGGACACCCCCGTACCGGAGGAGCACCTGGTGCCCGCCCAGTTGTTGTGGGACCTGGTGTCCGCGCACCGGGAGGGGCTGCGGACCGAGGCGCTCCCGGGCTCGCTGGCTGCGTCGCGAGCCGCGGCAGCGGCACGGGCCGCAGCCATCGCCGAACTGGGCGACGCGCACGGGGGCGTGCTGACCGCGCTGCTCGGCATTCTGCGCGACCGCACCCTGGACGACACGAACGCCCGTACGCGCGCCGTCGACGTCGCCGTCTCGGCCCTCGCTGACCTGCGGTCACGAGCTGAACTCGACCGGTCGCTGGCGGAGGAGCGGGCCGGGGACGCCTTCGAGCGGCTCGCCGTGTCGTTGCGCCGGATCCTGCGCGCACGCAACGTACGGCTGGAGCTGGGGCCGCCCGGCGTGGAGGAAGGCGCGGACCGCTTGCTGCCCGCCGATGTCACCGACACGCTGCTTGCCGTGGTCCGGGCCACCGTGCACGCGTCACTGGACGACCAGGGCCACGGCCCGGAAGGTGACGGGGAGCACCGCGTCCATGTCGGCTGGAAAGTCGGTACGGACGAACTGCGCGCCACCGTACGAGACAGCGGACCCGGGACCCTGTCCCGCGGCGCCCTCGACGCCCGCCGAGTCAACGAGCGTCTTGCACCGCTCGGTGGGCGGGTCGACCTGGACGCGGTTCCCGGCTGGGGCACGACGGTGACCTTCGAGATCCCGCTCGCCTCGCCCAGCACTCCCCGTCAAGATCCGCTGACCGCGCTCGGCGCACGGGAACTGCAGGTGCTGGGACAGCTGGCCCGCGGCCGGCGCAACCGGGACATCGCACAGGATCTGCACATCAGCGAGTCAACGGTGAAGTTCCACGTGGCGAGGATCCTCGGCAAACTGGGCGTCAGCTCCCGTGGGGAGGCGGCCGCCCTCGCCCACGATTGGGGTGCCGCATAGCCTGTGCCGTCGGCAGATGAGGGCTGTCGCAGCGGCGACCAGGAGTTCCCGGCGTGTCCCGTTGCTGTTGGCGCATGGAGCAGAGGTTTGCTTTCCTCGTCCCCGGTTCGCCTACCTTTCTGCGCTACCTATCTCATTCCAGTGCACCAGAAGTGACTCATTGCTCAGCCCGTTCGGGCGATGAGCTGATCACAGGCTACGGACACCTTGGTCGGACACCGGGCACGTCCGCTGGTGCACATCCCTCGCACGCGTCGAACCGCCCTTCAGCAGGCGAAGTTGAGAAGGACGTCGATGTACTGCCGTGCCCTGGGGCTGCCGACCCGTGGGCGCACCAGGCAGCGATTGCGTCCTTAATCGTCCGGCCGTCCAATGGGATCACCTACATCGCCGGACAGGCGGGCTGCCTGGCCGGCGATGTAGGTGGCAGTCTCATGCGTCATCGTCTACGTCCTGCCGCCGCGTGTTTTCTTCACGGGCCAGGCCGAGCAGTTCTAGCACCGGCCGCGCGGACAGGAGGACCGTTCGGCGTCATCGGCGCGAATCCTCCGTCACCCAGGGATTGCACGTCGCCAGACGTCGTGCGCGTGGCGAACGGCGGCCTTGCCTCGGTTGGCGGTCGTCGTCATTCGCCTTCGCAGATGCCCTCGACAGCGAACTTCTGGTACAGGTGCGGGTAGGCGACGGTGCCGACGGGATAACCCGCCAGGTGGGAGGCGAACTCCGGCGTGGCGAACGCGGCACGGAGGTGCTCGGTGGTTTTCCAGACCGCGACGTTGGTGAACAGCCGGCTGCCGCCGATGCCGCGGTACAGCTGCACCGAGAGGAGGCCTCCCGACTTCTTCATGTACTCCGCGTCGTCGGTCCAGGCGGCCACCACCTCGTCCTCCTTGCCTTCCGGGGCGACGAACGTGTTGATGATGGTGACCGGACCGGTCTCCTCCTTCTGCTGGTCGAGGAAATTGGTGGACTCGTCGAGATTTCCGAACTGCAGCATGGTTGCTCCATGAGCTTGATGGGCTGTCAACGTCGCTTCCCGACATGCGGTCTACAACAGTTGGCAGCGATCGCGACTGAAAGGCTGAACAGGTGAGGGCCTTCCGGTTCGGTGTGGATGCGACGTCTGCACCGAACTGAAAGGCCCTCGTGATCCCCCGTATCGCACCCCTGAGCGAGATCGGACGCCTGCGCTTGGCCCGCTGTGTGGTCGAGGGCAACTGGCCCCACGGTGGGGTGCGGAGCGCTTCGAAGTCTTCCCGGCCGCCGTCCGGCGGTGGGCGGGAAGGGTCAGAGTGCGCTCAGTGCGGCGCGGGCGACCTCGTCGTCCTGGACCGGGGTGCCTCCGCCGACCGCGAGGGCGCCGATGAACTGGCCGCTCTCGAAGATCGGTCGGCCGCCGGCGAGCAGGCTGGCGCCACTGGCGACATGGGAGGCGATCTGGGCCGGGTCCTTGATGTTGGTGGCCAGGTCGGCGGTGGCTGCCCGGTAGGTGCGCGCGGTGTGTGCTTTGTGGGGTACCAACGCGGCTGCCGCCGGGCTGTTGTTGTCCATGCGAAGGGATGCCTTTGTCTCTCCGGCGGAGTCGACGACCAGCACATACATGGGTGGAAGATTCGTGTGGTCCCGCACGTAGCGGATGGCGGCCTCGGTGAGCCGCTGAGCCTGGGCCAGGCTGATCGTCCGCGTCGCGGTCGACCCCATGCTGCCCGTGGCGGCCGCGGCGCTGTCGGCGAGGATCTGGCTCAACGCCACTCCACCCGCCGCCGCCCCCGCCATCCCGAGCATTCCACGTCTCGTGGCCAGGGTGTTGCCGGACTCTTCTGTCATGGCTTTACTCCCGCGTTCTTGTAGGGAACGTTCTCACGCATCTCGGGATCTTCTTAGGCGTCCTGCCCGCGCCGACGGGCTGGTTGTTGCCGGTGACCATGGATGCCTGGTGCAGACGACGGGCGATGGCGTGGCCACCGCGCCCGCCCTCTCCCAGTCACTTCATGCATGAAGTTATATCTGCCGTCACTTCATGGTGCAACTGATGTCGCGAGTGATGTACTTCACGCGTGAAGTCATGTCTCGTGCCTGAACCGAGACGTCACGGCCTTAAAGCTCAGCGGAAATCGGCGCTGGCCGCTGCCTGGGCGATGCGCCGCGCGATCTGGGTCATCTGACGCACCTGTGCGGGCGAGAGGCTGTCGAAGACGAGGTGGCGGACCGCGGTGACGTGATCCGGGGCGCTGGCTTCGAGCTTCGCCATTCCTGCGTCGGTCAGGCCGGCCAGGGTGTAACGGCCGTCGGTGGGATCGGGGCGGCGGGTGAGCCAGCCGCGGCGCTCCATACGGGTCGCGACCTGGGACAGGCGCGGCAACTGACCTGCGGTGAAGTCGGCCAGCTCGCTCATGCGCAGCGTGCGCTCGGGGGCCCGGGACAGGCCCACGAGGACCTGGTACTCGAAGTGCGTGAGCCCGGCGTCGCGCTGGAGCTGCCGATCCATTGCCGCGGGCAGCTTGGTCACCATGCCGACCAGGGCCATCCAGGCGTGGAGCTCCTCCTCGTTCAGCCACTGGAACGGTTCCGCAGCCTCGCTGCCCCTTGCCGACTCGGCTTGCCCGCCGGGGCTGTGTTCGCCGGCAGGTACGCTGCGGGTCCGCTTCACGGGGCGGTTCTTGGCCATGAAACGGATTCTATGCGCGAGGGATGACTGGCCTTCCTTGCCTAGCGGCCGAACAGGCAGTCGCATTCCGCTCGTGAGGCTGCGCACGAAGGTTCTTCTGGCGGCCGGCCAGCCGCACACGTTCGTCGCGTCCTGCCGCATGAGTTCTCGGCGACCAGGTCGGGCCCCGCAGATCCTGGTGGAGTCACCGCATTCCACGCGCGCGGTCGACTCGAACTGATCCCTGCACTGCGCCACTACGGCTTCGGCCTGATCTCATGGAGCCCGCCGGGCGGTGGCCTGCTCGGCGGAACCCCTGTAGAAGGCCGACAGCGGTCGACGCTCGTCCCCCGACTTCCTGGCTGCTGTCGAGCAGCACCGGCCACAGCTCGAACGGTACGAAGCCCTGTGCGCGACCTCGGCAAGCGGCCAGCGGACGTCGACCTCGCCTGGCTGTTCCACAACCCCGGCGGTCGCAACCACCATCGTCGGGCCGCGAACCCCCGAGCGGCTGCACGAGACACTCCGGGCCGCGCACCTGACCCTGTCCCCAAAGATCCTTACTCGAGTTCGACGAGATCTGGCAGGGTCCCAGCGACGAGGCTCCGGAAGCGTAGATGCCTGGTAGCTCGGCCACCCAGGCGTCAAGCACGGCCGATTGACCGAGTTTCGCGACGCCAAGAACCACCTCCGTTGGTCCCGCCGATCGGTCTCGATCCCCGGGCCGATCTACTTCCGCGGGGAGCCCGGCCGAGGAGACGGTTCCGAGGGCGTGCCGAGGCGGGCCCGAACTCGGTCTCGTGCAGCACGGTTCAAGGACGGGAAGCCCGTCTCGGGAGGGGAGAAGGAATCCCATCAGGGCGAGCAGCGCACACGAGCCGAGGTTGACCGCCCGGTAGCGGAGGAAGACCGCGGCGAACTCGCGGATGGTCGCACTGGGCCAGAAGTAGGCGGCGGTGGGCGAGCCGATGACCTGGCCGTTCACACCGGTGCGCCGGGCTGTGAGGGCAGCGCGGAAGACGTGGAAGTTGTTGGTGACGACCACACACCGGTGGTCCGGCTCGCGTTCCCGCATGAGCGCCTCGCTGAAGCGAAGATTTTCCTCCGTGCTGCGCGAGCGGCTCTCCCGTACGACGTGCCGCTCCGGGACGCCATGGGCGATGAGGTGGTCGGCCATCGCCTCGGCCTCGGCCAGGTCCTCGTCGGGGCCCTGGCCTCCGGAGGTGACCAGCACGGGCGGCGTACCTCGCGCCGCCTGCGCCTCGTACACCGCGCGCGCCCGCTCCAGTCTGCTCGCCAGCAGGGGCGGCACCCGGGAGCCGTCGATCAGACCGGATCCGAGGACGACGACGAAGTCCACGTCGTGACGGATCTTCAGCCGCGCGTAGAGGAAGGCGTAGGCGAGGAAAGACAGGAAGACGTACGAGAGGTAGCCGGCCACGAGGAGGACCGCTCCGGCGACGCGCCGCAACGGCGCCGAGTCGACGTCGGCGGCCGTAATGGTGAGCGTGACACAGCCGAGGACGGCCAGCCCCGCCAGCCCGGAGAGCAGGTTGGCGGGGCGTCGGCCCTTCTTGCGGACCATCGTCACCCCGTTCGCGATCAGGAAGAACGCGAGGGCCAGCACCCCCAGAGCCAGCAGCGCGAAGGTGAGGGCCACTGCCGCGAGGAGTGGTGCGGGCGCGCTGCCGACTGCCACTTGGGCGAGCAGCGCCACGGTCAGCAGGACGAGGGACAGTCCGAGCAGGATGGCGTTGCCGAAGCGGCGGGGGTCTTGCCGCGTCCGGTCCAGGAAGAGCAGGAAGGCCAGCCCGGCGAGGATCGCGAAAATGACGGCAGGCATGGGTTGTTGTCACCTCTGCTGATCGGCGGGGCGTCCTGACCCAGGACGTGGGCACGGCGGGTGGTCTGCTACTCGGGGCGTGGGCCCGACTGCTCCGTGACCGACCTCAGCAGCGGACGGCTGAGCGCGCCGGCCGCCAGCATTCCCCCGACGCCGAGGCCGAAGCACAGGACGAGCAGGGCCATGCCGCCGGTGTCGACAGATGTTCGCCGAGGCGGGCCAGCGCGGCATGGCCGAGGGTTCCCGCCGCGGTGCCGGGGACGGGATGCCGGTCGGCGGGAAGACGGCGGAGGAGGTCGGCGAGGGCCGGGGAGATCCACACCTCACCCGGCTTGGGGAAGCGGGTCATGCCGGGCGGGGCGGGGGCGTTCTTGCCCGGGAGCTGTGCCAGGTCGACGACTGTGACGGGGGTACCGCCGCTGAAGGTGGTGCCGACGGCCTCGACGGCGACCGGGGCCGCGGACTTGACGGGGGTGCGCCATTCGATGCGGTCGGCTCGCTGCTGGAAGCCGAGGTTGACGGCCACGCAGAGCAGCAGGAGTCCGGTGCTGATGGCGCCGCGGCGACGGACAGGGAGGTGGCCAGCAGCCCGGAGCGGCCTCCGGCGCGGGTCAGCCGCCAAGTCAGGGTCCAGGTAGTGCGATCCAGGGCCGTCCTCGGGTTCGGCGCCCTCATCGGTCGTACCTCGCGTCCGTGTCGGAGCCGGTCGGGTGTCCGGGTGTGCGCCAGGCGGCGAGGCCAGCCGCCTGGGCAGCGTGAGCCACGGCGTTGGTGCCTGCGGCCCCGTCCGGCGTCCGGCGGTCCTCACTCAGGCGGCCGTCGCGGACCCGGACGGTGCGGTCGCACCAGCGCGCCACGTCCTCGTCGTGGGTGACCACGACGAGTGCGGTTCCCTGCCTGCGGGTGGTGGTGACCAGTAGGTCGATGACCTCCATGCCGGTGACCTGGTCCAGTGCGCCCGTGGGCTCGTCGGCGAAGATCACCTGAGGGCTGCCGACCAGCGCGCGGGCGATGGCCACCCGCTGCGCCTGCCCGCCGGACAGCTGTCCGGGCCGCCGCTCCTCCATGCCCGCCAGGCCCAGCGGCGGGAACCACTCCCGCGCCTTCTGGACCGCCTGGCGGCGAGGCATGCCGCCGAGCATCAACGGCAGGGCCACGTTCTCGTCGGCGGGCAGCTCCGGCAGCAGCTGGCCGGACTGGAAGACGAAGCCGAAGCGGGTCCGGCGCAACTCGCTGCGGTGCGGCTCGCCCAGCTGGTCCACGCTCACCCAGGCTCCGTCCGGGGGACCCCCGTCTCGCTTCGCTCGTCGGCGAGCATTACCTTTCCCTCGTCGGGGCGTTCGATGCCGGCGAGGCAGTGCAGCAGGGTGGACTTGCCCGACCCGGACGGGCCCATGATCGCCAGCGACTCGCCCGCCGCGACAGACACGTCGACACCGGCCAGGGCGCGGGTCAGACCGTAGGACTTCTTCAGACCGGCGCCCACAAGGACGGGGTGGGTGGCGGTCGTGCGGTACGAGTTCATCGGGCGGCCTCGACGGTGACGAGGGCGCACAGGACGAGGCAGAGCCCGGCGAGCGCCGCCAGGGCCACTTGGAGAACGGTGAGGATCTGCATGCCTTCGACGATCCCGCCGTACCGCCCTGCCCGTCCTCGGCCGCCAGACCGGTCCGGAGCGGTCGGCGTCGGCCTGCGGGCCGACCCGCTGCTGCTCCCCCGGCCCGCCCGGCGGGTGGAGCGTCCGGCCACCGCGTGGTGCAGGAAGCGCTGACGAACGGGCGCCGCCCCGCCCCTGGTGCGACCTCGTCGTCCGCCTCGTACCGCGCGACCGACGCCTGTCGCCCGCCTGACCCGTGAATCGGCTTGTGGGCCGACCCCGGCCGCACACTGTCGGCCGACGGGCCGAAACGCAGCCGCCGTCCGGCGGGCCACTCTTCCGGTGACAGCCTCACCGCAGCAAGCGCATCGCAGGAGAGAAACATGAAATACGTCGCTGTGTCCCTGATGACCACCGCCGTCGTGGCCGTGGGCGGATTCGCTTTCGTGGCCGTACCGCGACTGCTGAGCACGGAGTCGACCAGCTCCGTCGGTTCCACCGGGGCCGTGAGCCGTACGGAGGTCGAGAAGCAGGTCCGCGAGAACTACTCCCTGCCGCTCGTCCAGGAGAAGCCGAAATCCGTGAGTTGTGCCGGAGGTCTCAAGGCGCGACAGCGCGACTCGGTCGAGTGCACTGTCATGTCCGAGAACGGAAAGCGGCAGCAGATCATAGCGTCCGTGACCAAGGCCAACGGGAACAGCGTCTCGTACGACTACGCGGTGCTGGAGCAGTAGAAGTGGCGTCGTCTGACCCTCGCCCGGATGCCGACTCGGCGCGCCAGCCCTTCCGAACGGTCACGCCGCGCCGGAGCCCGCACCACGCAGGCCCAACGGTGGCAAGGCATCGGGATTGAGCTCGGCAAGCACACGGAGCAGCAGGGAGTGAACGACTGCCCGCTCAGCGGGGGTCAGGGCCGCCAGCGCTTCTCCGTCAAGTCGTTCCACCACCTCCCGCGCCATGTCGGCCAGCTTCGCACCGCCGTCGGTGATGGTCAGCTGGACGGTTCTACGGTTCGAAGGGTGATCGTGGCGCGCGAGAAGGCCGCGGTCCACCAGTGCGTTGACAGCGGCGCCCATGGACTGGGGCGTGAAGCCGGTCCTGCGTGCGATCTCGGCGGCGGACACCCCTGGCGTCCAGCCGACGTGCTGCAACGCGTTGTGCTGCGCCGCCGTGAGGTCGAGCGAGCGCAACGCTTTCTCGAGCCGCGTCCCCATCACGTGGACCATCTGCCACGCCAGGTAGCCCATGCGTGTGGACGGATCTGCGTGTGTGCGGCTCACGAGCGGCTCCAACAGTAAGGTACCTGATATTTCTATGGTACAACTATAAGGCACCTTGTAATTAGAGACGGAGAGCCCTCCCCCATGTCCACATCACCCACCACTTCCGCTGAGGCGCGCCATGCGTCCCATCACCACGCGATGGACACCGCTCCGGCGCCGCAAGGTGCCACCGGAGTGAAGGGAGTTCTGCTACCGGTCGCGATCGTGCTGGTCATCGGATCGATCTTCGTCAGCGTGTTCCTGGCCGCCTTCCACGCCCCGCGCCCGCACGACCTTCCGGTCGCCGTCGTCGGGACGACCCAACGGCTCGAACAGGTCACCGGAGGGCTGGAGCTCGGCCTGTCCGGCGGATTCGAGGTGAAGCGCTACGCCGACGAGAACGCGGCCCTCCGCGCGCTGCAGGACCGCAAGGTGTACGCCGCCTATGTCACCGGCCCCGGGAACTCCGCGACGTTGCTGTACGCCGGAGCCAACGGCCCTTCGGTGACCTCGACGGTCACCGGCGCCTTCTCCGGTGTCGCCAAGGCGAACAATGACCGGCTGACCATACGCGACGTCGTGCCGGCCTCGGCGGGCGATACCCGCGGCATGTCGGTGTTCTACGCCGGGTTCGGCGTCGTGCTGGCCGGATTCCTGTTCGGCATGATGACCTACCAGATGGCTCCGCGACTGGAGTACCGGTGGAGACTGGCCAGCCTGGCCTCCTTCAGCGTCCTCGCCGGCGTCCTCGTGGCGGCGATGGCCGGAAGCCTCGGCTTCGCGGCACTGCCCGGGCCCTTCCTGGGCATCGCGGGGATCATCGCACTGTTGGCCGCAGCCGTCGGCAGTGCGACCATGATGTTCATGCGTGTCTTCGGCCGGGCCGGGATGTCGCTGGCCGCCGTGGTCCTGCTGACCTTCGGCAACAGCACGAGCGGTGGCACGCTGCCCGCCGCCTATCTGCCGGGCTGGCTGCATCCGCTCTCGGAGGTCCTCCCGGTGGGAGTCGGCGTACGGGCCGTCCAGGGCTTGTCCCACTTCAACAACGACGGTCTGACTACGGGTATCGCTGTCCTGATGGCGTGGATCCTCGTCGCCGCCGTGGTGCTCTTCTGGCTTGATGCCCGCGGACCCCGCCGCGCAGCCGTCGACTGACCCAACTCCTGCCCTGCCGCATTCCCAGGCACCGTCCGTGGGCAACGGGAGTGGTATTGGTCCATGGCACGGAGACGCGGCCGGGCTGCCCGGTAACGTCCCGGCGAGCAACACACCTCGCTCTCGTAGACTGCGGCCGTGACCGACGCCGCGTTTCCCACCACCGGATACCTCGCCTGGCAGTTCTCCCAGATCATCGCCGGACGGCTGGAGCGGGCACTGCGCGCGGAAGACCTCACACTGGCGCAGCACAACGCTCTGCAACAGGTCCTTTGGACCCCGGGGGTGTCCGCCGCCGAGATCGCGCGCCGTTCAGGCATCACAGCCCAGTCCATGGGCGCCGCAGTGAGCCAGCTCGTCGAGCGAGGACTACTACGACGTGAACCGCACCCGACCAGCCGCCGCAGCATGCAGCTACTCGCGACCGCCGAGGGAGAGGCGACCGCCGCTCGTGCCGCTTCGATCGCCCGGCGGATCGAACGGGAGACGACCTCACCACTCTCCCCGGACGACAAGGACAGCATTCACCGTCTGCTCTACCGTTTGGTCGAGGAACTGAACCCCGATGCCCTCGCTATCGACAGGCGCTCCTTGAACTAGCCCTGCAGCCCTGGCTGTCCAGCGGATGCCGCTGTGGCTCCGCCGCGTCGATGTGAGAAAGAGACATGGAGAGGTTGAGCGACGGAAAGCCATGACCCGTGCCGAGAGCCGTCCGCCGTCGAACGGATCCAAGCGCGGTCGCCCGCGCAGCGAAGCCGTGGAACAGGCCATCATGGAGGGAGTAATGAACCTCCTGGAGGACGGTGTTCCACTGGGTGAGCTCTCCGTCGAGCGTATCGCCCGCACCGCCGGCGTCGGCAAAGCGGCCATCTACCGCCGCTGGAGCGGCAAAGAGGACCTGTTCGTCGACGTCATACGCGCTGCCGAGTCCGCCGAACCCGAACTCCCCGGCACCTCGATGCGGGACGACCTCGTCGTTCTGCTGGAGTCACTGCGCCAACGCGGGCTGGTCAGCCGCTTGTCGGCGATCCTGCACAACGCCCACGCCCAGACGAGGAACAGCCCGAAGATATGGGCCGCCTACCATGCCGGCGTGATCACTCCCCGGCGCGACCTCGGACTGGCGATCCTCCGCCGAGGCCGGACGAACGGGGAACTTCGTACGGACATAGACCTGGAACTGGCTATCGAAACATTCGTCGCTCCTCTGCTCATCCGCTCGTTCGTCGACCCCGACCCCGACCTCCCGGACGGACTGGTCGAGCAGATTGTCGACGCCGTGCTCCGCGGCCTACGGCCCGTCAACTCCCCAAGCACTTGATCAGAACGGGCCGCCTGAGCGGTGCGAAGGCCTGTCGCAATCCCGATCACGCCCACCGCACCCAGCGCCCGGTGCACGTGCACGTACTGCGTGCGGTCGATGCCGAGGTCGCGGTGCGCCTGGACGGCTGCGATTGATGCGATCCGGTGCGCCTGAGGCGTGATGAGGCACGCGAAACTTCGCAGCCGCTGATACGCCCGGTATTGCTTACGTTGCACCTGGGTGACGCCGTCCCCGAGGCCGACGAGCGCCTCGTCCACTGCGGCAGCCAGTTCGGCCATCGCACAGCTCTGGCGCCGAACCGGGTACGGCCCGGCCGCCCGGCGGCGTACCCGCTTGGCCGCAGCCGAATGCCCCGTGGCCGAGGCCACCATCTCCAGGCCGAAGCGGTCGCCTCCAGACACAAGAACAGAAGCTGTCGAACACCGCACTGGCAGCGGGGCGGGCACCGGTGGTGCACGGCTTCGCCCACCTCAAAAACTGGCGGGTGCTCGGCAAAGTCCGAAGGGACCCGACCTGGGCGACCGCCCTGGTCAGGGCCCTGCTCCTCCTCACGAACCGCGTAGTGTCCCGGTGACCGACGATCTTCACCGAAGTCATCCACCCACGACCAGCACGAACAACACGAAGCCCGCGCACACCAGACCCGTGACCAGCAACTTCACGATGCACAGTGCTCTATGGGAGACCCGTGCGTATGGTTCGCGGCCCACGCTCGGTGAGGTGGAGGCGGTGGAGGTCTTCGTGGAGCCAGGCGTAGGCGTAGTCGATCGCGGGGGCGTCGCCGAAGATTTCCGGTTCGCTCAGGACCGGCGTACTCGGGCGCGCCCAGGGGGACCTCGTCGGACGGGATCCGCGTGCGGTTGCAGGCACGGGTTCGTACAGGGCGTCCTTTGACGGGACGAGCCGGACGGTGACCGAGCTGCTGGGCGAGGAGTAGAGGGAAAGCCTCAAGCCGGGCGGCTCGTACGCGTCTTTGCCGCCGGGCGGAGCCGTGTACAGCTCGCCGGTCAGTGCGGCGGGGACGGCGCTGGCCAGGCCGAGGACAGGCTTGAGCTGAGGGAACCAGGTGTCGACGAGCGCAGTGTAGATCTCTACTGCGGCGGTGAGGACTTGCTCGGTGCGCAGCCTGAGCTGCTCTGGGCTGTAAGCGTCCCAGACCCAGTACCTCGGGCGGATGAGTCGTTGGTCGGGAACGGCATACGGGGAATGCAGCAGGCCGTCAGCGTCAGCCCAGCGGCCACTGCCGAGTTCCTCCTCGATGCGCAGCAGCTCCGCCTGATAACCGGTGAACCGTGTGCCGAAGCCGCTCCGCACCGGCAGACTCCCCGGCTCGCCGTAGAGGTGATAGCACAGTGCCCGGTGTACATCTTCCGCACGCAGGGGAGTGAAACGACGAGAGGGCAGTTTCATCAGATCCGCAGCCGCCAGCCACAGGCGCTCCTTGGTGTAGGCGTCGCAGTCGGCCAGGTCGAAGTCCTTGAGGCCACACATGGTGTGCAGGCTTGAGGCAACCAGCTTCAGTGTCTTCTGCCAGGGCCAGGCGGCATACTCCACGGCGGCGGCTCCGAATAGCGCCGTCACAGGGCGCACACCCCGCGGTTCTGTCCACCTGTGGGCAGCGGGGATAGCGAGCCCCGGGGTGTGGTCACCGTCGCGTCGCAGGATGTGCAGTCCCAGCCTATTTCCCTCGAGGAACGCATCTACGGTGACCGGGCCGTTCCTCCCCATGGAGAAAAAGATGCGGTCCCCTGCTGGGCTGAGCGCTGCCTGGCATGCGCGGCCCCATCGCGCCCCCGCAGGTGCCGCTCTCCACGAGCCGTGCGGAGGCGTTCGCGGGGCATCGAGGGTCTCTTGCAGGCGCTGGCTGACCACGTCCGCCGGCAGATCCGGCCAAGGACCCTCCTCCTCGAACTCAGCCTGCGGGATGGCCTCGTGGACGGCCCAGCCCACGACGCCCGGATGGGCACGCAGCAGTGGATCCAGCACTGTACGGGCCGACTCCCAGCCAGAGGAGGCGATTGCCATCGCCAGCCCGTAGCGCCAGCGGTCCAGCAGCTCCACGCTCTGCACCACCTCCGCCAGCACTCCGTTGGCCAGCAATGCCTGCCCGGCGAAGTACTGTTCGAGCACGGGCAGAGCGAAGGCCAGACGCCGGTCTCCGCGACGCACCACCAGCCGGGTGTCCAAAAGCACTTGTACTTCGCCGGGGCTGCCCACATCCGCGGCCGCCGCCACTCCTCCAGCGCTGACACACACCGCGGCGAGTCGGCGCAACAGCCGCTCGGCGCGTTCTTCCTTGACGCTTTCGACATCGCGCAGAGCCCGGGTGACCAACGCGTCCAGGAAGGCCACCGGACTGTTCGGCAGACGCTCATGATCACGCTGGATCTGGGCTGCGATGATGGCGAACAACGGCTGGCGCAGCACGCTGCGCACCATGCCGGATTGGCTGTGGACCGCAATGCCGTTACCGCCGAGCCGGTCCATCAGCGCGGCCGCTTCGTCTGCCGACAGCGCCGGCATCGGCCTGCGCAGCTTCTCGTCCACCTCCAGACCGGGACGGGCCGTGGCCAGGATGCGCCACCGCGCACCTGCAGGGGAAAGCGTCCAACTGCATGCTTGGTCCAGCAGTTCCTTGCCGCGGATCGGCCCGGGCTCTTCCAGCCCGTCCACGATCAGCCGTACCCCACGCACGGCGGGATCCCCGAGGACGGCTGCGGCGCGGGTGGCCGCGTCGATCAGGCTGCCCTGGACGTCTTGCGCTGCAAGACGTCCAGGAATGGGGGCTTGCGCGTCAGCGCGTGCGGCAGCGATGTCACGCTGGTGCTGGCGTTCAGCGGCGAGCGACTTGCCCGCCCCGAACACGCCCTCCAGGACCACCACTCCGTGTTCCGGCAATGCAGTCACCGCATCCGGCAAGGCTCCCACCTGAGGAGTGTCGGCGAGTTCGGCCGCGACCACGGCCGATACACCAGCCGCGTGCCAGCGTTCCACCATGCGGATCCTGCAGCTGGCGTCAAGGTCGTCCAAGGAGGCCGCGCCCACGACTCGTTCACCGGTCCCAGCGTGGAGCACGACAACGGTGTTGCCGTGGCCACCTACGACGGTTTCGGCGGAGCCGCCGATGGCAATCGCTCCGTCACCCGGAGCCGACACCGTGCCGGGCACAATGGGCCTTGCGCGGTGAGGCGATTTGTTGTGCCGCCTGATGCTGAGGCGCTGCCACCAGGAGACGGTCACGTGCTGTTGCCGTCGCCCGTGACCGCCTCTCCGATGGAGCCGCCCGCGGCCACCGACTTGGTACCGGATGCTTCCGCCCGGCCACCCGGTGCTGGCGATCCAGGCGCAGGAGTTGGGGTACCCCCAGTGCGCTGATTGTTGCTGCCCGTCACGGCCCTGCCGATACTGCCGCCGGCGGCGACGGACCCCGCTCCCGACGCGGTGGCCTGGCTGGTGGTCTGGGCGGATTGGAGCACCAGAGCGCGCACGGCGAACACCGTCATGACAAGCGTGACGGTATCGGCAGCCAGGCCCGCCACGATGCCCGCCGTGCTGAGATCCTTCAACCACAGCAACAGTGTCACTCCTGCACAAGTGAGGCTGGCTGCTGCTGCCACTGCCCACACCACGCCCCTGCGCCAGCCGGTCATCACGACAACGCCTCCTGCTCGTCCTTGTCTTGCGGCACCCTAACCGAAGGACAGTGAAGTACGGGGCGCGCGCGTTTTCAGTCTGCTGCGGATGCCGCGTCGCCCAGTGCACCACGTGCCCAGAAGCCCAGCGGGCTCGCACCGGCTACGGACTGGGAGAACGGAATCCAGCGCTGGCCACTCCCGCAGTGGTCTTCGTAGATCCCGGCGTCATAGGCCTCGTTCGTCACCAGAGCCACCACACCGACCGCGTCTCCCGCATACGCATCGTGGAGAGCTGTTGTCTCGGCATGAGCCCGGATGGTTTTCACGAAGGACGGGCTAGAGATGCGGGAACCGTCGTATTCACCGAATCCCGCATGCAGGACAAGCCGCAACTGCGGCAGGAGATAGCCATCCTTGCGCGTGGCATTGACCCAGTCCGCAGCCATCATGCGATCCAGTTCGGACAGCAGGAAGGCTCCCACCATGCGCATGTCCGCTGCCCCGGTGAACAGAAGCAGGTTCTCGCCGCTGTCCTGTTCCTCTCCATAGGCCACCAGCCCCTGAGCGCCAACCTGGTGCAGTGCCTGTTCCACGTAGGACTGCACCAGACGCCGACCGGGATGCATCGAGACAGCCTGCCCGACCCAGTTGACCAGGCCGATCAGCACAGGGACGACGACCTTGACCTTGACGGCGGGAAAGGCTCCAGTCTCCTCGTCTGTAGGCATCGAACCCGCCGGGCCGCCTCCACCACCCAAAATCAGATAGTGATGGATGATGTTGTTGTCGCCAGTCACGGCAATCTCTACGTCGCCGCCGACCGCGATTGCCCGATCGCCCGTGGCCCCAACCGGTGGGACAGAGTTCAACTCCGACACGACCATATCTCTCCCCACCTGCTGTACGGCCCCCGCACACTGCAGCAAAAGGCTGACTGTGCGTACGATCGGCCAGCGTATGGCGTGCGCCGAGCTGTTTACTGCCGTTTGGTGATCTGTCCATCAAGCGTCGACCGGCGTCCAGGACAGATGGCAGTCGCGCAGACTCTGCCCCAACAGGGGCTCAAGGTCGGTAAGGGCCGTACTCAGGCACTCCAGGGCATCGGCGCTGATGCGATGGACGATCTCCTCATCCCGTTCGGCGTCTGCCGAGGCACCAGGCATACGCATCGTGGAGACCTTGTGAACGGCATCGTATGACCACAGACCGGCGCGCGGTGAGGTGTGGTCCAAAGACTGCGGGCGGTGACGGTGGTAATCCATGCCCCGCCGCTGTTCCAGCGCAACAAACCGCGGATCGGTTTGCAGCAGTCGTAGCCGCGCCACAAGATCCTGCAGAGACGTTAGGCCGCTTGTCGCGGCCACTGCTGGCAGCAACGTGGACCAGACGTCGCCTGTAGGGGAGAACGTCAGCCAGGCATCCTTCAGGTCGGTGCCCGGGGGAAAGCCCTGCGCCTTCTTCAAGCGCTTCGCCTGGTTTACCTCGCAGGCGGCAGCCGAGTGGCACAAGACGGTCCGCAAAACCAGGTTGGCCAGCCCGTGAGCAGCACCGAGAACAAAATGTGTACTCATCTCGCACAGCGCGCGCACCGCCATCCGCCGACTGTGTTCAAGGACGGCCGCTTGCTGCGGATCAACGATCGCGGCGCCCAGCCGGTGTCGCTGCGCGTCCAGTTCTGCGGCCCGGGCTAGGGCGAGTTGCTCTCCAATGCTGCCCATCAACCCATGGATCTCCACCACCCGGTTGATCAGCGGCCCGTAATCCGGGACACCAGCCTGCCGCAAACTCTCTTCCGAAGCCCAGCCTGCTAGGGCCCCGCGGCTGCTGAAAGCCTGCCAGCGCATTGCTATCGCCTCCACGTCCTCGCGTAGGTCGATGGCTGCTGCCGCCTCGTCCCCCGCACCTGAAGGAGGAGCAAACGAGGAGAAACTCATGGCCGAGGTCCACTCTTGCGTCATCCGTGCAGCGTACGCAGCAACCGACTCAGGAAGCGCAGTGTCGGTCGCGATGGACCCCGTTCCCGTCGGCGCTGACCTGGGTTCCGCTGGTGGCAGGTGCGGCCGACTGCGCGAATTGGGCGTACAGCGCAAGGCGATGCCCCACAGACTTGCGATGCCACCTCCGACGCTGGCCCACGGGTCCACCGCGTCGACGTCGACAACGGCACCGACAATCAATGCGACCATGCCGGCACCTCAGAGTCCGACTCTGGTGTACATGAGCGGCTTCCTGTCTCGATCAACTCATGTGCCTGGTCGAAGGCCGGCAGGTCACACCTGCCGTCGTGGTGCGGCCTCAGCCGGTCCATCTCATCGGTGTGGGTTGGTCATTGAAGCGTCGAGCGCTCGGAACGGCCCGCGCTGCGATGCTGGGTGCTCACTCTCTCGTAGCAGCGGCCCCAGTACGGCTGGCAGAGCCTGGGGCGCTGTCCGGCGAACGCCCTCCAAACAGGTGCTCCACGGGGCAAGGCTCAGTGCTTCGACTGCGGCTTCACGGCCTGCGGGGCAGTCCCCCCATCCTTCGGCCGCGGCGGCCCGGAGGCGGCCTCGCTGGCGTTCCGTCCAGTCTTCCGTCGACTCCAAGGTGGCTGTCAGCAAGGCACCAGCCTCGTCGGTGAACTCGTCGGCGTAGTTTTGGGCGCCGTGTCGATGGGCGGTCGCCCCGATGGCGCACAGTGCGCGCACCTGGTCCGCGGGGTCCCAGAGGGCGCGGGCGGCAACAGCGGCTTCAGCGTACTGTCGCTTGGCCGCCGCGAGGTCCACGACGTTGAGCAGAGGGAAGTTGCGCTGCTCAACGGGGTGTTCCGCGGCGCACAGGTCGATGGCAATGAGGAAGTCTCCGCGCCGAACGGCCCAGCAGGCGACTTCATCAAGCACCCGCTGTCGCTGGAGCCCTTGCGGCAGGGTCCATACGAGTTCGCGACCTACTGCGTAATGCCCGGAAGCCGCAAGAGCCTCAGCCAACGCGGCGGCGGCCTCATCCCTGCTGGGACTGTCATCCGGCAGTGCGTTGAGCAGGGACCAGGCCCGGTCGTGCTGGTCAGTCCAGGCCAGAGCAGCCACGACGGAGGCGAGGTCCTGCAGGTGATCTTGCACATTCGTGCTCTGTTCTGCAAGGAAAGCCGCCTCAGCGGTCATGTCCTCGTCTTCCGGGGTGTTGCCGGAAACCGCCGTCAATCCAGCGGCACTGCCACACAAAGCGCCCCGCTCCGAACGTCGCCCAGGGCCTGCGATGTGCAGGCTAAGAAGCCGTATCTCAACCGAACGTGATCCCTTGATTCCTGCTGGTCAGGCATGGTTTCGCTCGGGTTGAGGGAGGCATCGCGACGTCTTGTGT
>NZ_JBEXRA010000077.1:0-31527 GCF_040612855.1 Streptomyces sp. NPDC006332
GCCCGCGTACTGGTCGTACTCGGGTGTTCGCCCGGTGCGGCGAGAGTGCGTGCCGGGCGTCGCGGGGCAGGCGGGACTTTGCGGACACCCCCTAGGGCTTCCGCGTCGGCACTCGCCACACCAGCGTGGTGCCGCCGCCCTCGGGTTCGCCGAGTTCCAGTCGGCCACCCAGTTGCTCGGCGCGCTCGGCCAGGTTGTTCAACCCGCTGCGGCGGCCGTCGGCCGGGATGCCCACGCCGTTGTCGGTGACCGTCAGCCGTACCTCCCGTCCGTCCGTGGCCAGGACCACCTCGGCCCGGTCGGCACGGGCGTGCCGGGCGACGTTGGTCAGTGCCTCGAACAGGACCGCCACCATGTGGTCGGCGACCTCCTTCGGCACGTCGGTGTCCAGCAGGCCCTCCATCCGCACGCTGGGGGCGAAGCCCAGGACCGGTGTCGCCTCCCCGACGACCCGTACCGTGCGGGCCCGCAGCCCGGCCTCCCCGGCGCCCTCGCGGGCCCGCAGGCCGAAGATGGTCGACCTGATGATCTTGATGGTCTCGTCCAGGTCGTCGACCGCCCGGGCCACGCGTTCGGCGGCCTCCGGGTGCTCGATGAAGCGACCCGCGCTCTGCAGGGTCATACCGGTGGCGAACAGCCTCTGGATCGCCAGGTCGTGCAGGTCGCGGGCGATCCTGTCGCGGTCCTTGAGCACGGCGACCTGCTCGGCGTCCTGGCGGCGTTCCGCCAGCTCCATCGCGACGGCGGCCTGCGCGGCGAAGGCCTGCAAGGTCTCGGTCTCGGTCACCGAGAACGCCTCCCGGCCCGCTTCCCGCGCCAGCAGGACCACGCCTCGGGCGCCCCCCTCGCCCGTGCCGATGGGCACCGCCACGGCGGGGCCGAGCCCCCCGAAGCGCGGCGGCTCCAGGGAGATCCGTTGGTCGTGGCCGACGTCCTCGCTGGTGACCGATGCGGCGCCGGCGAAGGCGAGCCCCATGAGGCTCCTGTCCAGGGGCAGTACGAGCCCCCGGTGCGCCTCCGCGTCCATGCCGACGGCGATCTCCACGGCGAGCGACCCGGTGTCCGCCATGGGCAGCGCGACCGCAGCCAGCGCCGACCCGGTGATCTCGATGGCCCGTTCGGCGATCACGCCGAGGACCTCGGTGCGCGCTCGGCCGGACATCAGGCTGTGGGTGATCTCCGCGTTGGCCCTCAGCCAGCGCTCACGCAACCGGGACTCCTCGTACAGGCGGGCGTTGTCGATCGCGACGCCGGCCGCGACGGCCAGGGTCGCCAGCACCGACTCGTCCTCCTCGTCGAATTGCAGCCCGCCCCGCTTCTCGGTCAGGTACAGGTTGCCGAAGATCTGGTCGCGCACGCGGATGGGGACGCCGAGGAAGGTGTTCATCGGCGGGTGGTGGGGCGGAAAACCGTACGAGGAGGGGTGTTCGGAGATTTTCGCCAGCCGCAGGGGCTCGGGGTGGCTGATCAGTTCTCCGAGGATGCCGTGCCCCTCCGGGAAGGGGCCGATCCGGTCGATCTGCTCCTGGCTGACTCCGATGGTGTGGAAGGCGGACAGCCGCTGGCCGTCCGGTCCGATCACGCCCAGGGCCGCGTACTCGGCGTCCACCAGGGTGGCCGCGGCCTCCACGATGCTGTACAGCGCCTGCTCCAGGTTCAGATCCCGGCCGACCGAGAGCACCGCCTCCAGCAGGCTGTGCACCCGGTCCCGGGTGCCGCGGGCCGTGTCCAGCCGCGCCTGCAGCTCCTCCAGCAGTTCGTCCAGCCGCAGCTGAGGCAGCCGTACGCGGGCATCCTCCAGGTTTCCCACCTGCGCTCCTCCAGGTCCCCTGACGCGCGGACTGCACCGGTCCGGTCAATTGCCACGGTAATGGCCCGCGGCTGGGGGTGGTAGCGGAGCGGGCCGAGTGCCCGTGCGTCGTCGATCACGGTCCCTTCGCGGTCACCTCGACGGACGGGGGTTCAGGAGGGAGGTGCACGCCGTCCGGGGCGCGTCCGCCGAAGAGTTCACGCCCGGTGACCAACTCCGGATCGATACGCACGAAGACGTCCTGCGGCGCCGGCGCCCAGGAACGCGGGCCGGTCCTCAGCAGCTGTGCGTGCTCGGCCGGGTCGGTCACCAGGGTGGCCGGCCCGGTGACCACGACGCTCCAGCCGGAGTGGGCGGCGGCGTCGACCTCGTCGGCCTCGAAGGCGACCACGGCGCCCTCGATCGCGCTCACCAGTTGCGAGGAGGCCGAGGTGCGCACCAGGATCGCGCCGTCGCGGTCCAGGCAGAAGTGGACCGGCAGCACGGCGGGCAGCGCCTGCCGCGTGTACACGATGCGCCCCACGGGCACCTGGACCAGCAGGCGCGCGCACTCCTGCCGGTCGAGTTCGCGGAATCCGTCGTCGCCGTACATCTGCCTTCTCGTCTCTGACCTGACACATCTGACAGCTCGGCACAGCGGTCGCTCGCCGGTTCGTCCTCACCCGGTGCGGAGAACTCAGCCGGGGAGCGTCGGCGGCCCGCTTCCCCGAGGAGGGCCCGTCACGTCCTCTCGTCAGGCCGCCCGGAGGGCGACTTCCTCGTGCGACGGTTCGCCGAGCACCACCTTGAGGGCGCCGGTGTCGGCGCCCCGGGCGAAGACCTCGTACGCCTCCTCCGCGTGGTCCAGCGGGAAGGTGTGGGTGACCAGCTGCGCGGTGGGCAGCCGTCCTGCGGCCGCCATGCGCAGCAAGGTGGGCGTCGAGTGGGTGTCCACCAGACCGGTGGTGATGGTCACGTTCTTGATCCACAGGTCTTCCAGGTGCAGCGTGGCGGGCTTGCCGTGGACGCCGATGTTGGCCACGTGGCCGCCGGGCCGCACCACGCGGGTGCACAGCTCGAAGCTCTCCGGCACGCCGACCGCCTCGATGACCACGTCCGCGCCCAGACCGTCGGTGAGATCGGCGATCAGCTGCTCGGGGTCCTCGCGGGCGTCGGCCACCGCGTCGGCACCGAGCCGCTTGGCGGCTTCCAGCCGGGACGGGGCCAGGTCGACGGCGACGATCCTCTCGGGTGCGAACAGACCCGCCGTCGCGATCGCCGCGAGGCCGATGGGACCGGCTCCGACGATGGCGACGGTGTCGCCGGGGCGCACCCGCCCGTTGAGGACGCCCACCTCGTAGGAGGTCGGGAAGATGTCGGCCAGCATGACGGCGTCCTTGCTGTCGACCGCGCCGGGCAGTGCGTGCACGGACATGTCGGCGTAGGGGACGCGGACGTACTCGGCCTGAGTGCCGTCGATCAGGTGGCCGAGGATCCAGCCCCCACCGCCTCGGCACTGGCCGTAGCTGCCCTCACGGCAGAAGCGGCAACGGCCGCAGGCGGTGATGCAGGAGACCAGCACCCGATCGCCCGGACGGACGGTCCGGACGTCGTCGCCGACCTCCACGATCTCACCGACGGCCTCGTGGCCCAGGACGGTGCCTGGCCGTACCTCGGGCACATCGCCCTTGAGGATGTGCAGGTCCGTCCCGCAGATGGTGACGGCGTCGACCCGCACGATGGCGTCGGTCGGCTCCTGGACGGCAGGGTCCGGGACCTCCTCCCAGGCGGACTGCCCGGGACCGTGGAAGACGAAGCCTTTCATGACGCTCCTCACCATCCTCTGTTCGAGTAACGGGATCGCCCATGGGTCCAGCCTGTCCGGTCGTCGTCCGCGCTGCTTGGGCCGTCCGGCCCTTGTGCGGACCGCTCGGCCCCGGCGCCCCTTTCGAACCGGGCGTCGGGGCCGGTCGGCAGATGCACAGGACCCCCGCTCCCCTCTTTTCTGGTCCCGCCTACGCCCGTGCCAGGGCGTCCGCGACGCTCTGCGCCCATGCCTGGATGGCGCCGAAGTCCCGGAAGTCGCCGCCCTTTCCGGAGCGGAGGATCATCTTGGCCACGCGTCCCTTCGCGCCTTCCTCCAGGCACCCGCCGAACGTGACGTGGTCCCGGGCGTCCAGGCGGTTCATCGCCCGCCGCACGCCACGCACGGGCGGGATGTCCCGCTCGGAGGCCGAGGGGTCGAGCGGGCCACTGCTGAAGAACCACACGGGGCGCTTCGCGAGTTCGCCGCTGTGCCGGCGGACGAACCGCCGCGCGTCCTTGTGCCAGCGTCCCGCGTAGAGGCCGCCGCCGACCACGACGGCGTCGTACGGCGCCACGCTCGTCACGGACCCGGCCGGCAGCACCTCGACGGTCAGTCCGTCCTTGCGCAGGACATCGGCGACGGCCTCGGCGATGCCCGCCGTGGATCCGTTCGTCGTTCCGTAGGTGACCAACACGGTGTCGGTCATGGTGGTCCGCCTCCTCTCACCGTCGGCACGGCCGACCGTCGGCCGCGCCGGCTCTCGGCACTTCGATCGTCCCGCGGTCCGGGACGGGGTCCCAGGGGCTGTACGGGGACGGGCGCGGGGCCGATCGGCCCTGCGCGCCGCCGACGGTCCCTGCTTCTGCCTCCCGGTAGGACGGCGGTGACCGGCCCTTTCGGACGTACGCGGGGAGGTCAGGCGTTCCAGGTCCAGTCCACGACCTCGGGCAGGTCCATGCCGTGCTCGCGGATCCACGCCTGGTGGCGGGTGCGGGCGTCGGCCATCTGCTGGCGCACGGCGGCGGCGCGCACGGCCACCTCGGGGACCCGGTCGATGACGTCCATGACCAGGCGGTAGCGGTCGAGGTCGTTGCGGACCACCATGTCGAACGGCGTGGTCGTGGTGCCGGATTCCTTGTAGCCGCGTACGTGCAGGTTCGGGTGGCCGGTGCGGCGGTAGGCGAGGCGGTGGATGAGCCACGGGTAGCCGTGGTAGGCGAAGATCACCGGCTTGTCGGTGGTGAACAGGCCGTCGTACTCGAAGTCGCTCATCCCGTGCGGGTGTTCCTCACGCGGCAGCAGCCGGGTCATGTCGACCACGTTGACCACGCGGACGGCGAGCTCCGGCAGATGGCGGCGCAACAACTGCGCGGCGGCGAGCACTTCCTGGGTGGGTACGTCTCCGGCGCAGGCGAGGACGACGTCCGGCTCGCCGCCGTTCTCCGTGCCGGCCCACTCCCAGATGCCGGCGCCGCGTGCGCAGTGGGCGCGGGCCTGGTCCATGGACAGCCAGTCGAAGCAGGGCTGCTTGCCCGCCACGATCACGTTGACGTGGTCCCGGCTGCGCAGTGCGTGGTCCGCCACCGACAGCAGGGTGTTGGCGTCCGGCGGCAGATACACCCGTACCACCTCGGGGCTCTTGTTGAGGACGTGGTCGACGAAGCCGGGGTCCTGGTGGGAGAACCCGTTGTGGTCCTGGCGCCACACATGGGAGGTCAGCAGGTAGTTGAGGGAGGCGATGGGTGCGCGCCAGGTCAGCTCCCGTGCGGTCTTGAGCCACTTGATGTGCTGGTTGACCATGGAGTCGACGATGTGCACGAACGCCTCGTAGCAGGAGAACAGTCCGTGACGGCCCGTCAGCAGATATCCCTCCAGCCAGCCCTGGCAGGTGTGTTCGGAGAGGATCTCCATCACCCGTCCGTGATGCTCGAGGTGTTCGTCGCCCACCAGGTGCTGAGCCTGCCAGGCCTTTCCGCTGACGTCGAAGACGGCCTGGAGCCGGTTGGAGGCGGTCTCGTCAGGGCCGACGAGGCGGAAGTCCCGGCGTCCGCCGGTGTCCCGCATGACCCGGGCGAGGAGGTCACCGAGGACCCTGGTGGGCTCGTGCAGGGTGGTTCCGGGCTTGTCGACGGGTACCGCGAAGTCGTCGAGTGACCCGATCGGAAGGTCCCGCACCAGCAGTCCGCCGTTGGCATGCGGGGTGGCACCGAGCCGCCTGGCGCCGTCGGGGACGCAGGCGAGGACGTCGGCGACGGGGCGGCCGTCCGTGCCGAAGAGCTCCTGGGGCCGGTACGAGCGCAGCCAGGTCTCCAGCTGCCGCAGATGCCCTGGGTTCTCGCGTACCGCCGCGAGCGGGACCTGGTGGGCGCGCCAGGTCCCCTCGACGGGCACGCCGTCGACTTCGGCGGGGCCCGTCCAGCCCTTCGGGGTGCGCATCACGATCACGGGCCAGTGCACGCGCTCGGCGACGCCGTCCTCGCGGGCGGTCTGTTGCATCGCCGCGATGCGGTCCAGCGCGTCGTCGAGGGCCCGGGCCATGGCGCGGTGCACCTGGGCCGGGTCGTCGCCGCTGACATGGATCGGCTCGTGGCCGTAGCCCCGCAGCAGGGCGTCGAGTTCGGCCTCCGGGAGCCGGGAGAGCACCGTCGGGTTGGCGATCTTGTAGCCGTTGAGGTGCAGGATCGGCAGCACCGCGCCGTCGTGCACGGGGTCGAGGAACTTGTCGGAGTGCCAGGACGCGGCCAGCGGCCCGGTCTCCGCCTCACCGTCGCCGATCACACAGGCGACCAGCAGGTCCGGGTTGTCGAAGGCGGCCCCGTAGGCGTGCGCCAGCGAATAGCCGAGTTCACCGCCCTCGTGGATGGAGCCCGGTGTCTGAGGGGCGACATGGCTCGGCACACCGCCGGGGAAGGAGAACTGCCGGAACAGCAGGGCCATGCCGTCCCCGTCCCTGGGCACGTCCGGGTAGATCTCGCTGTAGGTGCCCTCCAGCCACGAGTTGGCGAGCACGGCCGGCCCGCCGTGCCCCGGCCCCCAGACACACAGGGCGTCCAGTCCGCGCGCCCTGATCACACGGTTGAGGTGGGTGTACACGAGGTTGAGGCCGGGTGAGGTGCCCCAGTGACCCAGGAGCCGGGGCTTGATGTGCTCGGCCTTGAGTGGCTCGGTGAGCAGCGGGTTGGACATCAGGTAGATCTGTCCGGCGGCCAGGTAGTTCGCGGCTCGCCAGTGGGCGTCCAGAGTGCGCAGCTCCTCCTCGGAAAGTACCGTGGCGTCCTGGTGTTCGACCGTGGGCATGAGTGACTCCGGATTCATCGGCGGTCTCGGGGCTTGGAGGCGGCATGGCCGACAAGAAGGCGGCGAAGCTGCCGCGCAAGGCGTACGAGCGGGAACTGCTCCGCCTGCAGACGGAGCTGGTGAAGCTGCAGGAGTGGGTGCGGGCGGAGGGCGCCCGGCTGGTCGTCGTCTTCGAGGGAAGGGACGCCGCGGGCAAGGGCGGCACCATCAAACGGGTCGCCGAGCACCTCAACCCGCGCGTGGCACGGATCGCGGCGCTGCCGAAGCCGACCGAGCGCGAGCGCACCCAGTGGTACTTCCAGCGCTACATCGAGCACCTGCCGGCGGCCGGGGAGATCGTGCTGTTCGACCGGTCCTGGTACAACCGGGCCGGGGTCGAACGCGTGATGGGCTTCTGCACCACGGAGGAGTACCAGCTCTTCCTGCGCCAGTGCCCGATCTTCGAACGCATGCTGGTCGAGGACGGGATCCTGCTGCGCAAGTACTGGTTCTCGGTGAGCGACACCGAGCAGCAGGAGCGCTTCCGACGCCGCCTGGAGGACCCGCTGCGGCGCTGGAAGCTGTCCCCGATGGACCTGGAGTCGATCACCCGCTGGGAGGCCTATTCGCGGGCCAAGGACGTGATGCTGGTGCACACCGACATCAGCGAGACGCCGTGGTTCGTGGTCGAGAGCGACGACAAGCGCCGGGCCCGGCTGAACATGATCGCCCATCTGCTGGGCTCCCTGCCGTATCGCGATGCTCCCCCGCCGGTGCTCGAACTGCCGGAGCGGCCGGAGTCGACCGGCTATGTGCGGCCGTCCCGCGACCTGCAGACCTACGTCCCCGATCACGCGGCGAACCTCTGAACGACCGGTCACCCGGCTCACGGCCACCCGGCTCACGGCCGCTCGGGCACGACCGCGACCGCGCAGGCGGCGTGGTGCAGGACCGCGTGGGCCACGCGTCCCAGCTGGAGCCCGAGGTGCCCCGAGTCGCGCCGGGCCCCGACCACCAGCAGGTCGGCCTGGTGCGAGGCGCCCAGCAGCACCCCGCGGGCCGGGCCCTCCACCGTCCGCCGGTGCAGCTCCACATCCGCGGGCACGTCCTTCAGTGCCTGGTCCAGGATCTCAGCAGCGTGCTGTTCGTGCAGCCTGGCGGGTCCCCCGGCGAGCAGGGGGTGGTCGGTGGTCTCGTGCGCGGGGCACCGCCAGGCCCGTACCGCCTCCAGGGTCGCGTCGCGGATCCGCGCCTCCTGGACGGCGAAGCGCAGTGCGGCGGAGTCCGCGCCCCGCTCGCCGACGCCGACGACGACCCGGCCGCCGGGCCCGGAGGGCACCTGGTTGTCATGGCTGCCGCGGAGCACGATCACCGGGCAGTCCGCGTGGGCTGCGACGGTCAGGCTGACCGAACCCAGCAGCAGCTCGGCGAACCCGCTGCGGCCGCGGCTTCCCAGCACCAGCGCGGCGGCGCTGCGTCCCTCCCGGACCAGGGCGTGCCCGGGTTCCTCGGGCAGCACGTCGGTGGCTGCCTCGAGGCCGGGATGGCGCAGGCGGGCCCGCTGTACGGCGGTCCTCACGACGTCCTCGGCCATGACCTGCTCGGACGGCTCGCCGGGGTCTCCCGCGGGAGTGGCACCCTCGTACCGCTCGAAGAGCGAGGCGTGGACGAGGCGCAGCGTCGCCCCGCGCAGGACGGCCTCGTCGGCCGCCCAGTCGACGGCCCGCAGGCTCGGCTGGGAGCCGTCCACGCCTACGACGAGGGGCAGCCCGGTCATCGTCGTCACCACCCAGCGTCCAGGTCGAACACGATGTTGGCCTTGGCCTCGCCGCGCAGGACCTCGTCGATGGGGTCGTTGACGGAGACGAGTGGACGGGCCTCATGAATGACCTTGGTGCGTCCGGCCGCTCGTACGACCGCTGCCTTCATCGGTGTGTTCTCCTCGGTGACGAGTCGGTCGTGGGGGACCACGGCGAGGGCGGTGATTCCAGCGTCGTCTTCGAGGGGCTCCTCGCGCAGGGGCCACTGGTCCCGGATGGGACCCGACCGGCCCGCGGTTCGGGAGCCGGTAGGCCGAGGCCACCGCTCATTCGGTACCCAACGGTCCGATGCGTGGTCCAGGTGGCCCCTGGCCCGCCGGAAGGACCCGGCACACGCTGGCCTTGGAAGTTCGCACCCCTCCGCGGAGGCAGGCCATGAACGTCTCTCCCACCCCCACCATGCTGCGCTCCTTGTCAGCGGAACACCGTCAGCAGCTCATGCGCGTCGCCCGCGAAGTGTCCATACCCCAGGGGACGCGCCTGTTCGAGGAGGGCGCGCGCGCCGACCGTTTCTGGATCATCCGCACCGGCAGCATCGAGCTCGACATGCGGGTGCCGGGACGTCGGGCGGCCGTCATCGAGTGCCTCGGGCACAACGAGCTGGTCGGCTGGTCCTGGCTCTTCGCGCCGCACGTCTGGCACCTGGGCGCCGAGGCGACCACACCGATCCGGGCCTACGAGTTCGACGCCGAGGCCGTCCGGTCGATGTGCCGGGACAACCCGGCCCTGGGCAGCGACGTCAGCCAGTGGGTGGGCCAGATACTCGCCCATCGTCTCCGCTCGGCCAGGACACGCCTGCTGGACCTGTACGCCCCGTACGGCGCCGGCAGCTCCATCTGATCCACACCCTCGTACCGCGACCAAGGAGTGGTCATGCACGCCACCCCGTACATCGTCAGCGATGTGATGACCCACACCGTCGCCGCCGTCGGCCGCAGAGCACCCTTCAAGGAGATCGTGCAGCTGATGCAGGACTGGAAGGTCAGCGCCCTGCCCGTCGTCGAGGGTGAGGGCCGTGTCGTCGGCGTCGTCTCCGAAGCGGACCTGCTTCCCAAGGAGGAGTTCCGCGACAGCGATCCCCGTCTCCGCTCGAGCGGAGGTACCCCCACCAGCCAACTGCGCCGCCTGTCCGACCTGGCGAAGGCCGGCGCGGTGACCGCGGAGGACCTCATGACCTCCCCGGTCCTGACCACCCACCCGGACGCCACCCTCGCCCAGGCCGCCCGGACCATGGCCCGGGCGAAGGTCAAGCGGCTCCCCGTGGTCGACGCCGTGGGCCTGCTCGAAGGTGTCGTCAGCCGTGCCGACCTGCTCAAGGTCTTCCTCCGCGCCGACGACGAGATCGCCGAGGAGGTACGGCGTGAGGTCGTCTCCCGCCTGTTCCCCGCGCAGAAGTCAAGCATCCACGTGGACGTGCGGGACGGCGTCGTCAAGCTCGTCGGCCAGGTCCGGGACACCTCGCTGGTGCCGGTGGCGGCACGGCTGGTCCGGGCCGTCGAGGGTGTCGTGGACGTGGACTTCGACCTCACACGCCACGTCGACCCGGCGCCGCCCAAGGGTGCGCCTCCCGGTGGCACCAGGAGCAGCGGTTCCGCGTGAACCTGCCGGCATCTGTGGCGGATGCGTGCCCTCCTGTGATCATCGGTCTCGTGAGAGCCGCCACCTCATTCGCGCGAGGGGGGCCGGTCGGCCCTGGTGCGTTCGGCCCGGGCGGGTGATGATCGGCGTCAGGGACGGTGGCACGCGCAGCCTGTCCTCCACCGGGTAACGAGGGGCCTGTCATGTCGGAGCCGCGCACTTTCACCGAGCAGAACCCGATCCGTGTGTTTCTGCTGGACGACCACGAGGTCGTCCGCCGGGGCCTGGCCGACCTGCTCGGCGCCGAGCCGGACATCTCGGTGGTCGGCGATGCCGACACCGTGGAGCACGCGCTCGCGCGAGGCCCGGCGCTGCGCCCCGACGTCGCCGTCCTGGACGTGCGGCTGCCGGACGGTGACGGCATCTCGGTCTGCCGGGAGCTGCGCGACCAGATGCCCCAGCTCGCCTGTCTGATGCTGACCTCGTTCGACGACGAGGAGGCGCTGCTCGACGCGATCATGGCCGGCGCCTCCGGCTACGTCCTCAAGCAGATCAAGGGGTCCGACCTGGTCTCGGCCGTTCGCACGGTGGCCTCGGGCCAGTCGATGCTGGACCCCGCGACCACGGCCCGCCTGATGAGCTCACTGCGCGCCGACCCGACGGACAGCCCGGCCGTACCGTCCGAGCTGGCGAGCCTGTCCGCACGCGAGAGGGACATCCTGGTGCTGATCGGCGACGGCCTGACCAACCGCGAGATCGGCAGGAAGCTCTACCTGTCGGAGAAGACCGTCAAGAACCACATCTCCCGTCTGCTGGCCAAGCTGGGCGTGCAACGCCGGGTCCAGGCCGCGGTTCTGGCCTCCCAGCTCGAACAGCCCGACACGGGAGAAAACCGAACCCAGTGACGAAGGACGGGACCGTCGGGGACGGATGGCTTCCACGAGGTCCGACACGCATCAGGACGTTTTCGCGGCAGTCCGCTTCGTGCCTTTGCTCCTGCCCGTGCGTGTGCCCGTACCGCTCCGGCCGGACTTGGCGGGCACGCTCTTCCGCCTCGTGGCCTTGTCCGTGCCGGTGCCCGCTCCCGTATGCGAGGCCGCCCTTTCGGCCGGTGCGGTCGGCCAGGTGAACTCGATCTCCAGCTCGATCTGTCCGTCACCGACTTCGACCTCGATCTCGCCGCGCAGCTCGTCGGGGACCCGCAGGCTCAGCGTCCCGGGTCCGAGTTCCAGGTCGGTGTCCCCACCTTCCCTCAGCAGGGTTGCGAGTGCCGTGAGCTGGTCAGCCGCCTCGAAGCGTGACAGTGAGCGCTTCTGCTCGAACTTGAGGTCCTTCATGCGGGTCTCCGATCCGGAACATTCAGCACATGACACCAATTCTGCGGCCATGCGGGGGATCGGACATCCTCATGGGCGGGCGATGAGCCGGAAACGAGCGAGGACCTGGCCAGGCGTCGAAACCGAGGCCACGATCCGCGGCGGCTCCTTCAGATCGCCGGTGCGGGTCATGGCCTCGGCCATCTGCTCAGGGACGCTGCGGGGGCACGCTCTGGTGCACGAGATGCGGATCCGTCACCGCCACCGGCAGCACGATCTCGTCGATGCGCGCCATCAGATCCACGTCCAGCGTCACACCGGCCGCCTTGGCGTTCTCGGTCACCTGCTCCGGCCGGGAGGCGCCGACGATCGCGGCGGACACGTTGCTGTTCTGCAGCACCCAGGCGACCGCCAACTGAGCCAGGGTCAGGCCGGTTTCGTCGGCCAGCGGCTTCAGGCGCTGCACCGCCTCCAGCACCTCGTCACGCATGAAGCGGCTGATCATCGCCGAGCCCTTGTCGTCGGTCGCCCGCGACCCGGTCGGCGGCTGCTGCCCGGGAAGGTACTTGCCGGTCAGCACACCCTGGGCGATCGGGGACCACACGATCTGCCCGATGCCCAGCTCCTCGCTGGTGGGCACGACCTCACCCTCGATGACCCGCCACAGCATCGAGTACTGGGGCTGACTCGACACCAGCGGGATCCGCAGTTCCCGCGCCAGCGCGTGCGCCCGCCGTATCTGGTCGGCCGTCCACTCGGAGACGCCGATGTACAGGGCCTTACCGGAGTGGACCACGTCGGCGAACGCCTCCATGGTCTCCTCCAGCGGCGTGAACCGGTCGAACCGGTGCGCCTGGTAGAGGTCCACGTACGAGGTCTCGAGCCTGCGCAGGGAGTTGTCGATCGACTCCATGATGTGCTTGCGCGACAGCCCGCGGTCGTTCTTGCCGGGGCCGGTGGGCCAGTACACCTTGGTGAAGATCTCGATCCCTTCGCGCCGCTCCCCCTTCAGCGCCCGCCCGAGCACCGACTCGGCGCGTGTCTCCGCGTACACGTCGGCGGTGTCGAACGTCGTGATGCCCACGTCGAGAGCGGCTCGCACGCACGCGACGGCGGCCTCCTCCTCGACCTGCGAGCCGTGGGTCAACCAGTTGCCGTACGCGATCTCACTGATGATCATGCCGCTGTTGCCGAGGTGGCGGTATTCCATCGTTGAACCCCTCATTGCGTGGATGTGCTCATGATCCTGCCCCAGCCCGGCGTCGATACGACCGGCCGGGGTCGAACAACCACGGCGGAAAGGCCGGCTCGGGCGCCGCACCCGCCGCGTGACGGTGTCTCCTGGTACGTAATACTCTCCTCATGAAGTCGAGCATTACGCGCGGGAGTGGGACAGTCACGGTCCGGAGGGCCGTCGTGCGCGACGCCAAGCGGCTCACTCGGCTCGTGCGTGGCTCACGCGCCTACGAGGGGCCGTACGCGCCCATGGTCGCGGACTACAGGGTGGGCCCCGACTACATCGAGACCCACCGCGTCTTCGCGGCCGTCACCGACCACGAGCAGGAAAGCCGCGTCCTCGGGTTCTACTCGCTCGTCCTCGCGCCGGCGGAGCTCGACCTGCTGTTCGTCGCCGACCAAGCACAGGGGCGTGGCATCGGACGGCTGCTCGTCGCGCACATGCAGTCCGAGGCCCGCGCGGCCGGGCTCGACCGTGTCCGGGTGGTGTCGCATCCTCCCGCCGAGGGCTTCTACCGCGGCGTGGGCGCGGAGCGCACCGGGACCGTGTCCGCGAACCCGCCCGCCGTGCTCTGGGACCGTCCCGAACTCGAGTTCCTCATCCCGCCCGGCACGGACCCGGCGCTCTCGCGGGACTCGACGTGTGGCGATCAACGGCCAGGCGTACGACCCTGAAAAAGCCGCTCCCCGGGCGGGTTGCCTGAGTGACGGGACCGGAGTCCGTGCCCGGTCAGGGCCTGTCCATCGCCTCGGGGGGCTCACCCGCCCCCAGTCGGCGCCGTGCAGCGCGGATCGGAGCGCCAGGAAGGTGGTAGCTGATGTGCCGGTGGCTCGCCTACTCGGGAACGCCCATCCTGCTCGACGCCATCCTCTACAGACCGGCTCACTCCCTGATCGACCAGAGCCTGCACTCCCGGCTGGGCGTCGAGACCACCAACGGTGACGGGTTCGGCGTCGGCTGGTACACGGCGGAGGTCGACTCCCCCGCGGTCGTCCGCGACACCGGCCCGGCCTGGAGCAATCGCAATCTGCGGGAGATCGCCGACCACGTCCGGTCCCCGCTGTTCTTCGCCCACATCCGAGCCTCGACCGGTACCGCGGTGCAGCAGACCAACAGTCACCCGTTTCGGTACGGCCGCTGGATGTGGATGCACAACGGTGCGATCGCCGACTTCCACCGGGTCCGGCGGGACCTCGCGCTGTCCGTCGACCCGAGGCTCTTCGCCGACATCGAGGGATCGACGGACTCCGAGTTGATGTTCCGGCTGGCGCTCACCTTCGGCCTGGAGGACGACCCTCCGGGCGCCGTGGCGCGGATGGTCGGCCTGGTGGAACGAACCGGGCACGAGCACGGGGTGGAGTTCCCGTTGCAGATGACCGTCGCCGTGACGGACGGACAGGGGCTGTGGGCCTTCCGCTACTCCAGCCAGGGAGAGTCGCGCTCGCTGTACTCCAGCACCGAGGTGCGCACGTTGCGGGCGCTCCACCCCGACCTGGAGTTCCTGCGGGAGGTCTCGGAGGAGACCCGCCTCGTCGTGTCGGAGCCTCTGGGTGATCTGCCCGGCGCCTGGAACGAGGTCCCCGAGAGCTCATGCACCCTCGTGCGACCCGGAGCGGACGAACTGCTTCCGTTCACGCCGCAACTCGTCTGACCGACCGCCTCGGGGCGGGGGGCGTTCTGGGTGGCCGTCACTTGCCCCAGATCTTCCGGTACGCCTCCTGATACCCCGACGGGTCCCACCTCGTGGCGCCGTCGCTGTTGCCGGCCGTGGCGATGTGGACAGGGGCCACGTATCCGCTGGCCGGCCGGCCGGAGAAGGCGCGGTTGAACTCGTCGACGATCTGCCAGCCCTGCAGGGACAGCGGCTCGGGCACGGTGGCCGCCTGGTACTGCCTGCCGTTGATGCGCTGGAAGGCGGAGGGGTCACCGTCACCGGCCCCGATGTTGAAGGGCGGGCCGGAGCCGTTCTCGCCCGCGGCGCGGAAGGCGGGCGCGGCGTCGGCGAAGTACAGGTCGTTGATGGCGACCGAGTGGGTCCACCTGCTCTGGAACCGGGAGAGGAGGGAGGAGATCTCCCGCGGGGTACGGCTGCTCGCATCCGGGATCGGGATGTTCTCGTACGCGAGCAGCTTCACGCCCGAACACGTGGCGAGCCCCTTCCTGATCAGCTCGGACTTGCCTCTGGCGAAGGGGATCGAGGCGTCGGTGATGAGCACCACCCCGGCGCGGCCGTTGGAGTCCGAGATGATCCACTGTGCGCTGATCCGGGCCACCTCCTCGACGCGGGTGGTGACGTTGGTGAAGAGCTCGGGTCGCCGACTGGGACCGGGAGCGGCGACCGCGTGCCAGCCGATGAGCGGAATGCCCTGCGCGTTGGCCTGCGCGACCTGCCGCGACGTGGAGCCGGGGTCGAACCCGCCGATGACGATGCCCGAGGGCTTGAGGGACACGGCCTCGCTCATGGCCGCCTGGATGCCGGCCGGGGTGCCTCCGCCGTCGATCACCCGCACGTTCCATCCGATGACCCGCGCGGCTTGCCTCACCCCGTCGGCGGCGCCCGCGACTCCGGGATTGGTCATGGTCTGGGCGACGTAGACGATGGTCCTGTCGGACACCGCCGCGGGACCGCTGGTCGGCCCGCCCCAGGGAACGTCGGTCTTCTCCGCCCGGGTGACCGCGGCCTGGGCCTCGCTGTGGGCGGCGGGGCAGCCGCTGGGACCCGTGGGTGACTCCCCCGCGCCGCCCGACGTGCCGCGTTCGCAGCCGACGAGGACCGTCGCCGTCACCAGCAGACCGCACAGGGCGAGGCGGGCCTTGAGGACTGCGGGGTGGGGCTTGTGGTTGCCGTGCACCAGAACTCCTCGCGGAGGAACGAGCGGGCGGATGCGGCCGGGGCACGGAGGCGATGCCCGGGGCGTGGTCAAGGAGCGGTGCCTGTCGTACCGCCGTCCTGCCTCCAGGACGACGGCGGCGGTGGCTCGGCGGGCGCGTCGCGGGCCGCTACGGCACCGGTGCGCATACGTCGGCGGGCGGCGTACCCGGCCAGGCCGACGGCGATGAGCAGGGTGCCGCCGTAGAACAGCGGGACGGTCCAGAAGTCGGCGCCCAGCTGGCCGATGCCGGTGAGGCCGACGGCGAGGACGGCGACGGCCACGACGGTGCCGAGGGCGTTGGGCCGGCCGGGTCGGATCGCCGTGGAGCCCAGAAGGGCACCGGCGAACGCCGGCAGCAGGTAGTCGAGGCCGACACTCGGGTTGCCGATCTGCTGCTGGGCCGCGAGCAGTACCCCGGCGAAGCCGACGATCAGGCCGGACGCGGTGAAGGCGTAGATGGTGTACGTGCCGGTCGGGATGCCGACGAGGTCGGCCGCCCGGGGGTTCGAGCCGACGACGTACAGGTTCCGGCCCAGCGGCAGCCGTTCCAGTACGAGCCAGAGGACGAGGGCGAGGGCGAGCACGTAGAAGGCGGGGACCGGAAGGCCGAGGAAGGTGGAGTCGTACAGGTCGGTGAAGGCGGCCGGGAGGCCCTGCGGGCCGGGGACGATCCGGCCGCCGTCGGTGACCCAGCCGGTGACGGCGTACAGCATGCTGCCGGTCCCGAGGGTGGCGATGAAGGAGTCGATCCGGCCGAAGACGACGATGACGCCGTTGAGGACGCCCACCATCGCCCCTCCCACGATCACCGCGAGGCAGGCGAGCGGCCAGGGCCAGCCGCTGTTGACGACGAGTTGCATCACCATGACGTGTGCCAGGCCGAGGCCGTAGCCGATGGAGAGGTCGAACGCGCCGGTCACGATGGGAACCATGGCGGCGAGCGCGAGGACGGCCGGGATCGACTGGTTGGACAGGATCGAGTCGACGGTGTCCTGGGTGGGGAAGGTGCGCGGCAGGGCGAGGGAGAAGGTCAGGACGAGCAGCGCGGTGAGGGCCAGCAGACCGTAGGCGCCGACGAGGTGCCCCCCGGGGCGGCGCAGTCGCCCCGCTCGGCCCGGCCGGGGCCGTTGCGAGGACGGGGAGGAGGGTGGCGGCGGCTGGGCGGTCACGAGGTCGTCCCGGTCGCGGAGGGAGGCATGGCCGAAGCGGCCCGGGTGAGCTCGGCGACCGTGAGAGCCGCGCCGCTCAGCTCGTCCGTCACCGCCCCGCGGACGAAGACCAGGGTGCGTCGGCACACGCCCGCGATCTCCTCGAAGTCGGTGGAGACGAGCAGGACCGCGAGGCCCTCGGCCAGCGCCTCGTCGAGCAGGCGGTGGATCGCGGCCTTGGCGCCGATGTCCACGCTCGCCGTCGGTTCCTCCAGGATCAGCAGCCGCAGGCCCGCCCTGAGCCATCGGCCGATCATGACCTTCTGCTGGTTTCCGCCGGAGAGGACGGCGATCGACGTCTCGGTGTCGCGGGGGCGCACCGCGAACCGCTCCAGCAGAGCGGCGGCCTCGGCGCGTTCGCGGCGAGGGCTGATCCAGCGCGGCGCCGGCCGGTCTCCGGCGCGACGATTGGCCAGGAGGTTCTCCCGTACGGTCAGCTCGGCGAGGCACCCCTCCCGCAGTCTGTCGCCGGGCACCAGGCCGACCCCGCGGCTGACGGCGTCGGCGACCGTGCGGGGCCGGTACGGCCGGCCGCCCAGCAGGGCGCGCCCGTCGACAAGGGGCCCCATGCCGGCGATGGCCCGGCCCAGCTCCCGGTGCCCGGCGCCCGACAGGCCGACCAGTCCCAGGGCTTCTCCGGCCCTCAGCTCCAGGCTGACCGGGCCGGTGCCGGGGGCTCTTACGTCAGTGAGGGCCAGTTCGGCCGCGCCGGTGACCGCGGCCGTGGAGGGGTGGTGGCCCGCCAGTGCCTCGCCGACGATGTCGTGCACCAGGCGGGCGGGGCTGTGGCCGGCCAGTGAGCCGTGGCTGACGAGAACGCCGTCCCGCAGCACGGCGAAGGTGTCGGCGACCTCGTACACCTCGTCGAGGCGGTGGCTGACGTAGAGGACGGCGTGGCCCTCGTCGCGCAGGGCGTGCAGGACGCGGAACAGCCGGGCGCAGTCCGCGGCCGGGAGGCGGGCGGTCGGCTCGTCGAGGACGATGAGCTTCGCGCGTGCCGCCAGTGCCCTGGCGATCGCGACCAGGGAACGCTCGGCGGGGGCGAGGGTGGCGATCGGTGCGTCCGGGTCGAGATGTCCGGCGACGATCCGCAGGGCGTCCACGCAGCGCTCGCGGGTCCGCCGCCAGGAGATCAGTCCGGCGCGGCGTGGGTAGCCCGCGCTCAGGGCGATGTTCTCGGCGACCGTCATCCACTCCACGAGACCGAGGTCCTGGTGGATGAAGGACATGCTGCGGGAGGCGGCGGGAGTGCCGAGCGGGTGTCCGTCCACCGTGATCCGCCCCGCGTCGGCGTGGTGGACGCCGGCGAGCACCTTGATGAGGGTGGATTTACCCGCTCCGTTGGGACCGAGGAGGGCGAGGACGCTGCCGGTGTGGATGTCGAGGTCGACCCCGGCCAGGGCGAGGGTCCCGCCGAACCGCTTGACGAGCCCACGGACGCGGACCAGGGGTTCCGCCTCGAAGGGAGCCGTCGCCTTCGCGGACGTGTCGGGAGCGTCGTGCACGGACATCTCCGGGGGTCGGCCTGGCGATTTCTGCCCGATGTTCGAGGGGACACTTGCCGAGCAAATTACAGCATTTCAGACATTTCTGTTTGCTGTGGATCCACCGTGACCCCAACGGGTCAGCGGGCCGGTCGCGGAACGCCGGGGTCCGTCCTCACCTGCCGTCGAGCTCGCATTCGGCCCAGATGACCTTGCCCTCCGCGAGGTAGCGGGTCCCCCAGGTCCGCGCCAGCTGCGCGACCAGGAACAGGCCGCGTCCGCCCTCGTCGGTGGAGGCCGCCCGACGCAGGTGCGGGGCGGTGTTGCTGGTGTCGGAGACCTCGCAGATCAGGGTCCGGTCGTGCAGCAGCCGTACCCGGATGGGCCCGGTGCCGTGCCGGACGGCGTTGGTGACCAGCTCGCTCAAGATCAGTTCGGCGGCGAACGCGGCCTCGTCGAGACCCCAGTCGGCCAGTTGCCGGACGGCGGACGCACGGACGTCGCCGACGAAGGCGGGGTCGGCGGGCAGCTCCCAGGTGGCGATCTGACGGGGGTCCAGGGCGTGGGTGCGGGCGACCAGCAGGGCGATGTCGTCACAGGGGTGGGCGGGGGCCACTTCGTCCAGGATCGCCTGGCAGGTGTCCTCGGGCGCACGCTCCGGATGATGGGCGAGGACCCCGCGCAGCTGGTCGAGGACCGCGTCGACGTCGCGGTTGCGGTCCTCGATGAGTCCGTCGGTGTAGAGGACCAGCTGACTGTCCTCCGGGAGGTCGACCTCGACGGCGTCGAAGGGCAGCCCGCCGAGGCCGAGCGGGGGCCCGGCCGGCAGGTCGGGATAGGACACGTTGCCGTCGGGGTGGACGATCGCGGGCGGGGGATGGCCGGCGCGTGCCATGACGCACCGCTGCGAGGTCGGGTCGTAGACGGCGTACAGGCAGGTCGCTCCGATGATGCCGGCGCCCTCGCCATCGGGGTCCTCCCGGTCCAGCCGCCCCACCAGGTTGTCGAGGTGGATGAGGACCTCGTCCGGAGGGAAGTCGAGCTCGGCGAAGCTGCGCGCGGCGGTGCGCAGCCGGCCCATGGTGGCCGCGGAGAGCATGCCGTGGCCGACGACGTCGCCGACGAAGAGGCCGATGCGGGTGCCGGAGAGGGGGATGACGTCGTACCAGTCGCCGCCCACGTCGGCTTCCGCGGGCAGATACCGGTGAGCGACCTCGACGGCGTCCTGATCGGGCAGCCCGTGCGGGAGCAGCCTGCGCTGCAGGGCCAGGACCATGGTGCGCTCATGCGTGTAGCGCCGGGCGTTGTCGATGGACAGGGCGGCCCGGGCGGCGAGTTCCAGGGCCAGCGAGCGGTCGTCGTCCCCGAGGGGGGTGGGGTCCTGGGCGCGGTAGAAGCTGGCGATGCCCAGGACGACACCACGGGCCACGAGGGGTACGGCGATGAGGGAGTGGACGTGGGCCAGCAGCCGTTCGGTGTGTTCGGGGTCCTGGGCGAGCCAGCCCGCGGCGACCTTGAGGTCGGGCTCCAGTACAGCCTGTCCGCTGGTCAGACACCGGCCCTGGGGTGTGGTCGGACCGAAGTCGGACCGCTTGCCGGCCGGGGTGAAGGGGAGGTCGTCGCGGATGCCGTGGACCACCGCACGGCGCAGGTCGCTGAGGGGGTCGGCGGCCTCCTCCCCGCGCAGCACCGCCTCGGGCAGGTCGACGGTGACGAAGTCGGCCAGTCGCGGGACGGCCGTCTCGGCGAGTTCCTCGGCGGTGCGGCGCACGTCCAGGGTGGTGCCGATGCGGACGCTGGCCTCGGACAGCAGCTCCAGGCGGCGTCGCGCGGCCAGTGCGTACGCCCCCACGTGCGGCTCCCCCACCAGGACGAGCCCCCTGGCGGCGGGGGGCGGTTCGGGCTGGGGGTGCGTCGCGCCGTCGACCGTGACGTCCTTGCCGTCCGTGGCGGACTGGGCGGGCGCGGCTTCGGCCAGGTGCGCGGACAGCTCTTCGGGAAGGTGCGTGGACAGCGCGGTGACGGAGAGGCGGGCGAGCCGTGCGGCGGCGGGGACGTCGGCAGGCGTGGCCCGCAGTTCGTCTGCCCGGCCCGGGACGGCGCTGGACTCCCCGTCTCCCGACGCGGCGCCGGGGAGGACGGCCTCGATCGCGATGCCCTCCACCCCGGAGGCACTCGTCATCGGGCGGCTCGTGAGGGTGGCCCGTCGGCCGCCGGGCAGGGGCACGTCGACGGCGGCCAGCTGCGCGCGGGAGATCAGTTCGGCGGCCTTCTCCATGAGGATCGCCCGGTCCCGGGGAAGCAGGTCGAGAGCCGGTTCGTCCAGCGCGACGATGCGGTGCGGGCCGTCGGCGTCCTCGGCCCCGGTGGCCAGGTACGCCCGCAGCAGAGAGCGCTCACGCGCGGAGCTCTGCCCGAGCAGTCGCCGCTCCACGGCGTCCGCGGCCTTCCGTATCAGGACGACCAGCGCGGGGGTCTCGGCGCCGCGCGGATATCCGAAGCACAGCACGCCCTCGATGCGCCCGCTGAGCGGGTCGCGGACGGGAAGCGCGACGCAGGCGTTCGACTGGGAACGCTCCGCGAAGTGTTCGGCGCCGTGGACCCTGATGAGTTGCCGTTCCGCGAGGGCGAGACCTATGCCGTTGGTTCCGGCGAACCGCTCGGCGAACACGAAACCCGGAACGCGTTGGATCGCGGGGAGAGCTCTGGCCAGCGACGTCTCGCCGAAACGGCGCAGCAGGACCGTTCCGTTCGCGTCGGCGACGGAGATGTTGATCTCGCTTCCGGAGAACGCGGCCTGCAGTCGGTCGAGCACCGGTTCGGCAGCGCGGACGATCCGGCCGTCCGGGTCGAAATCCTCCCGGAAGGGAAGGTCGGACTGGTCCGGCGACAGGCCCAGGGACCGGCAGCGCTGCCACGAGCCCAGGATCGTCGTCCGTACGCCGCCCTCTACCGGCTCACCCTGCAAAAACCGCTCACGAAAGTGAGCGGGCCCCATGCCGTCCGCAGCACGCCCCAGCGCCATCGGTACCCCGTCGGACCGAACCACGCCCCGCCTCTCTCACACCCGAGATAACCACTTTTCGTAAAAAACCCTGTATTGACGAGGATACGGTCATCGGGTACATCAGTCACGATTGGGAAAATGCTCACGCTTGGTGACCGGACGGACTGTTCCTCGGGCGTGCGGGAAGCGGTCACCGGGAGCGGTCAGTCCGCAGGCGGGAGTGGCCTGGCTCGATGTGCCGCCACGGCCATGACCACGACGGAGAGCAGGGCGATGCCGGAGCCGACGTACAGCGGTGCGGTGTAGCCGAGGCCCGCGGTGATGGCCAGGCCCCCCAGCCATGCGCCGAGGGCGTTGCCGACGTTGGAGGCGGACACGTTGGCGCTGGCGGCCAGTGCCGCTCCGTCGGCGAAGTCGGTGACGCGGGTGATCATGCCGGGCACGCCGGCGAACCCGAACAGCCCCATCAGGAACACCAGGATCACCGACGCGGTGGCGCTCGCGGCCAGCAGGCCGAACACGGTCAGGGTGACGGTGAGTCCGAGCAGGGCGAGGATCAGGGCCCGGTCACGGTCCTGGTCGGCGGCCCGCCCGCCGACCAGGTTGCCGACGACCAGGCCGACGCCGTACACCATCAGCAGCCAGGGGACGTCGGACGGGGCGAAGCCGCCGACCTCGGTGAACGTGTAGGCGAGGTAGCTGAACGCGCCGAACATCCCGCCGTAGCCGAGTGCGGTGGCTGTCAGGGTCAGCCAGACCTGCCAGGACCGGAACGCACGGAACTGGGCCCGCAGGCTGGTGGGCGGGACCGGCTCCGAGCGGCCCGTCGGTGGTGACGACTGTGCCTCTCCCGCGCCGTTCGGGACGAGGGCGGCGATGCCCGCCAGCGCGAGCACACCGATGGCGGTGACCGCCCAGAAGGCCGCCCGCCAGCCCCAGCGCTCACCGACCAGCGCGCCGAACGGAACACCCAGCACGTTCGCGACCGTCAGCCCGGCGAACATGAGCGCCACCGCGCGGGACTTCCGCTCCGGCGCGACCAGACCACGAGCGACCAGCGAACCGATACCGAAGAACGACCCGTGGCACAACGCGGCGGTGATCCGCCCGAGCAGCATCACCTGGTAGTTCGGCGCCACGGCGGACAACAGGTTGCCGATGACGAACAACGCCACCAGGCCGACCAGGACCTTCTTGCGGGCCAGTCGTGCCGTCGCCGCGGTCAGCGCGATCGCACCGATCGCGACACTCAACGCGTACCCGGAGATCAGCCACCCCGCCGCCGCCTCGGAGACCGCGAAACTCGACGCCACCTGCGGCAGCAGCCCGGCGATCAGGAACTCGGTCAGACCGATGCCGAACCCGCCGAGTGCCAGCGCGACCAGTCCACTCGGCATCCGTCGCCGTTCGGTCCAGGGCGGGTCGAATCCCTCCTTGCGACCCGGCTCACACGACTGGTTCAAGTTGTGGTTCCGGTCGTTGGGTCGGTGCGGACGTCGGTTCCCACTGCCTGGTGGTCCGCAGGTAGCCGTACACCACTGAGCTCATCGCCAGAATGAGAAGGGGCCCGAACACCCACGGATGCCTGGCCATCTCCATCGGCAGGTAGCGATAGGCCACCAGGAGCGCGGCGAAAACCGTCGTACCGTAGGTGACCAGTTGGATTCCCGCCCGGTCCCAGCCACGGTCGAACGCGCGCAGCGCTGTCTCGATCGTGTAGGTGAACACCACGCCGGCCACGAGGTCCGCACCGTAGTGGTAGCCGAATCCCAGGGTCGCGCCGAGCGTGGCTATCAGCCAGAACGTGCCTCCGAAGCGCAGGAGCCGTGAGCCCTTGCGGGAATGGATGAAGATCGCGGTGGCCCATGCGGTGTGCAGGCTGGGCATGCAGTTGCGTGGGGTGATCCCGTCGTACGTCATCAGGTGCGGGGTGCCGATCGGTGGCGGCGTGTTCGGCCACAGGTCGGCCACCGCCCACTGCAGGCCGCCGGTGCCGGTGGCGCCCGGGCCGTAGGCGAAGATCGGCCCGACCACCGGGAAGAGCATGTAGATGCCCGGCCCGAGGAGGCCGATCACCAGAAAGGTGCGCACCAGATGATGGCCCGGGAAGCGGCGCTCGGCCGCCACGTTGCGCAGCTGGTAGAGCGCGACGACGACCGCGGCCGCCGGAAGCAGTGTGTAGACGCTGTCGAGAACATGCGCGCCGATCGGGCCGGTTTCCCTGACGATCCGGCCTACCACCCAGGACGGGCTGCCCAGCGCGTGATCGGCGGTTGCCACGTACTGGTCGAGCACCACGGGGCGGGTCTTCGACGTGATGAGCAGCCAGGTGTCGCCCACCTTGCGGCCGACCACCATCAGCAGACCCAGTCCGACGCCCTTCAGCAGCAGGACGCGTTCCGGGCCGGCGCGGCGGGTGAGAGCGATGACCGCGTAGCCCAGAATCACCCACCACGCGCCGTTGCCGAAGGGGTGACCCTCGCTCATGTCGGCATGGACCACCAACCGCACCAGCAGGAAGACGACGTCGATGCCGATCGCCACACCGGTGGCGATCAACCGTTGTCGCCAGGTGAACACCACCATCATCAAGGCCATGCTGAAATACAGCAGGAAACCCGATTTGGGCAGGAATATCAGCTCTCGCGCCTGAGTCGTGAGCGGCCCCGGCAGACCGTAGCCGCGCGCGGCGATCTCCAGCGCGATGAGGAATCCAAGGGTCACCACACCCGCCGTGGCCCACAATATCGCCCGTGGTTGGCGCCACGCGGCGAGCTCGTCTCTGCGGTTCAGTCGCGAAAACACCCGCGATTTGTTAGATATCAATTGTTTGGCCGATTTGTTAGATGTTAGTTAATAGGTGACTCTTTGGACCGGATAGCGCGGTTTTCCGGTGAAGGACTGGCAATGACAGCACTCGTGTGAGTTCGAACATGTTATCGGAGCGGTTTGGCGCCCCGGGCCTGAACCCACGTCCGGCTTCAGCCTTTTCAGGCGCCGTGGCGTTCGACGAGTCTCTTCATCGCGTCGAAGGCGGGCTTGGGGGCGTAGTCATCGGTGGTGAGCCCGAACTGGTGGAACAGTCCTGACTTCGCGCTGTCCGCGTCGCGCAGCGCGAAGTGCGTGTAACCGCTCAGGTGCAGTTGCTTCGCCTGGGCGGCGATGACCCGTACGACGGTCTCGACGATGTCGGCCTGCCGGTTCGGGGGCCGGTCGGGGCCGGTGGGCCAGCCGTGCTCGGTGATGTGCAGCGGCAGGAGTCCCAGTCCGGCGGGGGTCAGCACCGTCTCACGGTGATGGCGTAACAGTCCCTCGACGGCGTCTTCGAGGTCGGCCGCGGCGACGGGCCGGAAGACGTCGGGGAAGAAGTCCAGGCCGACGTAGTCGAGATCGGCGATGAAGGCGTCCCCGCCGCGGTCGGTCAGGTCGGTGACGAAGGAGGCGGCCGGTCCGAAGAGCGGGGTGGTGTTGAACCCCACCCGCAGGTGCCGGTACCCGAGTTCACGTGCCCGCGCCTTGGCCACGGACACTCCGCGGACGATGGCGTCACGCACCCCCGGGTAGTAGCCGTCCAGTACGGGGTTCGACGTGACGTCGGGCTCTTCCGTGACTTGCAGCGTACTCGTGACCGGGCCGTACTGTTCGACCAGTTCGCGCAGGAACTGGCAGTAGCCGTCGACGTTCCCGGCGGCGGACTGGTATTGCGCCACCAGATCCAGGCGGCGCCCCCGGACGGCGTACTGGGCCGCGGCGGCCGGCGTCGCGGTCGCGTGGGGCTCGCCCAAGTCGGTGGCGTCGTCGAAGCCCGTGTAGGCGCGCACCAGGAACGGGCGGCCCGGCCGACCCTGGAGGCGGTCGAGTGCGTTCGACACGAGAGCCGGGTCGTCGGGCGGGCCGCCGGCCAGTCCCCCGGTGTCGTCACCGGTGACTGAGCCCGGATAGATCCCGAAGAGCAGGCCCTCATGCGCTGTCAGCGTCACGTGCTGGATTCCTCTCGGTGCGGTGGTCCGGGGACGGGCCAGTTGCCGCCGCGGCGGTCGGCCAGGTCAGTGATCCGGTGCGGATGTCGTCGATGACCGAAGCGATCCATGCCGACTCGGCGCGAGCGAGGCACAACGCGTACTCGGCCTCGATGACGTGCAGGCGAGGCACCCCGGCCGCCAGGGCCTGCGAGAGACGCTCCTCGTCGGCGGACGTCCGCTGCCCGAGGCGTCGGGCGCGCTCGGTCAGGGCTTCCACCGCACCGTCCGCCCCGAGAGCACCGAGGTAGGTGACCGCGCCGAGGAACTGCGAGAGCTCCCGCTCCGGGGTACGGATCTGGGACTCCAGGCGTCGCACGAGTTCGTCGTGGCCCGCTTGCGTCAGGGCGTAGACCGTTCGCTCCGGCCGGTTTCCCGAGCGCTGCCTGCCCTGCGAGGCCACCCAACCCGCTTCCGCCAGGGCGGCGACCGTGTTGTAGAGCGTGCCTCGGGTGATCAACGCCGCGTGGCTGTCGCTGCGTTGATGCAGCTCGGCGAGCATCTGGTGTGGGTGCGAGGGCTGTTCGAGCAGGAGGCCCAGCACGGCCAGGACGATCGGGTTGTCGAGAGCGCGACGCGGCATAGTCGAACTCTATCAGTCCAAATAGACTATAGGGAGGTTGTGGCCCAGGGCTCCACGCTTGTTGTCTCGACGATGATCGATCCGCGCGGCGTCTGAATTGCCTTTCGCGCAAGGGTCGTTGAGGGCTAGGGTCCGGGGTGGAGCGAGAGACCCACGAGGAGCGAAGAGATGCCCGGTCGTCCGAGCGCGCGTTGACGTCGTAGGCCGTATCGGCCGGTCATCGCGTGCTGCCCTTGATGTCGCGGCACAGCGAGCCTTCCCGTCCGAACCCGGGCGCGCCTTTCCGGCGCCGGGTGACGGGCCTCGTTTTTCGGCGACCCGAAGGAAACCCGTGCCGTCCGCTTCCCACGCCGCATCCGATTCCGGTCGATCTGTTGTGCCGAGCCTGTGGCGGGACAGCGACTTCCGCAGTCTCTGGGTGGGGCAGACCGCCTCCCAACTCGGCGAACACGCAGGCCTGGTGGTCCTGCCGCTCCTCGCCGTCCTGACCCTCGACGCCAGCGCCGGCCAACTGGGCATGCTGCGCGCGGCGGGGCAGGCGCCGATCCTGTTGCTCTCGCTCTTCGTCGGCGCCTGGGTGGACAGGTGGCGGGCCCGCACCGTGATGGTGCTGACCGACGTCGGCCGGTGCCTGGCCCTGGGTGCGACCGCCGTGGCCGGCGTCCTCGGTTGGCTGGGCCTACCCGCGCTGTTCGTGGTCGCCGTCGTCGTCGGGGCGCTGTCCGTGTTCTTCGACGTGGCCTACCAGACGTCTCTCGTACGGCTGGTGGAACGCGACCAGTTGGTGCGGGGCAACAGCGCGCTGGAGGGCAGCCGGTCCGCCGCCCAGATCGGCGGTCCCGCTCTGGGCGGCACGTTGGTGTCCCTGCTGTCGGCGCCGATCGCGGTCGCCTCCAGCGCGCTGTTCTTCGCGCTGTCCTTCCTGTCGATCCGGCGGATCCGTCGGATCGAACCGTTGCCGCAGCACGCGGAACGTCCCCCTCGGGTCTGGCGGCGGATCCATGAGGGGGTCCGCTTCGTCGTCGGTGACGCCTCGCTGCGGACCGTGTGCCTCGCCTCGGCCGCGTTCCAGTTCGCCTTCGCGGCCACGATGACCGTCTATCTGCTCTTCCTGCCGCGCGAACTGCACCTGTCGGGCACCTTCGTCGGGCTGGCGCTCGCGGCGACGGGACCCGGCGCGCTCCTGGGCTCCGTGCTGGCCGCCCGCCTGCCACGACGGTTCGGGTACGGCCCCGTACTGGTGGGCGCGGCGCTCCTCGGCGACGGCGTCATGCTGGGTGTGCCCGCGCTGCACGGCTCCGCCGCGGTGACGGTTCCCGTGCTCCTCACCGTCAACTTCGTGTTCGGGACCGGCGGTCAGCTGGTGAACGTCACGGTCATGGCCGTCCGGCAGACCGTCACTCCGGACGGGATGCAGGGCCGGGTGGCCGCGACGATCACGTTCGCCGGCATGGGGATGACCCCGCTGGGCTCCCTGCTCGGCGGATTCCTCGCGCAGGAATGGGGAGTGCGCACCAGCCTCCTGGCGGCTGCCGCGGGGATGATGCTGTCCCCGCTGCTGATGGCCTTGTCCCCACTCGCCCGTCTGGGGACGGTGCTTCCGCTGCGAGCTCCGAACGCCCTACGGCCGCCCAGGTCCTGACTGGTCGCCGCCGTGCTCCGGGTCCGTTCGCGGCCGGGTGCCGACCGGGCTGGCCAGACCGAGTCGGGTGAGGAACTGCTGCAGGGTGAAGGCCGCCATGCCCAGGGCCACCGCGTTGCCCGGGACCTGGGACGGTTCGACGGTGAGGCCCGGCAGCGAACCCGGCAGGACATGGTGCGGAAGTTCGTCGCGTACGGCGGGCACCAGCCATTCGCCGAGGGCCTTCGAGGTCCAGCCGGTGAGGGTGATCCTCGGGATGTTGAGCAGGTTGACCAGGTCGCCGAGGGCCGCGGCCAGGTAGCGCGAGGTGCGCAGGGCGAGAGCGATCAGTGCCGGATCACCCGCGTCGAGTCCGGCGGCGACCGCCTCGACGAAGTCGCGCTGCCGTCGCTGCCGGAGCGCGGGATGTTTCACGTCGATCTCGGCGAGCGTCGTGTGCAGACCGTGGACACCGAGATACGCCTCGACGCAACCCCGCCGACCGCACCGGCACCGTCTGCCGTCCAACTGGAGCAGTGTGTGGCCCCATTCACCGGCGTTGTTGGTGGTGCCGCGGATCAGTGAACCGTCGACGGCGATGCCGGTGCCGACGCCGGTGCCGAGGTTGACGACGGCCATGGTGTCTTCGCCGCGCCCGATACCGAACCACATCTCGGACAGGGCGAGGGCCTTGAGCGGATTGTCGACGTAGACCGGGATCCGGAGGATCTTCTCCAGCATTCTCTCGATCTGGACGTCGCGCCAGTCCCAGTTCGGCGCGAAGACGGAGACGCCCGCGCCGGGATGGACGTGCCCCGGCATGCTGACCCCGACGCCGATGACGCGCTCACGCTCGGTCGCGCCGGACCCGACGGCCGCCTCGATCGCGCGGACGATCCCGTCGATGACATAGTCCGGGTCGTTCTCGTGCTCGTCGAGCGCGATCTCGCCCTGGCCGAGCGCGCCGAGAGCGAGGTCGTACACGGTGGCGTCGACGTAGGTCTCGGCGACGTCGACGCCGACCATGCGGCCGCGGTCCGGGTTGATGGTGAGGCGCTCCTGCGGCCGCCCGCCGGTGTTGCGCTCCACGGTCGCGATGTGCAGGACGTCCTCGGACAGGAACTCGGTGACCAGTGTCGCCACGGTCGCCGGGCTGAGTCCGGTGTGCCGGGCGAGTTCCTGACGGGTGGACGACCCGAGCTCGAACAGGGCGTGCAGAACCTCGAACCGGTTCTCGCTCCTAAGATCACGGGCCGTGTGCCGCGACACCATTCTCCTTCAGCTGTCAGCGGACTCCAGCCACAGGGTACGAAGCTCCGCGTCGCCCGACCCGGCGGTGCCCCTCAGCAACAGGGTCAGCCCGGACCATCCCGGTGGGACCCACAATACGTTCGAGTCTCCGCCCGAGAAATCCGGCCGGGCGCCGACCCAGACGCGGCCCACGCACTCCCCGGCGGACCATCCGGTCGCTCGGATCTGTGATCCGTCCAGCCGAACCAGGAAGCCGTCGTCGGACGGCGGCAGGTCGACGTCGAGCCACGCCTCCTCCCCCGGTTCGAGGGCCAGCGGCAGCTGAACGCCCTGCCCGGGGCTCGCCCCGGTGGCGAACGTGGTCAGGAGGTCGTCGTCCTGCGCGGCGCACGACCAGTCCGTCACCGGTTCGAGGCTGAGCAGCTCGGCTCGCAGGCCCCCGCCGCTGGGGTGGTGCGGCATCGTGACGGAGATCCGGTGTGTTCCGGCGGGCAGCACCACCCAGGGGTCCTCGGCGTGCACGGTGCGCGGCTCACCGTTGTCCACCGTCAGGCGCACCGGCTCGACCATGCCCCGCAGGAGCAACGCCGACGCGGTGGCCGAGCGGACGTCGCGGGTGTAGGTGACCGGGAGGGCGACGCGGGTGCTGCTCCACCCGCCGAGCTCACGCAGGGGCGCCGGACGGCCGGCCCAATGGTCGCTCACCGACCACAGGGCCGACACATCCGCCACGTCCCGCACCGTCCACAGGGTGCCGAGGCCGCGCAGCGCGCCGAGGCGTAGGGCCGGCAGCCGCGCGTCGTCGAAGTTGGCGTGCCCCCAGATCTCCACCACGGCCTCGACGGCGGCGCTGCCGGTCGCCTCACGGACGTCGATCCGCCGTGCCGCGCCGAATCCGGCGATCGTCGGATGTACCCGACCGGCGATCGAGAGGTCGACGATGTCCGCCGCGCCGACGAGCAGCAGTTCGTCGACTCCGGTCAGATCCACGGTGGTCCGATAGGTTCCGCGCCCCCGGTACACGCCGAGCGACTCCAGCGTCGGCGGCACCTCGTGCGAGCCCGCCGGCTCCTGAGGTGCGAGGGCCGGTCGCCGTCGCACGGCCCGTACGGCGGTGGGCGGCGTCGTGCTCCGAAGAGGTGGCGCGTCGGCCAGACGCACCGTGCCGTCGCTGTCCGTCGCTCGCAGGCGCGCGGCGTCCTTCGGCGCCAGCGCCACCAGTGTCACTCCCCCGACGGCCGTCCGCTCGGGCGCGCCGGCCGCCGGTGCCGGTATCTCGACGCGGGTTGCGCCCAGCACGACGGTGACCGGTACCTCGGAGGAGAACGTCAGCACACCCTCCGACGCCGCCACCAGATCCGCGGACGCCAGGGTGAGCGTCGCGTCGAGACCCCAGGGCCCGAGCGGTACGTTCGCCGGCATCAGCGGACAGGAGTCCGCGGCGACGGCGACCGGGACGCCGTTCACGACGGCCTTGCCCGGGGTCGTACCGAGGTGCGGTACGGCGATGAGCCGGCCGCCTCCGTCGAGGTCCAGGGCCGATGGTGACGAACTGGTCGGGAAGTCGGCCTCGACCTCCGCTCCGGGCACGGCCGAGGTGGCGAGCGCCAGGTGCGGTCCCAGGGTGTCGATCACCCGAGCGAGCACCTGCGCCTGGACGTACTCGGGCCGTTCGGTGCCGGTGGACGAGACGTACCCGCCGAAGTCGTAGCCGTGGCTCATGAAGTTGCCGGGGGTGCCCCAGTTCCCCGTGGACGGCGTGTAGCCGAAGTTCCACCCGGACGACTGGAGATAGGGCGCGACCAACGAGGCGCCGCTGGCCAGGAGTCGGCGCAGCGTCCGGTGACGCCGATTGGTCTCCGTGATCAGCAGCGGCAGTTCACGCTCCGCCAACACCTGCGCGTAGCGTCGTACCTCGGGTTCGATGTGCGGGGAGTCGTCGTCCGGGTAGAAGTTGCAGGCCGGTACGACGCCGGGGACGTTCCCGGTGGCCCCTTCGAGGTCGCCCTGCCCCGCGCAGGCGATGAGCGGCACGGTGATGCCGTGGCGGATCGCCTGGTCACGCAGGTCGGTCAGATATCCCGCGCGGTCCGCGCAGTCGAAGAAGTCCAGTTCGTTCTCCAACTGGACCATGATGACGGGGCCGTCCGCCGGGTACTGACGGCGGGCCAGGAGCGGCAGCACCTGGTCGAACCACGCGGTGACCTGGGCGAGGAAGCGCGGCTCGTGCTGGCGGACCCGCAGGTCGGGATCGAGGCCCAACCAGGCCGGCAGCGCGCCCCCGTCCCACTCGGAGCAGATGTACGGACCCGGCCGCGCGATCACGTACAGCCCGACCTCCTGCGCGAGGTCCAGGAAGGCGGCGACGTCGCGTCTGCCCTCGAAGTCCCAGCGGCCGGGCGCCGTCTCGTGGAAGTTCCACGGCAGGTAGACGTCCACGCAGGTGTATCCCGAGGCCCGCACCTGTTCGAGCCGCGCCCGCCACTGCTCCCGCGGAAGGCGGAAGTAGAACAGCGACGCGCACAGCACGACGCGCGGGACGCCCTCGGTCCGGATGCCCCGGGGGGGGGGGGGGGGGGGGGGGGGGGGGGGGGGGGGGGCGGCCGGGGGGGGGGGGGTGGGGATGGGTGGGGTGGGGGGGGGCGAGTTGTAGTCGCA
>NZ_JBEXRA010000078.1:0-31435 GCF_040612855.1 Streptomyces sp. NPDC006332
ACGGCGCGAAGGGGACGGGTCGGGGGTGTCCGCCCGCAGCGGTTGTCGCGTCAACACCGCCAAGTTGGTGAGAAACCGATTCCGCGACGTTCCGAGGACGGACACCCCCGACCCGTCCCCGCCCCCCACCGAACCGCAGGCGCAACGCGCACCCCCACCCACCCCCGCAGGCCGCCGCAGGCACCCCCCAGCAACGACGGGCCCGCCCCCGGAACCCGGAGGCGGGCCCTCATCGTCCTCGCGGTGGCACCGCCATGCAGCACCGCGAGGGGTCAGGAAACCGTCGGCTCAGCCAAACCGCCCGGAGATGTAGTCCTCCGTCGCCTGCACCGACGGATTGGAGAAGATCCTCTCCGTGTCATCGATCTCGATCAGCTTCCCCGGCTGCCCCACCGCCGCGAGGTTGAAGAACGCCGTCCGGTCGGACACACGCGCCGCCTGCTGCATGTTGTGCGTCACGATGACAATCGTGAAGCGCTCCTTCAGCTCACCGATCAGGTCCTCGATGGCCAGCGTCGAGATCGGGTCGAGCGCCGAGCACGGCTCGTCCATGAGCAGCACGTTCGGCTCCACCGCGATCGCCCGCGCGATGCACAGACGCTGCTGCTGACCACCCGACAGCCCGGAGCCCGGCTTGTTCAGACGGTCCTTGACCTCGTTCCAGAGGTTCGCGCCCTTGAGCGACTTCTCGACGGTGTCGCTCAGCTCCGACTTCTTGTAGCTGCCGTTCAGCCGCAGCCCCGCCGCCACGTTGTCGAAGATCGACATCGTGGGGAAGGGGTTCGGACGCTGGAACACCATGCCGACCTCGCGGCGCACGGACACCGGGTCTATGCCCTGCCCGTACAGGTCCTCGTCGTCCAGCAGCACCTTGCCCTCGACCCGGCCGCCCGAGGTGACCTCGTGCATCCGGTTCAGCGTGCGCAGGAACGTCGACTTGCCGCAGCCGGACGGGCCGATGAAGGCCGTCACCGAACGCGGCTCGACCGTCATCGAGATGTCCTCGATCGCCTTGTGGGATCCGTAGTAGGCGGTGAGCCCGCTTACGTCGATTCGCTTGGCCATGTTTGTACTTCGCTTCCAGATCAGTCGCCGTATGGCCGCGTCAGCGACCGGTCTTCGGGGCCTTCCAGCGGGCGATCCCGCGAGCCACCAGATTGAGGATCATCACGAACGCGATCAGGGTCAGGGCCGCCGCCCACGCCCGGTCGTAGGCCGCACCGGAGCCCGCGCTGTTCGCGTACTGCTGATAGATGTACAGCGGAAGTGACTGCTGCGCACCCTCAAAGGGGTTGGTGTTGATGAGCGAGTTGCCCCACACCAGCAGCAGCACCGGCGCGGTCTCGCCCGCGATACGGGCGACCGCCAGCATGATGCCGGTGGTGATGCCGCCGATCGAGGTCGGCAGGACCACCTTCAGGATCGTGCGCCACTTCGGGACACCGAGCGCCAGGGAGGCCTCACGCAGCTCGTTCGGGACGAGCTTGAGCATCTCCTCGGTGGAGCGGACCACGACCGGCATCATCAGGATGGACAGCGCCAGCGAACCGGCGAACCCGAAGGGCTGCATCTCGAACATCAGCATGATGCTGAGGATGAACAGGCCCGCGACGATCGACGGGATGCCCGTCATGACGTCCACGAAGAAGGTGACCCAGCGGGCCAGCTTGCCGCGCCCGTACTCGACCAGGTAGATCGCGGTGAGCACACCGATCGGAGCGGCGATCAGCGTGGCGAGGCCGACCTGCTCCAGGCTGCCGACGATGGCGTGGTAGATGCCGCCGCCCGGATCGGTGTCGGCGATCAGGCCCATCGAGTGGGTCAGGAAGTAGATGTCGAGGACCTTCACGCCGCGCGAGACGGTGACCCACACCAGGGAGACCAGCGGCACCACGGCGAGCAGGAAGGCGACCCACACCAGCGAGGTCGCGATCCGGTCCTTGGCCTGGCGGCGTCCCTCGACGCGGGCGGCGATCCCGAACGTGGCGATCAGGAAGATGATCGCGGCGATCAGCCCCTGCTGGACCTCGCTGTCCAGACCGGCGGCCAGCCCGATGCCGAACGCAACCACCAGAGAGCCGGCCGCGATGGCGTACGGCGCCCACTTGGGGAGCCGGGCACCGCGCAGGGTGCTGGGACGCTTTTCGGCGACTGCGTTGCTCATGCGTTGGCCCCCGAGTACTCCTTGCGACGGGCGATGATCATGCGCGCCGCGCCGTTGACCAGCAGGGTGATGACGAACAGGACCAGACCGGAGGCGATGAGCGCGTCCCGGCCGAGTTCGCTGGCCTCACTGAACTTGCTGGCGATGTTCTGGGCGAAGGTGCCGCCGCCCGGGTCGAGCAGGCTGGCCTGGATGTCGAAGGTCGGCGAGAGCACGGTGGCGACGGCCATCGTCTCGCCGAGCGCACGGCCGAGGCCGAGCATCGAGGCGGAGATCACACCGGAGCGGCCGAAGGGGATGACCGCCATGCGGACCACCTCCCAGCGGGTGGCGCCCAGCGCCAGGGCCGCCTCCTCGTGCATCTGCGGGACCTGCCGGAAGACCTCGCGGCTGACGTTGGTGATGATCGGCAGGATCATGATCGCGAGCAGGATGCCGACGGTCAGCATCGAGCGGGGCGCGCCGCCCTGCCAGGAGAAGATGCCGGTCCAGCCGAGGTATTCGTCCAGCCAGCCGAAGAGGCCGGTCATGTTCGGCACCAGCACCAGGGCGCCCCACAGGCCGTAGACGATGGACGGCACGGCGGCGAGCAGGTCGATCACGTACGCGATGGGACCGCTGAGCCTGCGCGGGGCGTAGTGCGTGAGGAACAGCGCGATCGCGACGGCGACCGGCACCGCGATGACCATGGCGATGATCGAGGAGACGACCGTGCCGAACGCCAGGACGGCGATGCCGAACTTCGGCGGCAGCAGGCTGGTGTTCCACTCGAAGGCGGTGAAGAAGTTGGCCTCGTCCTTGCTGATCGCGATCGAGGCGCGGTACGTCAGGAAGCCCGCGATCGCGGCCATGATCACGAGCAGCAGGATGCCCGACCCGCGGGAGAGACCGAGGAAAATCCGGTCACCGGGTCGAGTGGCGCCACGGGCCGCGCGCTTCTGCTCGGTCGTGGGATGTGGGGCGGGTGGAGGGGCTTCGGTGTTCTTCGTTGATATGTCCATCGGGGTCTCCGGTCTGCGGAGCCGTACGCGCCGTACGGCCCAGTGGAGCCGGTCGCGGTCGGCGGCGGCTCCTGGCGGCGGTGCACCGGACGGTGCGGTCCGGTCCGGGGTTTCTCAAGGCCCCGGACCGGACCGCACACTCAGTCAGCTCAGGCCATCGATCGTGGTGCGGACCTTGGCGATGATGTCGTCGGGGATGGGCGCGTAGTCGTTGTCCGAGAGGACCTTCTGGCCGTCCTCGGAGGCGATGTAGCGCAGGAACGCCTTGGTGGCGGGCAGGGTGTCCGCCTTGTTGCCCTTGTCGCAGGCGATCTCGTAGGTGACCAGGGTGATCGGGTAGGCGCCGTCGGCCTTGGTCGCGTAGTTCAGCTGCAGCGAGAGGTCCTTGCCGGTGCCGACCACCTTGGCGTCGGCGATGGCCTTGGTGGCGTTCTCCACGGTGGCGTCGACCGGGGCGGAGGCGCCCGTGTCGATGCTGACCGGGGTGATGCCGTCCTTGGCGTACGACAGCTCCATGTAGCCGATCGCGCCGGAGGTCTGCTTCACCTGCTGGGCGACGCCGGAGGAGCCGGACGCGGACTGGCCGCCCTTGGCCTGCCAGGCCTTGCCACCGGAGTAGGGCCAGTCACTCTTGGCGGAGGCGATCAGGTACTTGGTGAAGTTGTCGGTGGTGCCGGAGTCCTCGGAGCGGTGGAACGCCTGGATCTTGAGGTCGGGAAGCTTCGCGTCGGGGTTCAGCTTCTTGATCGCCGCGTCGTTCCAGTTCGTGATCTTGCCGTTGAAGATCTTCGCGACGGTCGGCGCGTCCAGGACGAGCTTCTCCACACCCGGGACGTTGAAGCCGATCGCGATCGGGCCGCCGACCATCGGGAGGTCGATGCCCTGGCCGCCGGTGCAGACCTTCTTGGAGGCGGTGACCTCTTCGGGCTTCAGCGCGGAGTCGGAGCCGGCGAAGGCGACCTGGCCCTGGTTGAACGCGGTGATACCGGCGCCGGAGCCGCTGCCCTTGTAGTTGATCTGCACGCCACAGGCCAGGGTGAACTGCTTGACCCAGGCGTCGATCGCGTTCTTCTGCGCGGACGAGCCGTCGGCGAGCAGCTGGCCCTTGGCGTCGTCACACTTGATGTTGCCGGCCGCGGCGGTCGAGGAGGCGCTGCTGTCCCCGCCGGAGCTGGTGTCGTCGGAGCCGCACGCCGTGAGGGCCAGGGCGCCGGAGACGGCGAGAGCACCGAGGGTGAGGGCCCGCCGGTTCATGCGCTGAAGCTTCACTTGAGGGAGTTCCTTCCAGGAGCCGCCGTCCTGAATCCGGCGGCGTGCGCGAAGTCTGGGTGATGCGGACACGTACTCGGAGTACCTGGCCGCACCGCGTAAGGCCGAAATTAGACAGATCAGGTGAAGGCGCCGACGGCTGGAAGTGAACGGGGGGTGAACCCCTGAGGACGGTGCGGTTAGGTCACGGAACGCTTACGGGAGGAACACACCGAGGTCCCGGCACGGGCACCTCGACGCGGCAACCGCGCGGACGACCTGCGCACTCGTACCGCGAGGCACCAATTCTCACGGTACCGACAGGTAGGCAACCCGGCGCGATGTGGAACCGTGTCGCTGGTCGGGGGAACCCGTGAGCACACGAGGCCGTCTCGTTCCACGAAGTCGACGGAAGGCACGGACATGCAACGGCGCACGTTCATGGGAGGCACCGCCACCGCGTTCGCGGCACTGGTGACGGGCTGCAGGACCGGCGGCGGCTCCGCCGCGAGCACGTCGACGTCGTCCACCCGCACCTCGTTGCGGACGACCAGCGCGACCGCCGCCGCCAACTGGTCCGCCCTCGCCCGCGACCTCGACGGCCCCCTGGTCCGCCCCGGCGACGCCGCCTGGCCGGCCGCCCGCCAGCTCTACAACACCCGCTTCGACGCGCTGAAGCCCGCCGCGGTCGCCTACGTCGCCGGCGACGACGACATCCGTACGGCACTGACCTACGCCCGCGCCCACAGCCTGCACGTGGCGATCCGCAACGGCGGCCACTCCTACGCGGGCTGGTCCTCGGGCAACGGCCGCCTGATCATCGACGTCTCCAAGCTGAACCGGGTCCGGGCGAGCGGCGACTCCGCGGTCGTCGGCGCGGGCGCCAAGCTGATCGACGTCTACCGCGCCCTCGCCGCGAAGGGCGTCACCATCCCCGCGGGCTCCTGCCCCACCGTCGGCGTCTCCGGCCTCACCCTCGGCGGCGGCCACGGAGTGGTCTCCCGGGCGTACGGCCTGACCTGCGACAGCCTCACCCAGGCCACCCTGGTCACGGCCGACGGCAAGCGGCTCACCGCGAACGCCACCGACCACCCGGACCTCTTCTGGGCCCTGCGCGGCGCGGGCAACGGCAACTTCGGCGTCGTCACCGAACTGCGGTTCACGACCCACCCGGCGCCGCGGGCGGTGACGGCGTACCTGTCCTGGCCGTGGTCGAAGGCGGCCGCCGTGATGAAGGCGTGGCAGGAGTGGGGCCCGTCCCAGCCGGACGAGACCTGGTCGGCCCTGGACCTGGCGGGCGCGCCCGGCGGCCACGCCACCGTGTCCGTCGCCGCCTTCTCCCTCGGCACCTACGGCGAACTCCAGAACGCGGTGGACCGCCTCGCGGACAGGGTCGGCGCCCCGGCGAGCAGCGTCTCGCTCCGCCGCCGCGGCTACCTGGAGGCGATGGAGATCTACGCGCACTGCTCGTCCTTCTCGAACGACGCGCAGTGCCATCTGCCGGGCTCCACGCCGGGCCGTTCACCGCAGGGCGCGCTCGGCCGTGAGACCTACGCGGCCCGCTCGGACTTCTTCGACCGCTCGCTCTCCCCGGCCGGCATCCAGACGGTGCTCAGGCAGATGAACTCGGTGCGCGGCGGCTCCGGCAGCATCGCGTTCACGGCGCTCGGCGGGGCGGTCAACCGGGTCTCGCCGGCGGCGACGGCGTTCGTCCACCGCCGCTCGCGGATGCTGGCCCAGTACATCGCCTCCTGGCGGGCCGGCACCAGCGGCACGGCCGCCCAGTCCTGGCTGACCTCGGCCCACACGGCGATGAAGCCGTACGCGTCGGGCGCCGCCTACCAGAACTACACGGACCCGACCCTGAAGGACTGGCGCACGGCGTACTACGGCGCCGCGGCGACCCGCCTGACCGCGATCAAGAAGCAGTACGACCCGAACCGCTTCTTCACGTATCCCCAGGCGCTGTGAGCCCCGGCGGCCCTTCTCCGGCTTACGCCGCCAAGTCCCGCTCCTCGGTGCCCGTCGGCTCCTTGTGCGCCCCCGGGACCACCGCGTCCCGCCCGTCGTCCGAGCGCCCCCGGGCCCGGACCAGCCAACCGGCCCGCGGTGACCGCTCGATCGCCTTGATGACCGGCGTCAGCAGGGCCGTGGCCACCGGGGACAGCAGCAGCGCGACGGCGGTACCGAGCGCGAACCCGCCCACGACGTCGGTCGGGTAGTGCACGCCCATGTAGATCCGGCAGAACCCTTCGAGCAACGCGAGCCCGAGGCCGAGGAGTCCGAACTTGCGGTTGGCGACGAACAGGGCGACGGCCATGGCCATGGTGATGGTCGCGTGGTCGCTGACGAACGAGTAGTCGGTCTTGCCGGAGACCAGGACGTCGAGCCCCTCGTGGGTACGGAAGGGCCGGGGCCGCTCGACGAAGCCCCGTATCGGCACGTTCACCAGGACCGCGACACCGGCTGCCAGCGGCGCCCAGACGAGCGAGGCCACGGACGACGCCGCGTCCTCGGCACCCCGCCGGCGCACCGACCACCAGCACCACAGCACGAGCAGCACCATGGCGAGCAGCAGGCCGTACTCGCCGACGTACTCCATGCCCTTGTCGAACCAGGCGGGGGCGTCCTTGGCCAGGCCGTTGATGTCGTACAGCAGATCGACGTCAGGGTTCGACCCGGATTCTGCGAGTCCAGCCATGGTGCGCGGCCCCTTCGTCGTCTCTCTCGGCGCACTCGTGTGTACGCCGTTTCTGCCCACCCCCGTTGGTTTGCAGATTCGCTATGTCACCAGGAACGCACGACTCCCGTAAATACGTTCCACACTCCACCGAATGATCACTCAGACGTTATCGAAGAGAGACTCATCGCCGCAGCTCAGGGGGTGGGTTCACGCTCGGTTCAGACCGTCGTGGGGAGCGCTTTCGCGCCATCTTCGGTGACCCTCGTGGCCCCGAAGTAATCGGGGGTGTCGATGCGGTCGAACCGGATCACAGCGCCCGTTCTCGGGGCGTCGATCATGTATCCGCCACCCACATAAATCCCCACATGGCGGATGGCCCGGGAGTTGCCGAGGTCGTCCGAGAAGAACACCAGGTCGCCGGGGAGCAGCTCGTCCCGCGACGGGTGCGGACCGGCGTTGTACTGATCGTTGGCGACCCGCGGAAGCGTGATCCCGACACTCTCGTACGCGGCCTTGGTCAGCCCGGAACAGTCGAACTGCCCGTTGTCCTCGGCGGTCCCGTCGCCACCCCACAGGTAGGGCGTGCCGAGCTTCTTCTGGGCGTAGGAGATGGCACCGGCCGCCTGCTCGGACGGATCGACCCGGCTCACCGGAGCCGCGAAGCTCTCCTCCAGGGTCGTGATCGTCTTCACGTAGTTCCGGGTCTCCGAGTACGGCGGCACGCCTCCGTACTTGATGACCGCGTAGGCCCCGGCGTTGTACGAGGCCAGCATGTTTTCGGTCAGATTCCCGGGAACGTCCTTCACGTACGAGGCGAGTGAGCAGTCGTAGGCCGCCGCGGACGGGATCGCGTCGTTCGGATCCCACACGTCCTTGTCACCGTCCCCGTCACCGTCGACACCGTGCGTCGCCCACGTCCCGGGAATGAACTGCGCTATCCCCTGGGCCGCCGCCGCGCTCTGGGCCTTCGGGTTGAACCCGCTCTCCTGGTAGAGCTGGGCGGCGAGCAGCGCCGGATTGATGGCGGGGCACTTGTTGCCCCACTTCTGCACGAGCTCGCGGTAGGCGGCGGGCACGGCACCCTTGGCCAGCGCCTTGGTGCCGCCGCTCACCTCGTTGGCCAGGTTCCCGGCGACCACGTACACGCCGACGACGAGCAGCATCACGAAGCCGAGCCCCGCCGCGCCGGCGGCACCCGCCACGACCCACGCCTTACGCACCGTCAACCGCCCCTCGGCCCCTGGGAGTACGCCCGCGCCAGTCTAGGAGCTTCCCACCAGGAACCCCGCGCAACCAGGCGCGATCCGGCCGCGACTCACCCGTCCCCCGCCGCCTCCCGGTACAACTGAGCCGCCCCCGCCTCGAGAACCACGCTGTACGACACGTCCGCCGTGGCCCGGCCCTCCTCGTGCCCACCCAGGACGCCCACGACCTCCGCGTACCCGTTGACCCACGGACTGCCGCTGGTGCCCCCACTGAAGTCGGGGCACTCGATGCGCTGCTGCGTACGGCTGTGACGCGTAGGCCGGTTGGTGCAACTGATCGGCACCTCCCGGGAACCGGGATACCCGGTTCCCGGTGACGTCGGTGGCCCCGGTAGCCGCACGAGTGACGAAGCGATTGCCGCCAACCACGTCCTCGACCCTCTTCCCGCCCCGCCCGCCGACGACAGCGAAGGCGACATCACTGTCCTCGCCGGCCTCGTGCCCTTTTGCCCACCCATCGGGCAGAAACCGCTTCTGCACTTTCCAGGTCCCGTACGGCTTCTGCCCGTCCCGGTAGCCGGGCACGAACGAGACGCCGTCCGCGCTCCCGTCGAGGCAGTGCGCTGCGATCACAATGAGATCCCGCCCGGGACTGTGCACGACGGACGCCGTACAAGAAGTGCCCGCCACCGGCGAACAACGCCCCAACCGCACAGGGCGGCCACGGCGGTCACACCGAGAGGCCCCGCCCCGTCATCCGCGGCCGCCTCGGAGGCCGAGGTGACGGCGAGCAGGACGGTGAGGGCGAGGATGTGACGTCGGCTTCGCTTCATCATCGGAACTCAGCGTTCCGTACGAAGGTGAGAGAAGCGCCAGACGCCCCTGCTCGACTCTCTCCTCGTCCATGGGCAGCCGCCTCCAACTCGCGGTCCCCACCCCCACTGACCCCGACAAACGCGCCCTGACCTTCTGCCAGGCGCATCCAGCCCTACGACGAGGTCCGGCTGAACGGCGTACGGGCGTGGACGTACACATCACCCTTGGCGACGTCGTTGACCTCCTCAGCCCGCACGACGGAGAAGCCGACCAGCCGCAGGATCCCGATCAATGCCGTCTGCATGAGTAGAACGACCTCGGCGTAGTGCTTCCACTCCGGCGCCGCCGGGTCCTGCCCTTCTGCCACTGCCCGCATACCGTCCTCTGCCAGTTCTGGGGCACTCCAGCGGACGTAGAGGCCTCCGGCGTACTCACCCTGGCTGTCGACTTCCACCCAGACGCCGGGGTGTTGCGGCACTCCTGGACGCTCGAGATAAGCGGGAAGACCGGCGCGACGGAGTTCTCGGCAGACCCGGCCCGCCAGGTCGTACCCAGCGGCAATGATTTCCTCCGACGCATACGGGTGACCGTGTGCCTCAGCCTTGGCTCGACTCTCGGGGTCTATATACGTCACTAGTGCTCCTGCTGAAGATCGTGATCTTCATCGTTGCAGGGTGGCCTGCCTTCGTAGTGGCCGGCGCGGGACCTGGCGGCCGCTGGAAGCCGAGCATGCGTCCCGCCTGGTATGACTCCAGTATGATGCGGGTATGACCACGAAGATCACGGTGTCGCTCTCCGATGAAACCGCCGGTTACGTGCGTGCCCACGCCCCCGAAGGCAATGTATCCGCGTTCATAGACCGTCTCGTTCGTCGGCAGATCACCCTGGACGCGGCGAAGCTGCTGGCCACCGCCGGTTACCGCCCTGACCTTGACGGAGAGGGCGACGCGTGGTGAACAGGGGTGACATCTGGCAGGTGAAGGGCAGCGAAGGGGACCGTACGGTCTGCGTCGTCAGCCTCGACGGACTCGACGAGACCTTCGGTGCCTGCCTCGCCATCGTCTTGCATCCGCCCGGCGCCTACCCGGACACCATCATGTCCGTACATCTGAACGCCCCCGTGGAGGCCGTCGCCGTCGCACTCAACCTCGCGCAGCTCAAGACGGCGCGGTTCCACGACGGCACGTTCCTCGGAAACATCGGCCCCGCCGCCCTCGCGCGCGTCGACCAGGCTCTGCGCGCGGTACTCGACCTCTGACACCTCGGCGCCCCGCTTACATGATTGACGACATACGCGACCGGGCCAGGGGTCGGCAGAGCTGCTCAGGGTGCGATCTTGTGGGCCACCAGGGCGTAGTCGAAGTACAGCGGGAAACCGGTCCTGGGATCGACTGGGACGTCCTGACTGCTCGCGTTGGCCAGGATCACATTGAAGTCTGCGATGCCGTCGAAACAAGTTGAGGGTGACGTCGGGATGCTTGACGACGTACTTGCCCGGCGGCCTACCGCCCTCCGGGCTGTGCTTCACCGTGGCACCCCGCTCCCTCGCGATGTCCGTGGCCTCGTCGAAGGACATGCCGAGCCGGAAGGGGCCGGCACCCTCGTGGGGCGTGATCTCGATGTCCATCCTTCTGACCCTCACACTTCCTCGCCGCTCAGAAATACCGACAATGGTGTGGCCCCGCTCAGCGAGCTGCTCAAACAGCTCCTCGCTCGGCGTGCGGAAGATGTCGATCCCGTCGAGGAGGACCCGTACGTCTGCCTCCTCGTTGCGAAACCGCCACAATTCCACGCCGTTCAACAGGCCCTTGGTGAACCCGAGCACGAAGTTCATCCTGAACTCGTCATGGGTCTGGACGATCTGCCCCGGGTCCGCGTCGCCTCCCGCGGTCCTGAGAGGCCCCCATTCGCGCGCTGCGTCTCCCGCCTCTTCTACCGACATCCCGAATCGGAACACCGCGACACCGACATGCGGCAGCAGCTCCACGTCCACGATCACTCCTCGAGGTTCCGGTTTCCTACGGCGCCGCATGAAATGAACGCGACCGGGCCACGGACATGCTTGCCGCCCGGAAGCTCAGCGACGATCCCTCGGCCTCGACGGAGACCGTGATCCCCTCGACGGTCTGCGTGAGCTGCACGTCCTTGTGTCCCGGCGCCGCCCAGCCACGTACCACAACGTCCCGCACGTCGGTGAACTCGATAAAGAACTCGAAGCCTTCGTGTCCTTCCTGGGCGGTAAACCCGAGAGTGATGGAGCGCTGGCGCTCGTCGATGTGTACATAGAAAAGATCACGGGAGCTCAGCGCGGAGGAGGTCATCAGCGCGGCGGTGTCAGAGGCGCTCATAGAAGGTCTTCTCGCAGGGGTCGGGAACAGTGGTGTGCCGCATGCCGTCGATCCTGCTGCGGAAGACGTGGGGCCCGCCGTCCGAGCCGTCGGACAGCGGTCGGAAGCCGCTCAGATGCCCGGCGAGCACCTCGTCGCTGCAGGTGAACTTCAGGAACGTACCGCTGTCGGTCGAAGCCGTCACCAGGATCCTGTGTCGGCCGTCGGGAAGAGGATCGACCGCGAGGCAGGCCGTCACCGGCGGCTCCCAGCCGTCCAGCACCAGGTCGGCCACCGCCAGGAACTGGAACTGGCATTGAACCGTGTCGACTCCGGCTTCCGTCCACTCCGCCGGCAGCGGCATGGGTGGAGTAGGCAGATCCATCCGCAAGGAGACGGTTGGACCACACCAGTTGAGGTTGATCGAACGCAGTGGGACGGATCGCAGGGAAGGAAGCTCCGCGCCGTAGAACGGAGCCAGGATTTCCATATTCCGCACGGGAAAGCCAGCGGTCATAGCAGTAGAGCTCCTCGGCCCCGAGAGGCCCGCGAGTTCGCGAATGAAGCCGCCGGGTGGGCTTCTACCGGCGTAGCACGACTGAGCCCGAATGCCCGTCGAGCAGACCTTCAAGGTGCTACCCCCGAGCAGGATCGGGCTTGGGCTTGGGCACGGTGAAAGCGTTCCGGCTGTGCGTGAGCAACTCGCGCACCGCGGGGTTGTGCGAGCTCTTCCAGATCAGGGCGAGCATTGCCGGGTTTTCGACGTCGTCGATGGTGCGGACGGTGAGCCGGTCCCGGTAGCTCTCGGCCATCGACTCGCTGAGGATGGCGATGCCGAGACCGCGGGCGGCGAGGTCGGCAATGGCGTCCGCGGCGCTGGCTTGCAGCGCGATCGCGGGTTCGAGGCTCTGCGCGGCGCAGGCACGGTCGAATACGCTGCGCAGCCCCGTGCCGGGCGGCATGCACACGACCGGATGGGCGGCCAGGTCGCGCAGAGTGACCCGTCGCTGTTTCGCCAAGGGGTGTTCGGACGGAACCGCTGCGACGAGCCGCTCGCTGATGATGGTCAGCGCGTCCAGCCCGTCCGGGGTGGCCGTCGCGGTACCGACAAGGGCCAGGTCGACGGTACCGTCGCGCACCCCCTCGACGAGCCGGTCGGAGTTGTCCTCCAGCAGTGAGATCTCCACGCCGGGATGCGCCCGGTGAAACGCGGCGAGGGCATCGAACAGCGGGGTGACGGTGCAACCTGTGACCATCCCGACCGTGAGCCGGCCCCGGATCAGATCGGTCACCTGACCCACCGCTTGCCCGACCGCACGAGCTGCGGCAAGAGCGGCGCGGGCGGGTTCGAGCGCGGCCTTGCCCGCGACAGTGAGGGTGGCGGTGCGCGTCGACCGGTCAAACAGCTCGGCCCCGAGTTCACGTTCCAGCTGGCGGATCTGGGCGCTGACGCCGGACTGGCTGATGTGCACTCGCTCGGCGGCCCGCGTGAAGTTCTGCTCTTCAGCGACCGCGACGAAGTATTCCAGCTGCCTCAGCTCCATGACTGCAGATTCTAGCTCCTAGCAAATCCATCTGTTGGACTTCTGATCTGGGGGACACCAGGCTGGGAGACGCAGAAGCCAGAGACGCCAGGAGGAATCCATGCCGGAGTACGAGAAGGCCCTGCGCCCCGAGGACATCACTCGCTTGTTCGTCGAGCGATCCAACGCCGGTGACGCGGACGGGGTCGCCGCGCTGTACGAGGCGGACGCCGTGATGGCCTACCCGCCCGGCGAACTGACGGTGGGCCGGGAGGCGATCCGTGCGCTCTGGGAGAAGGTGCTGGCCAACCGCCCCCGCTTCGAGCCGGAACAACCGCTGCCGACACTGATCAACGGCGACATCGCCCTCACTTCGACCCCGCCGAAGGACGGGACCGGCGCCCGCGCCCAGGTCGTCCGGCGCCAACCTGATGGAAGCTGGCTGCGCCTGCTCGACCAGCCGGAGTTCGTCCCGCCCGCCCTCTGAGAGGAGGAGCAGCTCACGCCCTTGTCAGGAGCGTCCACGGGGCGTGTCCCCGTACACCGGGAAGCCGTCCGTGGCGATCTCCAGGCGCAAGGGCTCGGGGAGCGGAACGGGTTCTCCGAACTTGCCAGGAAGTACGTCCTGGTAGGCGCCGTTGTCGGGGCGGGTGTGCAGTGCCCAGGTGCCGTTGCGTGGGTCGACGACGAGGAGGACGGGCACCCGGGCGACGGCGTACCAGTCGGCCTTGTCCCGGATCTCACGGGACTTCTCGGACTGGGAGACGACCTCGACGGCGAGCTCGATGTCACAAGGGTCGAGCAGCCAGTCGTCGGAATCCAAAAATTGCCGGGGACAGATCACGAGATCCGGCGTCACGAAGTCATCCGGTTCGTCCGGCATCTCGATGGAGGACATTTCCGTCGCGACGAGTTCATGCGGGAGTTTCGGCCTGATCAGCTCCTCGAGCTCGTAGATGACTCCCGCATGTTTGCCACGCGGCGTCGGCGACATCACGAGCTTTCCTCCCACGATCTGCACCCGCAGACCCGTCGCTTCCTCGATCTTCTCTGCGATCTCGCGCAGGTGCCCCGGACGGGGCTTCGGATGGATCCGCGACACGATGCGCTCCCTCCGTCCGCCCGGCTCCGACACCTTCACGCGAGCGGGATCGATGGGAGGCCCGATGTCCTGCTCAGCGTTGAATCCACCGTACTGTGCGACCTCCTCGGCCCGCTCCCCTTCAAGATCGGTCCGGCTACACGTCCGGCCCCTGAGCCGTCGGTCGACCTCAGTCATGCGACCACCCTCACTCTACGAACAATGACCATCACGATAGGTCACCCCACTGACACTCGGCCCACAGCAGCTTCCCGCCCTTCGACACGCCCAGGTCTCCCAGCACGGAGACCCCCACCGCGTCCGCAAAGGCCCGCACCAGATGCAGCCCACGCCCCCCTTCGGCATCCCACGGGGCTACGGCGCCGGCGGTCTCGAATCCGGGCGGCACCTTCGGATCCGTGTCCCATACGGCGACTCGGAGGCGGCCCGGTTCCATCGTGCGCAGTCGGAGGGCGTAGGGGCCGGTGGTGTGGACGTGGGCGTTGGTGAGCAGTTCAGAGGCGAGGAGCTCGGCGGTCGGGGCGAGTGCGGAGAGCCCGTGGGCGTCGAGGACGGTACGGAGGGTCGCGCGGGCGATCCCCGGTGCGTGTGGATCGTGCGGGAGGTGAAGGGTGTACGCCCAGGGCGGGGTTACGGTGGCCATGGAAGTCTCCGGTCACTGAGGGGAGTTGGGGGTGTGGGTCTGGGTGAGAGGCCCAGTCGTAAGGTAGCGGCAAGTTGTAAGTTGTTAGACCCAGATCCGCGAAGCTCTTCAGTATTCACGCGTGCGGGTGACGTGGAGGACTCGAACGTTGGCCATGAGAAGCACCCCCACCGGCCGCCAACTCCGGCTGGGCGCCGAACTGCGCAAGCTGCGCGAACGCGCGGGCCTGACCTCGACGCAGGCAGCACAGTTGCTGGGCATCAAGCAGAACCAGGTCAGCAACATCGAGGCCGGCCGCCACGGCGTGAGCCCCGACCGACTGCGCACCATCGCCTGCAGCTACGACTGCTCGGACCGGGCCCTGATCGAGGCGCTCGCCGCCATGACTCCCGATCGCAGGCGGGGCTGGTGGGAGGAGTACCGCGATCTGCTGCCCGCCGTACTGCTCGACCTCGCAGAACTCGAACACCACGCGGTACGGCTGCGCACCGCGGTGACTGTGCACATCCCTGGCCTCTTCCAGACCACGGAGTACGCGCGCGAGCTCTTTCGCCAGGCCGTTCCCCAACTCCCGCCGCCTGCCGTGGAACATCGAGTGTCGTTCCGAGTGAAGCGGCAGGCCGTACTCTTCCGTGATCCGCCGACAGCGCAGCAGGTCATCATCCACGAGGCCGCTCTGCGCATGCGGTTCGCCGGTGACACCGTCACCCGTGACCAGCTGAAGTACCTCTTGGACATGAACGAGCGAGACAACATCTCCATCCACGTCCTGCCGTTCGACTCCAGCATCTTCCCGGGCTCAGGACAGTCGATCTACTACGCCGAGGGGCCCGTGCCGCAGCTCGACACCGTCAATCTCGACCAGTCGCACGGGCCCGTCTTCCTGGACGCCGAGGCCCAACTGGACAAGTACCGCGTTCTCCTGGAGCGCATGGAGGCGGCGGCTCTCTCGCCCGAGCGGTCCCAGCAGTTCATCCACACCATCCTCAAGGGACTGTGAAGGAGCCCCGATGCCCAAGCGCACCTGGCAGAGGTCGTCCTACTGCCCGGAAGGCAACTCCTGCGTGCACGTCGCCGTCACCACCAAAACGATCCACCTCACCGAAAGCGGCGACCCGACCGAAGCGATACTCACGGCCACCCCGGCCGCCTTCGACGCCCTCCTCACCGCCCTGAAGGAAGAAACCCCCCGTGTCTGACGTTCCCGACGACCTCACCTGGACCCGCGCCGCCCCGCCCGACGCCACCGGACCCGGCCCCTGGATCGAGATCGCCTTCGGCGAGAGCCAAGGGACCGACGGGGACGACGGGGACGCCCCCGTCTACCTCCGCGAGACCAGCGCCCCGGACACCGTCGTCACGACGAACCGCCGCAAGTGGGACGCCTTCGTACTCGGCGTCCAGGCGGGCGAGTTCGACCACTTCGTGGAGGGGCTCGTCGAAAGCCCGGAAGACTCGCCGCATGCATAGAAGCCGCGTGTACGCCCTGCTGATCGACACCCCCGAGCCGGACGCCGCGGCGGTCTTCTGGTCCGCGGCGCTCGGGGTGCCCGCCCGCCCTGACCCGGCGGAGGAGCAGTTCACGTCGCTGCACGAGGCCATCCCCGGCCTGGCCGTGGTCGTGCAGGCGGTGGACGACGCTCCCCGCTTCCACCTCGACATCGAGACGGACAACGTGGAAGCCGAGACCGCCCGACTGCTCGGCCTCGGAGCGACGCAGGTCGCGCAGTGGCTTGAGTGCCGCGTGCTACGCACCCCTGGCGGCCACCTTCTGTGTGTCCTGCCGGTGCACAGCGCGCCCGAGGTCTTCGAGGCCGGGGCACGCGTCTGGCCGTAATGAGGGTGAACGACCGGGTCTCCCTTACGCGCCGCCGGCCCTTCCGCATCTGGCCTCGGTCTTCCGTCTCCGACGCGCTGCAAAGTAGCCGTAGGCTCTCTGCCGTCTCCCAACACGCTGCTGCTCTGGCAGGTCCTGGCCGAGCCGACCAAAACCCCGTCCGCGATGCGCGGACGGGGCCGGTTGCCGACGAGTGCCACTTGGCTTGACCGGTGCGGCCTACGTGCTGTCTACGCCGATGCCCCGATGGGGCGCTGCGCGGGGAGGGGCGGCTTCGCCGCCACCTCGTGGCACGTGCAGTTGCACTTCTCGGTGTTGTTGGCGTGTGCCCCGAGTCGCGCCTTCTTTTCTGGGTCGTCGAAGTTGTACGCCAGGGAGATGCAAAGCTGCTCGAAGGTTTTGACGTAGGCACCGTCAAATACCGTGTCGTCCCTGTTCGACTCTGTCAGTTTCTCCTTGATGACCCGGAAAGTGCACACGTACTCGGCGACGTGCGTGTACACCTGTTCATCCAACATCTTCAGCGCAACGTCCCGCCTACCGTTGGCTTCCTCAAGGAGTACTTTGCGGCCGGCATGAAGCCGTTCAAAGCGCCACAGCATCGCGAAATACGCGCACATAACCTCGCCGCGCTCCGCCCCATCAGGGTTGATCTCGCGGTTCTGCCAGTGCAGCGATCCCAAGGTATGCCTGTCTTGGGCCGCCGAGTCGCTGACAAGTTCCGCGTGGAGGCCGCGAACAACCTCAAGCCGAGCAGTCAGGCGTGATGTGCGCCAGACGCGAATGGTAACGACCAGAGCCGCGAAAGCGGCGATGCAAGACCCGACTGCGGCCATGACTCGAAGCAGGTCACCCATGCGATTCACCCCTTCTCTCCCGCACGTATGGTCAGGGCAGCAGGTGGATTCGTTCCCAGTGGGCTTTGCTCAGGGTTTTGGAGAAGTAGTCATTGGGGCGGCCCGTCGTCCCCGCTCCGGCGGTTGCCGAAGGCAGACGTGCATCGCGTCGCAGGACGTTGCTGTACCCCTTGAAAACCGCCATCGACATGTGCAGGCAGTTGTTGGTTGCGAGGTTGTAGTCCTTGCTACGGATGGCCTTGTAGGCCACTTGAGCGTTACGGGCGTTGCCGTCCTGGGTGTAGGTACAGCGGTAGCGGGTGTAGCCCACGCTCGGGCTGAATGATGCCCGCACGTCCTTCCAGGCACCACCGTGGATCCACGCTTCGTTCCAGTTGAACGAGCCCCAGATCCAGTGGTCCTTCTCACCGCGCACCTTGAAGGCCCAGGCCACGTGGCCCGCCTTGGGCACGGCGGTCGGAGCGTTGAACATGCACGCCCGGCCCCAGGCGGCCGGCCCTGCCTGTGCGGGAGTAGGAGTCGCCACGGCGCCCCCTGCCAATACCGCCACTGCTCCTGCTGTCGACACTGCCGCCTGCATCAGGCACCTGCGAAGACTGATCATCGAACTTCCTTTCGCTCAGTAACCGATCTCTGGAGCCCGATTGGCTGCCGGACGTCTCGGTGCTCGAAGCTTGGCCCGGCGCTTGATGACCTGCACGCTTCGGAGGGCTGGTCATCAAACTGGTCATCAGGCTGTTGAGCGGAGGACTTGGATGGCGAGCAGGCAGGGGCGAAGAGAGCGGCCGATCAATCCCGACGACGGGCCCGTGGAGTCTTTCGCTTGGCGGCTTCGGGAGTTACGCAAGGAGTGCGGGAATCCCACTTACAAGGAGATGGAGAGACACGCCCAGTACTCGTCCTCGGCCCTGTCCGGCGCAGCTAGCGGACAAGCACCACCCTCTTTGGCGATCACGCTGGCGTACGTGCGCGCTTGCCTGCGGTACGCGAAAACCAACAGCAGCCACGTGGACGCCGCGATCGAGGAGTGGACCTCGCTTCGGCAGGAGCTTGAGGCCCAACTCAACCCGCCCCCGACTCCGGACAGCGGCACCACCCGCGAAACAGACACTCCCGTACCGTCCACCGGTGCACCCTCGTCACAGGCCGATACCGCCCTTCCCGAAGAGCGGGCAAGCACCACTGCACCCCGCCCGTTCAAGGCGCTCGGACGGCGCGGCCGTCAGGTTCTCGCCGTGGTCGGCCTGTTGATCCTGCTGGGCTTGGCTGTGGCGATCGGGAAGAACCTGGCTCAGCCCGGATCAGCGGAGGCTGGTCCAGGCTTTCCGAGGCGGTCCCTCGGCGGCTCGTCCTCCGCCCCGGCACTTGACGAGCAAGCCGACCAGGTCCAGGTTGACGCACTCGGACCGCAGAGCAGGTGCAGTCCTGCTCGCTCCGCAACCGCCGACGTGTTGCTGCGCGCGTGTCTGAGGGTCGAAGACGAGAGAGTGCTCTTCGCCCTCAAGGTCACCAATCTCGGATCGGAGGCCGTTGAGGTCACCGCGAAACTGAGCTACGTCCGGACAGGGCAGTACCACTCTTGCCAGAAGGCCGACGGTCTGTGGCACGGCACCGTCGCTGCTCATGACATCCACGTGACCGATCCAGCAGATTGCGTTGTCAACCGGACACAAGCCGCTTATCAGGCTGACGGCCTCCTCGGGCTGGGTGACACGCAGAACTGGGCCGCACACCAGCTCTCACCGAACGCAAACGCGTACCCGCATGATGTGCGGTGGCGCTGCAAGGGTGATGTCCCCTGCTGAGCTTCGCTTCGGCGAGCAACTGGTCCGAGTGTCGGTAAACGATCGCCTACCGACACTCGGAGCTCAGGCAGCGGCAGGCACAAGCGCCCGGCGCGGACCGGTCATCACCTCACCGCACCTGTGCGCCTCCTGTGAGCGCGGTCAAGCCGCCACCATCCCCCGCCCATCACGCGGCCACTGATCAGCAATCCCCCAACCGCCTTCAGTAAGGCGGAAGTCAGGATTCCGCAGCGCACCTTGTTGTCACGTACTCAACAAGCGACAGTCGTCGGCGGGCCGCCGCCCGCTGCCGGGGACCACGTACCGGTGGCACCACCACCCGCACCGCCCCTGTTCCATCACTCTCAGGAGGCAGTCCGTTGCGTACGTCACCCCCCAACACCCGCCCCATACATACCAGATGGACCCGAATCGGATCCATCGCCGCGGCCACCGCCGCGCTCGTGTTCGCCGGCCTCGGCACCGCGGCCACCCAAGCGAGCGCCACCCCCGAAGCCACGACACAGGCCACCCCCGCCAAGGCCGCCTCCACCGCGGTCACCTGGGCGGCAGCCCCCTGCGCCACGCCCAAGAAGATGGGCGAGCTGGCCTGTAACTCCCTCCGCGTCACCGGCGGCGTCACCGCCTTCCAGAAGCGCCAGGCCGCACTCGACGGCGTCACCCCCGAGGCCGCAGACGCCGCCACCCCCTCCGGCTACGGCCCGTCCGACCTCCAGGACGCCTACGGCCTGACCGCCGCGGCAGCGAGCAGCGGCTCCGGCAGGACCATCGCCATCGTCGACGCGTACGACGACCCGAACGCCGCCGCCGACCTCGCGAAATACCGCTCGTACTACGGCCTCCCCTCCTGCACCACCGCCAACGGCTGCTTCAAGAAGGTCGGCCAGACCGGCTCGACGACCTCCCTGCCCAGCGCCGACAGCGGCTGGGGCCAGGAGATCTCCCTCGACCTGGACATGGCCAGCGCGACCTGCCCGCAGTGCCACATCCTGCTGGTCGAGGCCTCCTCAGCCTCCATGGCCAACCTCGGCAAGGCCGTGAACGAGGCGGTCACCCTCGGCGCCAAGTACGTCTCCAACAGCTACGGCGGCTCGGAGTCCTCCTCGGACACCTCGTACGACTCCTCCTACTTCAACCACCCGGGCGTCGCCATCACCGTCAGCGCCGGCGACGAGGGCTACGGCGCCGAATACCCGGCCGCCTCGAAGTACGTGACCTCGGTCGGCGGCACCAAGCTCGCCGCCTCCTCCACCACCCGCGGCTGGACGGAGTCCGTCTGGAAGACCAGCAGCACCGAGGGCACCGGCTCCGGCTGCTCCGCGTACGACGCCAAGCCGAGCTGGCAGACCGACACCGGCTGCACCAAGCGCATGATCTCGGACGTCGCGGCCGTCGCCGACCCCGCGACCGGCGTCTCCGTCTACGACTCCTACGGCGTCACCGCCGGCTGGTACACGTTCGGCGGAACCAGCGCCTCCGCACCCATCATCGCGGGCGTCTACGCCCTCGCTGGCACCCCGTCAAGCGGCTCCTACCCGGCCCAGTTCCCATACGCGCACACCTCCGCCCTCAACGACGTGACCTCCGGCAACAACGGCACCTGCTCCACCAGCTACTTCTGCACCGCCAAGGTCGGCTACGACGGCCCCACGGGCCTGGGCACCCCGGCAGGGGTGAGCGCCTTCACGGGCTGACAGGTTGACCATCTGATCCCCTATATCCCCTGATCCCCTGTCACCAGATGGGCGTACGGGCCGCGGCACCCAGCCGCGGCCCGTTCGCCATGCCCGGGTTAGCCTTCCACCTGGGGCTCACCGAGGTCACCCGCAGAACACCGGCACGATCACCGAACCATGCCGTAAGAGGGGACAACGACGGAACCACACCACAGGTTCCGCCCAGTCCTCATTGCCCGGCGTAACCTACCGTGATACACAGAGTGACGATACGACTCCCTAATTACCGTTCCAACGTCTGTTCGAGGGATTCCCTGGGGGCCGACGCGGAACAGTGGCAAGGTATTCGTACGAAACCCGCCAATCAATGACGCCAAGTCGACATACGACGGCGCCGTTGTCGGCGACAATGAGGCCTGACCTCTGCGCCAAGGCAGGGGGAGCGGAACTACCCACCAGGGGCGGTGACTTACATGTTCTTTGCGGCCGACAAGGGAGACATCAACACCATCATCGGCGGGATCGCTCCGGACTGGGGGCCCTTCGGCAGCCTGGGCAACGAGGCGAAGGTGATGATCGAGGTCGTGATGGCGGTGGCCATCCTCCTCTGCCTCGGCATCGCCATCTGGGGTGCCGCCAAACAGCGCATCGGCGCAACGGCCCTTCGGGACACCTTCAGCGCGGAACAGGGCAAGGGCCTCATCATCGCGGGCCTGACGGGCGTCTTCATCATCGGCTCGCTGGGCACGCTGTTCACCATCGTGTACGGCATGGCCGTGTAGCGGGCGACCACCGCCCTTGCGTGGCGCGCTCGCTCGGTTCCCCTCCACCCCCACCCATCCGTCGTGCCCACCGGCTGAGGTTGCGTTTCCCTGATGTCGAGTCACCACACCGCGCCCGCGCGGGAACCAGCACGGCTACCGTCGTACTCGTACGCGTATTCCTACGCGTTTCCGCACGACGTCGAGGGGGCGTACGCGGCATGAGTCTCGAGGACGACGAGGGAACCTCCGGCGGCTACGGCGGCACCGGCCACACCCGCACCCGCCTGCCCGACCGGAGCGCCGACGTCTACGGCGGCGCACGCCGAGGCCGCTCGTCCTCAAGAAGCCTGGTCACGGTCGTCGGAGTCGTCGTCCTCCTGATCGCCGCGATCGCCTTCGCGAACCGCGGGGGAGACGACCCGGACACGACAGCGTCCTCGGGATCCCAGCCGGACGCCTCCAGCACGGCGGCGAGCGGAACGAAGGCGGTCAAGTCGGGCTTCGCCCAGAATGAGCAGGGGGCGGAGAGCGCGGCGGCGAATTACGCGGTGTCACTCGGTTCGGCGGAGATGTTCGACAAGCCCCAGCGTGATGCCATCCTGCAGGCCATTATCGCCCCCTCCAAGGTCTCTGGCTTCGAGGCGACGTTGGACAAGGCGTACACGCCAGCGTTCAACAAGGCCATCGGCCTGAACGAGGACGGCACCACACCGGCGGGCTACACCTTCGTATCCCGTACGAGCCCGATCGGCACCAAAGTCACCAAGTCCTCCAGCACCGATGCAACCGTCGAAGTCTGGTGCAGCGGTCTCCTGGGCCTCGCCGGCGAGCAATCCACGAACCCCGTCACCAGCAGCTGGTTCACCATCACGATGAAACTGGCCTGGACCGACGGTGACTGGAAGATCGTGACGCACTCTCAAAAGGATGGCCCCTCGCCCGTTCCAGGCGACGAGAGGGCGTCCAGTGCTGACGAAATGGCCAAGGCTGTCCAGGAGTACGGAGGGTTCTCCTATGCCCGCTAGCCACCGCGTACTCAAGCTGACGGCCGCTGTCACGGCCGTGCAAACCGCCGCCGTGCTCCTGGCCACGCGGGCCTTCGCCGCGCCCACGCCCACGCCGTCTGGCAGCAACGACCCCTGCGACCTGATCCACGGCCCCGCCAAGGACTACTGCCAAGGCGACGGCTCCGGCGCCGCCCGCCGATCCGTCCCATCCAACCCCGTCACCGACACCCTCGACCCCCTCTCCTCCCTGGCAAAGGGCTGCGCCGACGCCGCCTCCTGGACCGTCGACCAGCTCAGCAAGGCCGTGAAGGAGACCGCGAACGTCGACTTCACCAACCCGAAGTTCCTCCAGCAGTACGCCGTGGTCTTCGCCGCCTCCGCGATCCTCACGCTGCTGCTGTGGCTGCTGGCCGTCGCCAAGCGGGCCGTACGCGGCGTCCCCCTCACCACCGCCATCAGCGAAGCGATCGGCTTCCTCTGGCTCACCGTGCTCGCCTCCGCCTTCACGCCACTGATCCTCTACACCGTCGTCTCCGCGACGGACGGAGTAAGCGACGTTCTCGCGAAGACGACGGGCAACCAGACGGACGCGTTCTTCGGCACGTTCTCGCAGGCCCTCGACAAGGGCGACGACATCGGCGGCGGCCCGATCATGCTGATGCTGGTGTCACTGGTGTCCATCGTCGCGGCCGGGGTCCTCTACCTGGAGCTCTACCTGAGGGCCGTCCTGCTGTACGTCGGCGCCCTCCTCGGCGTCGTCGTCTACGCCGGCCTCGTCGACAAGAACCTCTGGGGCCACGTCCGCCGCTGGGCGGGCGTGATGATCGCGGTCATCCTCGTCAAGCCGGTGATCGTCATCGTCCTCGGCCTCGCCGGGGCCCTGGCCTCCGACGGCGGCCCCGACTCGGTCGCCGCGATCGTCTCCGGCCTCGCCATCATCCTGCTCGCGATCTTCGCCAGCGGCATGATCTACCGCTTCGTCCCCGGCTTCGGCGACGAGATCGCCAACTCCCGCAACAACCGCATCATGCGGGGCGCGGAAGGCAAGGCCGCGGCCGTCATGACCTCCCCGGCGACCTTCGTCGCCCAGGGCATCAAGACCCACAGCACCCGCGCCGACAGCGGCGGCGGAGGCCAGAGCGGCTCGGGCGGCGCGCGCCCGAGCAACCCGGCGTCCGGCGGTGTCGCCGCGCACAGCTCGCGCAACGCGAACGGAGGCGGCGGATCTGTCCCCTCCGCCGCCCCCGCACCCCGCGCGGGCAGCCCGGTGAACACCCCTCACGCCAGCAACAACCGCACCAGCAGCACCAACAGCACGGGAGGTGAAGGGCGTTGACGACCGAGTCCCACGTGTCCCATCCGGTCACGCCCCGCCGTACATATCTGATCGGCCGCGCCCGGCCGAACGCGATCGTCGGCAGGAATCGTGAAACCGGCGAGATCGCGCTCATCATCGGCGGCGCGTTCCTCGGAATGATGTGCGGACTCCTCGTCCCGGTGCTGTCACTGCGCATCGTGACGCTGGTGGGCTTCCCCATGGTCGCGCTGGCCGCGGTCTACGTGCCGTACAAGCGCCGCACGTTCTACAAGTGGTTCGAGATCAACCGCAGCTACAAGCGCAGCCTCAAGCAGAGCGCCACCTACCGCTCCGGCGTCGTCGAGGCCGGCACCGGTCTCGACGGCCGTGAGGTGGAGATCGGCCCGCCGCCCGGCATCGGCCGCATCACCTGGCTGGCAGCCCCGTTCGGCCCCGACGAGATCGCCGTACTGCTGCACGCGGACCGCCGTACGGTGACCGCGGCGATCGAGATCGAGGGCCCCGGCGTCGGCCTGCGCGACAGCGAGGACCAGGAAGCCCTCGTCGACCGCTTCGGCACCCTCCTCAAGCACGTGGCCAACGGCGACGGCTTCGTCACCCGCCTCCAGATGCTCGCCCGCACCCTCCCCGCCGACCCCGACGCCCACGCCAAGGACGTCGCCCTACGCGGGGACGAGAAGGCGCCGCCGTGGCTGCAGCAGTCGTACGACCAGCTGCAGTCGATGGTGTCGACCAGCAGCGAGCAGCACCGCGCGTACCTCGTGGCCTGCATGCACTTCACCCGGGAACTGGCCGCCGAGGCGCACACCATGGCCCGGGCGGCACGGCCCCACAACGGCCGCAAGCTCGACCGGGACGCCGGCCTCGCCGTCGTCATGGCCCGCGAGCTGACGGACATCTGCTCCCGACTCCAGGAGGCGGACATCCGCGTCCGCCAGCCGCTCGGCCAAGGCCGGCTCGCCTCCCTCATCCACTCCATGTACGACCCGGACCACCCCATCGACCACATCCAGGCGATGACGAAACGCAACTCCTGGCCGGCCGAACTGGACGCCACCCAGCCGACCTACCTCCAGGCGAAGACCCGCGAGTCCTCCACCCGCGCCCCCTGGTGCCACGCCACGGCCTGGGTGAAGGAATGGCCGATGACCCCGGTGGGCGTCAACTTCCTGGCGCCCCTCCTGGTCCACACCCCCGACGTCATCCGCACGGTCGCCGTCACCATGGACCTCGAACCCACCGAGGTCGCCATCGAACGGATGCTCACCGAGAAGACCAACGACGAGGCCGAGGCGTCCCGCGCCGCCAAGATGAACCGGACCGTCGACCCCCGCGACGTCGCCTCCCACAACCGCCTCGACCAGCGCGGAGAGGACCTCGCCAGCGGCGCAGCCGGCGTCAACCTGGTCGGCTACATCACGGTCTCCTCCCGCACCCCCGAGGCCCTGGCCCGCGACAAGCGGACCATCAGGGCCTCGGCCGGAAAGTCGTACCTGAAACTGGAGTGGTGCGACCGCGAGCACCATCGCGCCTTCGTGAACACACTTCCGTTCGCCACCGGCATTCGAAGGTAGGGGCCGCCGCATGCGGGATCCGATGTCCATCCTCACCGACGCCTTCACGTCCTTCCTCTTCGGGAAGGTCGAGACGACCCGCCTGCCGGTCCGCACCTCCACCGGCCAGGCCCAGGCCGTCTACCTCCCGACCGCCGCCCCCGGCCTCGGCGACTCCGGCGTCATCATCGGCCGCGAGGTCTACTCCGGGAAGGGGTACATCTACGACCCCTTCCAGCTGTACGGCCAGCAGCTCCCGGCACCGCACTGGCTGGTCCTCGGCGAGTCCGGCAACGGCAAGTCGGCCCTGGAGAAGACGTACGTCCTGCGCCAACTGCGCTTCCGCGACCGCCAGGTCGTCGTCCTGGACGCACAGGGCGAGGACGGCGTCGGCGAATGGAACCTCGTCGCGCAGGAGCTGGGGATAACCCCCATCCGGCTCGACCCGATGGCGGCCCTGGACCACGGAATCCGCCTCAACCCGCTGGACCCCGCGATCACCACCACGGGACAGCTGGCGCTGCTGCGCACCATCATCGAGGTCGCGATGGGGCACGGCCTGGACGAGCGGTCGGGCTTCGCGCTGAAGGTCGCCCACGCCTACGTCAACGAGACGATCGTCGAACGCCAGCCCGTCCTCACCGACATCGTCGAGCAGCTACGGCACCCCGAGCCGGAGTCGGCCGAGGCGATGAACGTCGACATAGAGGACGTCCGGGCATGGGGCCTGGACGTCGCGCTGGTCCTCGACCGCCTGGTCGACGGTGACCTGCGCGGCATGTTCGACGGCCCCACGACCGTCGGCATCGACCTCGACGCGCCCCTCATCGTCTTCGACCTGTCCCACATCGACCGCAACTCCATCGCGATGCCGATCCTGATGGCGATCGTCGGCGTGTGGCTGGAGCACACCTGGATCCGCCCCGACCGGAAGAAGCGCATCTTCCTGGTCGAGGAGGCCTGGCACATCATCAACAGCCCCTTCGTGGCCCAGCTCTTCCAACGGCTGCTGAAGTTCGGCCGCCGCCTCGGCCTGTCGTTCGTCGCGGTCGTCCACCACCTGTCCGACGTCGTGGACGGCGCGGCGGCGAAGGAAGCCGCCGCGATCCTGAAGATGGCGTCCACCCGGACCATCTACGCCCAGAAAGCCGACGAGGCGAGGGCGACGGGCCGGGTGCTGGGCCTGCCCCGCTGGGCGGTGGAGATCATCCCGTCCCTCACGCCCGGCATCGCCGTGTGGGACGTCAACGGCAACGTCCAGGTCGTCAAACACCTGGTCACCGAGACGGAACGCCCCCTCGTCTTCACCGACCGCGCCATGACCGAGTCGTCCGCCGAGCACCGGCTGGTGGACGACGCCCTGCGCGCGGCCGAGGTGGAGGCGGAGGAACGCGCGGCGGCGTTCGTGGAACAGCACCTCGGTGACTCCGAGTCGACGGTGGCGTAGGGCGAAGCACGAGCGGGGAGCGGGGAGCGGGGAACCATGAGACCGGGTGACGAGCGCTACCGCCGACCGGACGGCCAGGGAGGCATGCCCGACGGCATGCTGGTCGGCATCCTCGCCTTCATCCTCGGCATGACCGTCCTGATCTGGACGGCCACCGGCCTGGCGGGCCTGTTCGCGCACGGCGCCTGGCCCACCGGTGTCACCTTCACCCGCACCCCCCTGGCGATGCGTCACCTGATCGCCCGCCCTCACGACATCCCCGGCGCCTGGCCCACCGCCGACCCCGCCGACGTCTCCGGCTACGGCCTCTTCTGGGGCCTGTTCATCGGCCAGCTGATGATCCTGGTCGTCCTGACGGTGTTCGTCCTGGGCACCGTGGCCCGCTGGAAAGCGGTCCGGATGAGGAAGCGGACAGCGGACCCACACGCGGCGCCGACGCCGGGCACCACCGCCTACGACGTCCCGGCCCAGCGGCCGACGCCCGAGCCGCTCCATCCCGGCACCGCCACCCCCTACCAGCAACCGCTGGAGCAACTCCCCACACAGGCGGCGACGGAGCCCACCCACCCGCCACACCACACGCAGCCCTCCACCGCCCATCCCGCGGCCCCGCTGACCCCCACGGCCCCCCTCACCGCGACGAACGCGCCCGCGCCCACCCAGCCGCTGGCACCCCAACCCTTCGCGGCTCAGCCCCTCGCCCCCCTGGCCACCAGCGACCATCCAGGCGCGTGGGAAACCCCCCGCACCGAAGCCACGGTCCACTACGGCCCCCCGGTGACCCGCCACACCACCGCGACCCAGGCCGTACGCGACGCGGAGGGCCCTGCCCTCATCGTCACCTCGAACCCGGCCCTGTGGCAGGACACCAAGGACGCCCGCGCCAAACTCGGCCCGGTCCACGTCTACGACCCCGCCCACCTCTGCGACACCCCGGCCCGCCTCCACTGGTCCCCCACGGCCGGCTGCGAGAACAAGCAAACCGCGGCAGCCACGGCCACCGCGCTCCTCGCCCCCATCCGCCCCACCGCGAAAATCGACCAGGCCGTCACCGACGTGGCCGAGACGCTGCTGCGCAGCTACCTGCACGCCGCCGCGATCGACGGCCGCACGATCCGCCACGTCCACCGCTGGTCCCAGGGCCTGCAAGTCCAGGACGCCGTACGAACCCTCCGTACCAACCCCAAGGCGGCCTCCGGCTCCGCGGGCGAACTCGAGGCCGCCCTCACCGCCCACCCCGAACGCCGCGACATCGCCCAGGAGTTGACCGCCCGAGCCCTCTCGGCCCTCACCACGGTCAACATCCGCGAGGCCTGCACTCCCAACCGAAGTGATGCCCTCGCCCTGGATTCCTTCGTGGACGAAGGGGGCACGCTTTACGTGGTGGGTGAATCCATCGAGGACCCCCGGACCAACCCGGGCGCGATGCCACTCCTCACGGCCCTCACCTCAAGCGTGGTCGAGCGCGGCCGGCACATGGCCGAACGGTCATCCTCCGGTCGCCTCGACCCACCACTCACCCTCGTCCTGGACGACGTCGCCGCCGTGGCCCCGCTTCCCCAACTCCCGGACCTGCTGGCCACCGGAGCGAACCGGGGTCTGCCGACCCTGGCCCTGCTCCGCTCCCGCGAACAGGCCCGTACACGCTGGCCGAACGCCGACTTCCCGGCATAGCCCCGTCGATCACGCGCCGCACGCGTCAGTCCCGGCCCCGCTCCAGCACGAACTCCAACTCGGTCTCCCCCGGCGCCGTCGGCAACGGCACGGTACGCCCGGTCGGCACGAATCCCACCCGACGGTAGAACCGCTGCGCCCGCCCGTTCTCCTCGTGCACGATGAGCCGCACCCGCTCAGCTCCCCGCCCCCACGCCCACTCCAGGCCGGCGTCGAACAGCACCTCGGTCAGCCCGCTCCCCCGCTCCTCGGGACGCACGAACACACCGACGATGTGCCCCTGCAGCAACTCCACCGGAAACCCGGCCCAGTCCGTCGTCCCGGGCTCCTCCAGCAGCACCGTCAGCGTCCCCACCCAGTGCCCGTCCGGGTCCTCGGCGATGATCTGCTGCGTCCCGAGCGCCCCCTCGGCGCCACCGGCCGTCCGCTCCTTCCAGAAGGTGTCCGGCCTGGCAGCCGCCTCCTCGTAGGTGTCCAGGAAGGCGAGGTGCGCGACCGGATCCCGCAGCGCCGCAAGCCTCAACTCCTTGGCGGCGGGCCACTCATCAGCACGCACGGACCGGATCACGTAGCTACTCATACGTCCCACGCTAGTACCTCGGTACTACGCCGCTCACCGCATATACGACCCGGGACCTGCGCCGACGGCGACCGCACCCCTCACCATGGACCTCGTGGCGGAAGAACAGGCGACGCAGAGCCCGGGGACTCAGGACCGCACGGCGGAACCCCTCACCGAGTACGTCCAACGCTCCAGCCGGCGCGTCCGCGTCTTCGACCGGCGCCACCCCCTCGTCTGGGACCTGCTCCTCACCGGCTTCTGGGTAACGGCGGCCCTGATCGACTACGTGGGCGGCGGCTGGCGCAGCGTCACCCGCAATCCCGACACTCCCGGCTGGCTGCTCCTCACCCTGAGCCTGGGCCTCTCCCTCCCCCTCCTCCAGCGCCGCGCCCACCCCAGGGCCACGCTCCTCACGATGGCCCCGTTCGCGCTGGTCAACGCCTGGACCGGAGCGGCCCTCCAGGTCTTCATGCTCCAACTGCTCGTCGTCTTCCACCTCGCCCTGCGCCGCCCCGCGCGCACCCTGTGGTGGACGACGGCCCTGATCCTCACGACCGAGACCGTGACGACCCTTCGCCACCCCCGCGAAAGCCCGGACGAGCACATCGTCCCCATGCTGATGTCGATCATCGTGGCGGCGGCGATCGGCATCACGGTCCGCACCCGCCGCAACTACACCGAGGCCCTGGAGGACCGCGCCCGACGCCTGGAGATCGAACGCGACCAGCAGGCCCGCCTCGCAGCCGCCGCCGAACGCGCCCGCATCGCCCGCGAGATGCACGACATCATCGGCCACAACCTCTCCGTCATCACCGGCCTCGCCGACGGCGGCCGCTACGCCGCGACCAAGACCCCCGAACGCGCCGCCGAGGCCCTGAACGCCATCTCCTCCACCAGCCGCCAAGCCCTGACGGAACTCCGTCGCCTCCTGGACGTCCTGCGCGACGAGCACGACAAGAACAAGGGCCCCGCCGCCCCGGAGCTCGCCCCGCAACCCACTCTGACCGACCTCGACCACCTCATAGCCGGCGTACGCTCCGCCGGCCTGCCCGTCCACACCACCGTCCACGGCACACCGACCCTTCCCCCGGGCCGCCAGCTCACCGTCTACCGAGTCATCCAGGAAGCCCTCACCAACACCCTGAAACACGCCGGCCCGGAGGCGACGTCCCACATCAGGCTGTCCTACGAGGACCAAGGCGCCGTCACCGTCACGGTCACCGACACCGGCCGAGGCGGCGCCCCGAACGGCACCACCGGCCGCGGCCTTCCCGGCATGCGCGAGCGAACGGCCCTGTACGACGGCACACTTGAGGCCGGCCCCCGCCAACCCCCCGACCGGGGCTGGCGAGTCCACCTTCACCTCCCGGAGGAATCCCCGCAGTGACCACGGTCCTCATCGCCGACGACCAGCCCCTCCAACGCCTCGGCTTCCGCATGCTGCTGGAGAGCCAGGACGACATGACGGTGCTGTCCGAGGCGACGAACGGCAGTGAGGCGGTCCGTCTGGCCGCCGAGCTCCACCCCGATGTCGTCCTGATGGACGTCCGCATGCCCGGCCTGGACGGCATCGAGGCCACCCGCCGCATCACCGCGGTCGGCGACCGCACCCGCGTCCTGATCCTCACGACGTTCGACCTGGACGAGTACGCGTACGCGGGACTCCGCGCCGGCGCTTCCGGCTTCCTGGTGAAGGATGCCCAGCCGGAGGATCTTCTCTCCGGCATCCGCTCGGTGGCGACCGGCGACGCGGTGGTCGCCCCCAGCCTGACCCGCCGTCTCCTGGACGCCTACGCCCAGCACCTCCCGCTGCTGGATCCCCACACCGACGCCTCGCAAGAGCCGGACCCCCGCCTGTCAGCCCTCACGGACCGCGAGCGCGAGATCCTCACCGTCATCGGCATGGGCTGGACGAACACCGAGATAGCCGCTCGGCTCCACCTGGCCGAATCGACGGTGAAGACCCACGTGGGCCGCGTTCTCTCGAAGACTGGTTCCCGGGACCGTATCCAGGCGGTCATTCTGGCCTACGACACAAGACTGGTGAATCCATCCTGAACTAGGTCCGTCGTGAAAGGCCCTGAAACGCAGAAAACCCCCGTGCCCAAGGCACGGGGGTTTTCCCAAAAATTGTTCGGCGGCGTCCTACTCTCCCACAGGGTCCCCCCTGCAGTACCATCGGCGCTGTAAGGCTTAGCTTCCGGGTTCGAAATGTAACCGGGC
>NZ_JBEXRA010000079.1:0-30311 GCF_040612855.1 Streptomyces sp. NPDC006332
GGATCAAGGACTGGCACTTCTCGAAGGCGGGTTTCGCCCAGCCGGTGGTGACCCCCGAGTACCGCGCCCTGATCCCGCCCCACGAGACACCGATGGCCCCGCGCGGCCACGACGAGCAGGACTCGTCGCAGACCTCCCGGATGCCGCGGATCGACGACCGGCAGGGTCCGGGCGCGACCACCGAGATGCCGGCCATCCCGCAGCTCGACGGCCGTCAGGGTCCCGCGTCCACCTCCGAGTTCGCCCGCCCGGACTTCGACGCGTCGGCGCCCGGTGCCCCGCAGAGCACCGGGCAGTTCCCCCGCCCGGGGACCGGCGAGGGCGGACAGAACAACCAGAACGGCCGGTCCGAGCAGATCACCGACGGCCCGTTCGTCCGCTCGGACATCTTCAGCGCCCCGAGCACTCCGGGCGCCCCGAGCGGCCGGAACACCCCGGCGGCCTCCTCGTCCCCGTCGGCCACGGGCCAGTTCACGCCCCCGCAGGGCTACGACAACGGCACCGGCGGCCAGTTCACCCAGCCCGGCTTCGACGGCGGCTCCACGGGTCAGCACTCCCTGCCGGGCGGCCAGAACCCGTCGAACACCTCGTCGTCGACGGGCCAGTTCGAGCGGCCTCAGACCAACGGCCGCGGCACCGACTTCGGCGCGCCGCGCCCGCCTGCCCCGCAGCGTCCGCAGCAGCGGCCCGAAGAAGGTCGACGGCCCGAGGCCTGGGAGCTGCCGCCCGCCGCCGGTCCCGGTGACGGTCGTACGCCGCTGTACGACACGCTCGAGACCAACTGGTTCCACGGGCAGCAGAACGCTCAGCAGGGCAACAGCGCGACGGATCCCGTCCCGGCGGCCCCGCAACAGCAGCCGCAGGCCACCCCGCCTGCCCCCCAACGTCCCGTCGCCAGCTCCTGGCGCAGCTCGCCGAACGACGATCTCGTCCGGCAGGCAGAGCGCGTACGGCAGCCGGCCGCGGGCGGCGTCACCACCTCCGGTCTGCCGCGCCGGGTGCCCCGAGCGAACCTCGTACCAGGCACGGCTCAGCAGCAACAGCACCAACCCGGTCCGCAGGTCTCGCGTTCGCCTGACGACGTACGCGGCCGGCTGACCAATCTCCGTCGGGGCATCGCGCAAGGTCGACAGGCCGGTTCCGGCCAGACCGGCAGCTTCCCGAGCCCCACTCACCAGCAGGAGCGTTAGTTGAGCCCGATGAGCCAGGCGGCACAGAACCTCAACTGGTTGATCACCAACTTCGTGGACAACACCCCCGGGGTGTCCCACACCGTCGTCGTGTCCGCCGACGGCCTCCTGCTCGCAATGTCCGAGGGCTTCCCGCGCGACCGAGCCGACCAGCTGGCGGCGGTCGCGTCCGGACTCACCTCGCTCACGGCCGGCGCCTCCCGGATCTTCGAGGGCGGCGAAGTCGCTCAGACGGTGGTCGAGATGGAGCGGGGATTCCTGTTCCTGATGTCCATCTCGGACGGCTCGTCCCTGGCCGTGCTCGCCCACCCCGACTGCGACATCGGCCTGGTCGGCTACGAGATGGCGCTGCTGGTCGACCGCGCGGGCGCCGTGCTCACGCCCGACCTGCGCGCCGAACTCCAAGGAAGTCTGCTCCACTGATCCGTCCCGGATCCACCCGCCTCACCAAATCACCGTCCGGCCGCCACACTCCCCCCACCGGCCACGTCAGACGGCTCGGCTTACGACTTGCTGTCCCGCCCGGAGGACTCATGACCCCGCCCACCGCTTCTCATGATCCGTACGCGGAGCCGTACGAGGATGAGGGCGACCAGCCACTGGTACGCCCGTACGCGATGACCGGCGGTAGGACCCGGCCGCGTTACCAGCTCGCCATCGAGGCCCTCATCAGCACCACGGCCGACCCGGCGGCGCTCATGGGGCTGCTCCCTGAGCACCAGCGGATCTGCCACCTGTGCCGAGAGGTGAAGTCGGTGGCCGAGGTCTCGGCGTTGCTGGCCATGCCCCTGGGCGTGGCCCGGATTCTTGTCGCGGACCTCGCGGAGGCCGGACTCGTCGCCATTCACCAGCCGGGTGGCGACGAGAGCACCGGTGCTCCGGACGTGACACTGCTTGAAAGGGTGCTCAGTGGACTTCGCAAGCTCTGACGGAGGCCGGACGACCACCTCCGCGAAGATCGTGGTGGCGGGCGGCTTCGGCGTGGGCAAGACCACGTTCGTCGGCGCCGTCTCCGAGATCAACCCGCTGCGCACCGAGGCCGTCATGACGTCCGCCAGCGCGGGCATCGACGACCTCACCCACACCGGAGGCAAGACGACCACCACGGTCGCCATGGACTTCGGCCGTATCACCCTCGACCAGGACCTGATCCTGTACCTGTTCGGTACGCCGGGCCAGGACCGCTTCTGGTTCATGTGGGACGACCTGGTGCGCGGCGCCATCGGCGCGATCGTCCTCGTGGACACCCGCCGTCTCGCCGACTGCTTCCCCGCGGTCGACTACTTCGAGAACAGTGGGCTGCCGTTCGTCGTCGCGCTCAACGGCTTCGAGGGGCACCAGCCCTACCAGCCGGAGGAGGTGCGCGAGGCCCTGCAGATCGGCCCCGACACCCCGATCATCACCACCGACGCCAGGCACCGCTCCGACGCCAAGGGTGCCCTGATCACGCTGGTGGAGCACGCTCTGATGGCCCGCCTGCGGTAACGGCGGGGCAGCCCCGGGGCGGCGAACCGGACAGCACCCAAAACGTCGGTGCCATACGGCAGTTGTCGTAGATGTCGCGGAGCCGGCTGTGTCCTTTGACACGGTCGGCCCCGACGTTCATAACGTTTCGGCAGAGGAATCCGGTGGTACGGCCACGCATCGCGGTCAACTGGTCTCGCTGCGCGCACGAAGGCCCCGTCTTTTGACGGGGCTCGCTCTTTATGACCGTTTTATCTGGGGCTTACATCACGTCGATTCCATCCTTTCCACTGTTTGGAGCTGCGTAGGGCGACGTGCTGGAATGCCTGAACTGCCCAATAGTCAAAGACGTACTCACCGTCGAGGCGTACCGGGCTCTGAGACACTGCGGCACAGCGTTGGTGCCGACCGCCGGAAGGTTGTTGGTCGAGTGAGGCGAAGCAAGAACGGTCCCGAGCCGTCGGCCCGGGGCAACTTCACCCCGCCGCCGCGCGGAGCGGCGCCCGCCCCCGTACCCGGATCGGAACCAACGGCGCCCCCCGCTCCGAGCGGCGGCCGTTTCTCCCCGCGCAACTGGCGGGTACCGACCCGGCTGAACGCGATCCTGCTCATACCCGTGGTGGTCGGCCTCGTCATGGGCGGCTTCCAGGTGAAGAGCTCGATCGACACCTGGCAGGAGGCCGAGGACGCGGAGAACACCGCGCGTCTGGTGCGGGCCGCGCTGACCTACAGCAACGAGATGCTCGTCGAGCGGGACATCACCGCCGCTCCCCTGCTCCAGGGCAAGGGTCAGAACGACAAGACGGTCGTCGAGGCCCGCAAGCGCACCGACCAAGCCGCGGACGCCTTCGACGAGGCGGCCAAGAGCATGCCGAACCGGCCGAACCTGGTTCGTCGCCTGGACCGCTTCCGCGACGTGGAACCGGACCTGCAGAAGCTCCGCGCGGCGGCGTACACCAACAAGCTCGACGGCGTGCAGACCGAAGAGGGCTACGTCGAGATCGAGCACAGGCTGCTCGAGTTCTCCAACGAGCTCGGTCTGGGCACCGGAAACATCACCAGCTACGGCCGTACGGTCTACGCCATCTCGCTCACCAAGGGCGCGCTCTCCCTGGAGCGCTCCATCGGCATGCACCTGCTGATCAAGCCCGGCACCAGCGCCAGCAGCCTGGCCAAGCAGCGCGTCGCCCTGACCTCGTACGCCTACCTGGAGGGCATCGCCGTCCAGGAGTACCAGGGCGGCGGTACCGAGCAGGACATCGCCAAGCTGGACGCGGCCACCAAGCAGGTCCAGGCCGACGGCGCGGCGATGGCCAAGGAGGCCAAGGCCAAGAACCCGGACTACGTGCCGCCGCCGTCCAACCCGAACACCATGATCGCGGCCATGTCCGCGCTGCAGACCACGGACCCGGCCGCGCGTCAGACACTGGCCACGCAGGGCATCAGCGCGCCCAACTGGTGGGCGGTCACCACCCTCAAGTTCAACGCGTACCGGCAGATCGAGGCGGACCTCGCGGACACGGCGGTGAACGAGGCCGCCGACATCTCCGACAACGCCCGTCAGGACGCCTTCATCACCGGTGCCGCGGTCGTGGTCGCCCTGCTCGCCGCGTTCATCCTGGCCGGCATGGTGGCCCGCCAGATGAGTCGCGCGATGCGCCAGCTGCGCAACGCCGCCTTCGGCATCGCCGAGCAGCGGCTGCCGATGCTGGTCGACCAGCTCTCGCGCACCGATCCCGGCCGCGTCGACACCCGTGTGCAGCCGATCCCGATCACCACCAGGGACGAGATCGGCGAGGTCGCCCGGGCCTTCGACCAGGTCCACCGTGAGGCCGTCCGGCTCGCCGCCGAGCAGGCTCTGCTGCGGGGCAACATCAACGCGATCTTCACCAACCTCTCGCGCCGCAACCAGTCGCTGATCGAGGGCCAGCTGACCCTGATCACCGACCTGGAGAACAACGAGGCCGACCCGGACCAGTTGGAGAACCTCTTCAAGCTGGACCACCTCGCGACCCGTATGCGCCGCAACGGCGAGAACCTCCTGGTCCTCGCCGGCGAGGAGCCCGGCCGTCGCTGGGACCAGCCGGTCCCGCTGGTCGACGTACTGCGCGCCGCCTCCTCCGAGGTGGAGCAGTACGAGCGCATCGAGCTGTCCGGCGTCCCGGAGGCCGAGATCCACGGCCGCGCGGTCACCGACCTCGTGCACCTGCTCGCCGAGCTGCTGGAGAACGCCACGACGTTCTCCTCCCCGCAGACCAAGGTCCGTGTGACCGCCACCCGTCTCCCGGACGGCCGGATCATGATCGAGATCCACGACAAGGGCATCGGCCTCACCGCCGAGGACTTCGCGGACATCAACCACAAGCTGGCCAACCCGCCGACCGTGGACGCCGCGATCTCGCAGCGCATGGGCCTGTTCGTGGTCGGCCGGCTGTCCGACCGGCACGGCATCCGCGTCCAGCTGCGTCCCTCCGGCGAGCAGGCCGGCACGACCTCGCTGGTCATGCTGCCCGACGCGATCACCCACGGCGGTGGCGGCGAGCAGCAGCAGCCGCGCGACGAGTTCACGGTCTCGCAGATCATCCCGGAGCAGAGCTACCAGGGCGAGGACTTCAACAACGGCCTGCCGATGCGCACGGCCGCGGAGCTCGGCTTCGACGACAGCCGCTACCCGGAGGTCCCGGACGACATCCGGGAGCTGGACCCGGTGGGCCGCTCACTGATGCGTGAGGAACGCCGGGCGGCTCTGGAGGCCCAGTCACACGACGACGCCCCCGAGACACCGTCGTACCCGGAGGCGTTCGACGCCCGGCCGGGCTACGACAACGCCCCGGGCGGCTTCCCCGAGCAGCCCGCCTCGTACGACCGTCAGCCGGCGTACGAGGAGCCTCGCCAGCCGTCCTACGACGAGCCGCGCCAGCCGACGTACGAAGAGCCTCGTCAGGCGCCGTACGAGGAGCAGCAGCGCTCGTACGAGGAGCCGCAGCAGCCGTCGTACGATGAGTCGTACTACGCGCCGGGCGGAGGTCCGCTGCAGCACGACGCCTTCTCCACGAACGGCGGCTACCCGGAGCCCACGTATCCGGAGCCGGTCCAGGAGGAGTCCGGGCAGGGCCGCGCCGCCGCGCCGGAGTCGTTCTCCGCCTTCGAGGAGCAGTCCTACCAGGACGACTGGCCGCAGCAGACCGGCTATCGCAACGGATACCCTGACCAGTACGCTCCGGAAGCGGAATCTGCGCAGGCCGGTGACGCGAGTGAGCTGGACCGCGTAGGCTTCGAACGTCCGGGACCGACCTCCTCCGTCGCCCACGAGCTGACCGATGCCGGGCTTCCCCGCCGTGGTTCCCCCACGAGTGGCGCGAACGGCTCGGCCGGTACGCGGCACACGACCCAGGAGCCGTCGACTTCCACACCGGAGAGCAACGGCACCGAATCCTGGCGCTCGGCGAACGACGCGCGCTGGCAGCAGGCCTCGCAGCTCCGGAAGCCCAAGGCGGGCGGGGTGACCTCCTCCGGTCTGCCGCGGCGGGTGCCCAAGGCCAACCTGGTCGAGGGAGCCGCCGAGTCCACCCCGCAGGGGGGCCCACAGGTCTCCCGCGCCCCCGAGGACGTCCGGGGCAGGTTGAGCAACCTGCGCCGTGGGGTCCAGCGGGGACGCAACGCAAGCGAAACGAACGGCCAGGCCACTGGGAATCAACACGGTGGTCCTGACAGCACCTACAACCAGGAGCGTTAGTGTGAGCCCGATGAGCCAGGCGGCACAGAACCTGAACTGGTTGATCACCAACTTCGTGGACAACACCCCTGGGGTGTCCCACACGGTGGTGGTCTCCGCCGACGGACTCCTTCTGGCGATGTCCGAAGGCTTTCCCCGCGACCGAGCCGACCAGCTCGCGGCCGTCGCGTCCGGTCTGACGTCTCTGACGGCAGGCGCCTCCCGCATCTTCGAGGGCGGCCACGTGAACCAGACAGTTGTGGAGATGGAGCGGGGCTTCCTCTTCATCATGTCCGTTTCCGACGGTTCCTCGCTCGCCGTTCTCGCGCATCCGGAGGCGGACATCGGTCTCATCGGCTACGAGATGGCGCTCCTGGTGGACCGTGCCGGCACGGTCCTGACGCCCGATCTGCGTGCGGAGCTCCAAGGGAGCTTGCTCAACTAACAGACAGACGGTGCGTTTTGGCGTCCTGAGGCCATAAGGTTTCGAGACGCGGCTCCATGGTGATGGGTGCCCGGCACAGTCGGAGGAGGAGAGAAAGTGGCAACACCCCCAGGCGGTTCACCTTCGGGTAACTGGTCGTACGGCCCTGGCCAGGGTCAGAACGACGGTTCCCAGAACCCGAACCGTTACAACTTCCCCTCCACTCCGAGCCACCGGAGTCAGCAGCCGTACGCTCCCCAGAACCCCCAGGGTCCCGGGCCGTCGCCGTACGACCAGCCGTCGGCCCCGCGCATCCAGCCCGTGCAGCCGCACCGACGCACCCCTGAGCCTTCACCCGCGGGAGGCGCCAGCAACCCCCTGGTGCGTCCGTACGCCATGACCGGCGGCCGGACCCGCCCGCGCTACCAGCTCGCCATCGAGGCACTGGTGCACACCACCGCGCAGCCGCACCAGATGCAGGGCCAGTTGCCCGAGCATCAGCGGATCTGCAACCTCTGCCGTGAGATCAAGTCGGTGGCCGAGATCTCGGCCCTCCTGACGATCCCTCTCGGCGTGGCCAGGATCCTCGTCGCCGACTTGGCGGAGGCGGGCCTGGTCGCCATCCATCAGCCCGGCGGCGACGAGAACGCCGGCGGCCAGCCAGACGTGACACTGCTCGAAAGGGTGCTCAGTGGACTTCGCAAGCTCTAGCGGAGGGCCTTCCCGCTCCACCACGTCCGCGAAGATCGTGGTGGCGGGCGGCTTCGGCGTGGGCAAGACCACGTTCGTCGGCGCCGTCTCGGAGATCAACCCGCTGCGCACCGAGGCCGTCATGACGTCCGCCAGCGCGGGCATCGACGACCTCACCCACACCGGGGACAAGACGACCACCACGGTCGCCATGGACTTCGGCCGTATCACCCTCGACCAGGACCTGATCCTGTACCTGTTCGGTACGCCGGGCCAGGACCGCTTCTGGTTCATGTGGGACGACCTGGTGCGCGGCGCCATCGGCGCGATCGTCCTCGTGGACACGAGGCGCCTTGCGGACTGCTTCCCGGCCGTCGACTACTTCGAGAACTCGGGTCTTCCCTTCGTGATCGCCCTGAACGGGTTCGACGGCAACCAGCCGTACAACCCGGACGAGGTCCGCGAGGCTCTGCAGATCGGTCCCGACACCCCGATCATCACGACGGACGCGCGGCATCGTGCGGACGCAAAGTCGGCGCTCATCACTCTCGTGGAGCACGCGTTGATGGCTCGCCTGCGGTAGCGGGCCGTGCGGCCACTGGGCTGCCTCGGATGGCCGTAAGCCGTCTGCGGGCAGTCGGTGGCCGGTCGCGCAGTTCCCCGCGCCCCCAGAAGGCACGACTGAGGGCCCCTCTTTCGAGAGGGGCCCTCAGTCGTGTCTCTTGGCTCAGCGCCAGCTGTGCGGTGCGCGGAAGCCGGGCTCGCGCTCCAGGCGGCGCCAGCCGGCCTTGCGGCGGCCGCGGTGGGCCGGAGCCTCGGACGGCTGGGCGGCGGCGCGGGCCAGGAGGATGGCCGTGATGGCGGCGACTTCCTCGGGCTCGGCGTGGCCCTTCTCGACACGAATGTCAGGGGTGCTCATGGGCTCAGTCTCCGTGAGAGAGGTTTCCGCGGCGGTACCGCGAAGGATCCGCTGGGTTACTGCGGGGGGTTGCCGTGCTTGCGGGACGGCAGGTCGGCGTGCTTGGTGTGCAGCATCGCCAGGGACTGGATCAGGATCTCGCGGGTCTCCGCCGGGTCGATGACGTCGTCGACCAGGCCTCGCTCGGCCGCGTAGTAGGGGTGCATCAGCTCGGACTTGTACTCCTTGACCATGCGGGCCCGCATGGCCTCGGGGTCCTCCGCGTCGGCGATCTGCCGGCGGAAGATGACGTTGGCCGCGCCCTCGGCGCCCATGACGGCGATCTCGTTGGTCGGCCAGGCGTAGGTGAGGTCAGCGCCGATGGACTGGCTGTCCATGACGATGTAAGCACCCCCGTAGGCCTTGCGCAGGATCAGCGAGATCCTCGGGACGGTGGCGTTGCAGTAGGCGTACAGCAGCTTCGCGCCGTGGCGGATGATTCCGCCGTGCTCCTGGTCGACACCCGGAAGGAACCCGGGGACGTCCAGGAACGTCACGATCGGGATATTGAAAGCGTCACACATCTGGACAAAGCGTGCAGCTTTTTCCGACGCTTCGATGTCCAGGACACCGGCCAGCGACGACGGCTGGTTGGCCACGATGCCGACCACCTGACCGTCCAGGCGGGCCAGCGCGCAGATGATGTTGCGGGCCCAGCGCTCGTGGACCTCCAGGTAGTCGCCGTCGTCGACGATCTCCTCGATGACCTTGGTCATGTCGTACGGACGGTTGCCGTCCGCCGGGACCAGGTCGAGGAGGAGGTCGGAGCGCCGGTCCGAGGCGTCCGAGGGCTCCACCCGCGGCGGGTTCTCGCGGTTGTTCTGCGGGAGCATCGACAGGAGGTAGCGCACCTCGGCGAGGCAGGTCTCCTCGTCGTCGTAGGCGAAGTGGCAGACACCGCTGGTCTCGGCGTGCACGTCCGCGCCGCCGAGGCCGTTCTGGGTGATCTCCTCGCCGGTGACCGCCTTGACGACGTCCGGGCCGGTGATGAACATCTGCGAGGTCTCGCGGACCATGAACACGAAGTCCGTCAGGGCCGGGCTGTAGGCCGCGCCACCCGCACACGGGCCGAGCATCACGCTGATCTGCGGGATGACGCCGGACGCCTTGGTGTTGCGCTGGAAGATGCCGCCGTAACCGGCGAGAGCCGAGACACCCTCCTGGATACGGGCGCCCGCCCCGTCGTTCAGGGACACCAGCGGAGCACCGGCCGCGATGGCCATGTCCATGATCTTGTGGATCTTCGTGGCGTGGGCCTCGCCCAGCGCGCCGCCGAAGATGCGGAAGTCATGGGCGTAGACGAAGACCGTACGGCCCTCCACCGTGCCCCAGCCGGTGATGACGCCGTCCGTGTACGGCTTCTTGGCCTCCAGGCCGAACCCGGTCGCCCGGTGCCGGCGCAGCTGCTCGACCTCCCGGAAGGATCCCGGATCCACCAACAGCTCGATGCGTTCCCGTGCGGTCAGCTTGCCCTTGGCGTGCTGCGCCTCGGTGGCCTTCTCGCTCGGGCCGGCCAGCGCCTGCGCACGGATCTCGTGCAGCTCGGCCACCCGTCCCCGCGCGTCAGTCGGCTCACCCGTCGTCTCACCCGGCGCCTCATCCAAAACGGTCATGTAGCGACCATACGAAGCGGACGGTGAAAAGCTCGCCGTTGACTCCGAACAGTCTCCGGACCGTTTTCCTGGTACCACTGAACAGAACCGTGGCGGCCTACATGCCTTCGGACTGCTCAGGGGGCGTTCCCCTTGTAGGGGTCGTACAAAGTCGTCAGCTGAGAGCCACCTCACATACATGGGTGGCAGATGCCCTCCCCGGAGTGATTCTCAGGTCCAGTCGGCCCCCCGCCGACAGCACCTCGACCGTGTCGTCCGTCCGGGTCACCGCGCGCACCGGGTGCTCCCAGGTGATCTCCAGGGGTTCGCCGGTACGGGGCGGCTCGCTCACGCAGAGGGTGGCGGTACGGCCCCGGCGCCGGAGCAGCACGCTCGCGCCGGCGGAAGCGGTCAGCCCGCCGACCGTACCGGACCGCCAGAAGTTGGCGGCGGTGAGGGCCAGAGAGGGGACGTGGACCGCCTGGCAGGCGGCGTCGTTGGCGAGGACCGACAGCCACTGCCGGTCGGCGGCGCGGGCGGCGACCGTTCGGCGCGAGGCTCCGGGGAGCAGGACGTAGACGTACGTGGCGTCCGTGGGGTCGGTGCCGTGCTCAAGCCAGAGGGTCTGCCAGCGGCGGGTGCGGCGCTCGGTCGCGCTGGTGGTGTTGATGTCGGACCAGGCGCCGGTGCGGTCCTCCCGGAGCGTCCGCAGGCTGCCCTGCCGGATCACCCAGCCGCCGTGGCCCTCCAGGTGGGCCCAGCCGTGCCCCCGCACGAAGGACGGGTCGCCACCCTCCCCCAGGTTGCGGTTGTCGACGACCGTCTCGACCGGGACGCCGTCGGCGCAGGTGATGCCCGCGCCGAGGCAGATCACCGCGTCGGCGACGCAGAACCAGGACTTACGGGCCTGGAGGGTGGACTCCAGCCCCTTCAGGTGCTGGCCGATCGCCGCGTACTCGCCGTCGGTGGTGCCGCCGACCCAGCGGACGTCCGGCTTGGGCGCGCCCCACTCGCCGCCGGCCCGGTCGGGGAGCCGCTTGGTGGAGACGGTGGTGCCGGGCAGGCGGTACCAGTCGACGGTGGGCCAGTACCAGTCCGTGAACTGGTCGGCTCGGTGCCCCCGGCCGGTCGGCCACCAGGAGAGCAGGCCGGCGCCCGTGTGCCAGCCGCGCGGGTTCTCGCCGTTGCCGCACTCGTAGTACGCGATGCGGTCGCTGGCCATGGCGATGCTCGCGGTGAAGGCGGGGCGGCGGTGCACGGCCCGGTCCATCGCGGCGAAGAGCCGGTGGCCGACGGGTTCCGGGGCGGCCCGCACCGGGGAGGCGACCACCGCGTGCAGTCGGGCCAGGTCGGCCACGTCGTACTGAGGCGCCGTCAGGACCGGTGTCACGGTGTCCCGTTCGATCCAGCCCTTGACGCGGGCGTGCCAGCGATCGCGCTCCGCGTCACTCGCGCCGGCGGCGAGCAGGGCGATCGCGGCGATGAGGCCCTGCCCGTGGTAGTGGTCGCTGCGCATGACGTGCCGGTCGTCGCTTTTGAGGAGACCCCGGCTGATGGCACGGCCGTTGACGGCGTCCATCACCAACCCGTCGTGGATCAGCGGGGCGTAGGCGTGCTCGACGCTGTCCAGGACGATCTGCCGGGCGGGGTCGGTCACCTCCCACGCGGAGCCGGCCAGCAGCGCGAAGAGACGGCCGAGTCCTCGAGCATGACCTGGCCGTAGGTTCCCGAGTAGGCGACCCAGGTGTGCTGCACGAACGAGCCGTCCGCGTAGAGGCCGTCCCCCTGGGTGACGTACGGGAAGACCGGCGAGAGCGCGTCGCGGGCGCGGGCGATGGCGGCGGGCTCGCGGCCGAGGATGCCGCGCAGGGCGACGGACCGGCACAGGTCCACCCGATTGGCGCCGGTGGATGTGCCGGAGTAGTCGGTCAGCAGCGCGGCGGGGATGAAGTGGTCGACCGCGGCGCAGGCGGCTTCCCTGCGGTCCTCGGTGAGGTGGTCGTACAGGGCGGCCGTGATGTCCATGAGCAGGCGGGGGCTGCCGATCTGCCATTCCCACCAGTTGCCGTAGCGGGTGGTGGACGGGTTGTAGACGGTGGCGGAGAGATGGTCGAGGCCGCGGACCACGTCGGCGAGCAGGCCTTCGTCGCCGGTCGAGCCGGTGCCCTCGCGGATGTACGCCTGGGCCATGGTCCACAGGCGGCCGTAGCTCTGGGTGATGCCGGCGGGCGGGTCGTAGGGCTGGCCCGGCCACAGGGAGGTGGCGGTCGGGGCCATGGTGGCGCGGAAGCCGCGGGCGAGCACGCCGGTCTCGGCCAGGCGGGAGGCGTACGGCTCGGCGGCGGGGTCGTAACCGGTGCCGAGGGCGATGTCGAGCCAGCGGCGGCGCAGGGCCGTGAAGGGGTCGTCGGCCGGGTCGCCCGCGCTGCGCGAGCCGGGGGTGGCCGCGGCGGTCGTCGCCATGAGGGCGGCCGTGAGCAGGAGGTCTCTGCGAGTGGGCCGCACGGAGGCAAGGGCCTCTAATGCTCGGCGCTGGGGGGTCATGACCCCCTCGTCTACCACCTCGGCCTCGGCGGGCCAACACTTGGTGAAAGGCATTGAAGCGCGTCCGGAATAGGTCTACCGTCGTCCCTGTTGGCATCGTTGAACATTAAACATCCTCTCCCCGGGAGCACTTCATGAGCATCTTCGGCCGCAAGGACTCCGCCGACCCGACCACCGCGGCGACCGCCGCTGTGAGCCCGGACCTGGCCGCGGTGACCGGCGACTACACGATCGACCCCGCCCACTCCTCGATCGGCTTCGTGGCCCGGCACGCCATGGTCACGAACGTCAAGGGCAAGTTCCTCGACTTCAGCGGCTCGCTGCACCTGGACGGGGCCGACCCGTCCGCGTCCACAGCGTCCATCGACGTCACGATGGACAGCATCGACACCGGCTCCGCGGACCGCGACGGGCACCTCAAGAGCTCGGACTTCTTCAAGACCGACGAGTTCCCCGCCATGACCTTCCGCTCCACCTCGGCCGAGGCCCTGGGCGGCGACGACTACCGCATCACCGGTGACCTGGAGATCCTCGGCGTCACCCGGCCGCTCAGCATCGACCTGGAGTTCAACGGCGCCGCGAAGGACCCGTTCGGCAACGAGCGCGTCGGCTTCGAGGGCAAGGCGGAGATCCTGCGCTCCGAGTGGGGCCTGACGTGGAACGCCGCGCTGGAGACGGGCGGCGTCCTGGTCTCCGACAAGATCAAGCTGAACTTCGACATCTCGGCGATCAGGAACGCCTGAGCCGTCGCGACGGCGTGTGTCCGCCGGGGGCGCTGCCTCGGGCGGGTAGTGACGCCTTATGAGCCCGTCGACTCGCCCCCGTTACGGGCAGGCCGACGGGCTTCGTCGGCAACGAGTCGGCTGATCTGATCCGGACAGGGGTGGCCGGATCAGACACCTTGTGCGGGTGCTCACAGCGTTCTCATAATCCAGCGACGGAATTTGTCCTGCCCATGCCAGTCAATGGGCGTTCTTTTACTGTCCGCTATGACATGTGCACGACAATTTCTGGCGCTTCGGATGGATGCGTCCGCAGCTCAACCCCCACAGAAGGGCACCCCGTTGAAGAGACTCCTCACGGCCCTCAAGAGATGCGCGGCCGTCGGCGCCGTCGCCCTCGCGGTCGCCAGTCTTCAGCCCGTCTCGGCCGCACAGGCCGCCCCCTCGCCCGTCGTCGGCGGCACCCGCGCCGCGCAGGGCGAGTTCCCGTTCATGGTCCGGCTCTCGATGGGCTGCGGCGGCGCGCTGTACACCCAGCAGATAGTGCTCACGGCCGCCCACTGTGTGAACGGATCCGGCGCCAACACCAGCATCACCGCCACCGCCGGGGTCGTCGACCTGCAGTCCAGCAGCGGCCGGGTCCAGGTCAAGTCGACCAGGGTCCTCCAGGCCCCCGGTTACAACGGCACCGGCAAGGACTGGGCGCTCATCAAGCTCGCCCAGCCGATCAACCTGCCCACGCTGAAGATCGCCACCACCACGCAGTACAACACCGGCAACTTCACCGTCGCCGGATGGGGAGCGGCCCGCGAGGGCGGTGCCCAGCAGCGGTACCTGCTCAAGGCCACGGTGCCGTTCGTGAGCGACGCCACCTGCAAGGGGTACGGCGGCCTCTACAGCGGCCTCGTCGCCGGCGAGGAGATCTGCGCCGGCTTCGCCGCGGGCGGCGTCGACACCTGCCAGGGCGACTCCGGCGGGCCGATGTTCCGCCGGGACGCCGCCAACGCCTGGGTCCAGGTCGGCATCGTCAGCTGGGGTGACGGCTGCGCCCAGCCGAACGCCCCCGGCGTCTACACCGAGGTCTCCACCTTCGCCTCCGCCATCGCCTCGGCGGCTTCCACGCTCTGACGCGTTCAGGCTCTGACACGGTCAGGCTCTGACACGTTCAGGCTCTGACACGTCCTGGCTCTGACACGTGCTCGCTTCGACGCGTCTGTTCTCGTACGACGTCCGTGGGCCCGGCGCGCCATTCGCGCGCCGGGCCTCGGCCTCGCACTCGCTGCCCTTCAGCCCGTCCGGTTCAGCCCGTCCGGTTCAGTTCAGCCCGTCCGGGGCGTCAGAAACCGCCGCCGAAGTCCCCGCCTCCGCCGAAGTCGCCGCCCCCGAAGTCCCCTCCGCCGAAACCGCCGCCGAAGTCGTCCGAGTTGAAGTCCGCGCCGGACAGGTCGCCGCCCTCGTAGCCGGCGGCGCCGAAGTCCCCGTAGCCGGAACCGTAGTCGGCCGCGTAGGCCGGGGTGGCCATCATGCCGCCGAGCATGGTGCCGATAAGCAGGCCGGGCAGCAGGCCGCCGCCGAAGTAGCCGCCCGCCCAGGGGCCGTAGGCGGGGCCTGCCTCCCAGTACGGGCGGCGGCCGTACACGGTGTCGACCTCGCGGACCATCGGGTCGCGTCCGTCGGCCAGCCGGGTCCGGTCGGCCGCGCAGACGGGGACCTCGCGGGACGTGCCGCCCGGGGGCGTCCAGGTCGCGTCGGCCACCGACGGACCGTGCCGCGGGTCGAAGAAGCAGGGCGGTCGACGGTCGGGCAGCGGCCGGCCCTCGCGGCGGGCGGCCAGGGCGGCGAGCGAGAAGCGGCCGTCCGCCAGGGACTCGGTGACGGCCCGCACGTCCTCCGGCTTTCCCGCCTGAGCCATCGCCGACTTCGCCCGGTCATAGGCGTCCAGGGCACGCTCGTAGTCCGCGCGCATGGCGTCGTCCGCGCCCGCCTCCGCCGGATGGAAGTCGAGGCGGTCCAGTTCCTCGCCGAACGCGGTGATGTCCTCGTCGACGACGACGCGCAGCTCCTCCAGCGCGGCCCGCTGCTCCTCCTCGTGGCGCCGCCGGTTGCGCCGGACCAGCGTGTAGGCGCCCGCTCCGCCCGCCAGGAGCACCGCGCCGACGGTGACCAGCGCGGCGGTGGAGACCCCGCCGCCGTCGGAGGAACCCCAGGTGAAGGGCGCCGATCCGCCCATGTTGGTCAGGGCTCGGTCGGTGAAGTCGCCGAGCTGCGTCTTGGTGTCGCTCTCGCCCTTCACACTGCCGACGAGGTTGTGCACGGCGGCCCGGGACAGGACCGCGGAGTCCGCGCGGGCGTCGAAGTCGGCGCCCAGGCGGATCGCGTAGAGACCGGTGATCCCGGTGGCGGTGCGCAGGTCGTTGAAGAGGTTCCGGGTCGGGTATCCGGCCGGCAGCACGGCGAGGAACAGGGGCTTGTCGGCGTCCTTGATCTGCCGGGACAGGTCGGCGGCGTCGGCGACCGAGAGCTGTGACCGCGCGGCCGGGTCGACGTAGACCGGATTCTTGCGCAGGGCCTCGGCGATGGTAGAGACACTGGTGGCAGTGGTGGCACGGGTTGCGGTGGTGGCGTTGGTGGCCGCAGTCGCGCTGGTCGCGGCCGTGGCGGGTTGGGCCGCGTCGGCGCTCGGGGCGCCCGCCGCCAGGCCCGTCAGAAGGGCCAGGACGACGAGCGCCGGTGCGAGCAGCAACCGGGTCGGGCCTTGGAGCTGCGGTGCGGCCTTCATGCCTCGAAAGTACCCGAAAGGCATGCAATCAGACATGCCGGACGGAGAGGCTGCAGGCCGCCCTCTCCAGCAGCATCTGCGCCTCGGCGGTGGCCAGGCGGGCCACGTCGCGGTGCCCGGCGGAGCCGCGGGTGTCGGCGCCTACTCCGCCGGCTCCACCCCCGCACGCAGCAGCCCGTACGCGTACGCGTCCTCCAGCGCCTGCCAGGACGCCGCGATCACGTTCTCCGCGACGCCCACCGTCGACCACTCCCCCGCCCCGTCGGACGTGGAGATCAGGACCCGGGTGGTGGACTGGGTGCCGTGGACGCCCTCCAGGATGCGGACCTTGTAGTCGACCAGCTCGAGCTTGGCGAGCTGCGGGTAGATCTTCTCCAGTGCGACGCGCAGCGACCGGTCCAGGGCGTTCACCGGGCCGTTGCCCTCCGCCGTGGCGACGATGCGCTCGCCCTTGGCGTAGAGCTTGACCGTGGCCTCGTTGGCGTGGCTGCCGTCGGGGCGGTCCTCGACGATCGCGCGCCAGGACTCGACCTCGAAGTACTTCAGGGGCCTGCCCTCGACCTCGGCGCGCAGCAGCAGTTCGAAGGACGCGTCCGCCGCCTCGTACGTGTAGCCCTTGAGCTCGCGCTCCTTGACCCGGTCGACCACCCGGCCGACCAGCTCGCGGTCGCCGCCGAGGTCGATGCCGAGTTCCTTGCCCTTGAGCTCCACCGAGGCGCGGCCCGCCATGTCGGAGACCAGCATCCGCATGGTGTTGCCGACCTGCTCGGGGTCGATGTGCTGGTACAGGTCGGGGTCGACCTTGATGGCGGAGGCGTGCAGGCCGGCCTTGTGGGCGAAGGCGGAGACGCCGACGTAGGGCTGGTGGGTGGAGGGAGTCAGGTTCACCACCTCGGCGATCGCGTGCGAGATGCGCGTCATCTCGCGGAGCTTGCCCTCGGGCAGCACCTTCTTGCCGTACTTCAGCTCCAGCGCGGCGACCACCGGGAACAGGTTGGAGTTGCCGACCCGCTCGCCGTAGCCGTTCGCCGTGCACTGCACGTGGGTCGCGCCGGCGTCGACCGCGGCGAGGGTGTTGGCGACCGCGCAGCCCGTGTCGTCCTGGGCGTGCATGCCGAGCCGGGCGCCGGTGTCGGCCAGCACGGTGGAGACGACCGCCTGGACCTGCGCGGGGAGCATCCCGCCGTTGGTGTCGCAGAGGATCACCACGGACGCGCCGGCCTCCGAGGCGGCCCGTACGACCGCCTTCGCGTACTCGGGGTTGGCGCGGTAGCCGTCGAAGAAGTGCTCGCAGTCGACGAAGACCCGGCGGCCCTGCTCCGTCAGGTAGGAGACCGTGTCGCGGACCATCTCCAGGTTCTCGTCCAGCGTGGTGCGCAGGGCCAGTTCCACGTGCCGGTCGTGCGACTTGGCGACCAGCGTGATCACCGGGGCGCCCGAGTCCAGGAGGGCCTTGACCTGCGGGTCCTGTGAGGCCTTGGCACCCGCCCGGCGGGTGGCGCCGAAGGCGACCAGCTGGGCGTGCTGGAAGTCGATCTCCTGCTGGGCGCGGGCGAAGAACTCGGTGTCCCGCGGGTTGGCGCCGGGCCAGCCGCCCTCGATGAAGCCCACGCCGAAGTCGTCCAGGTGCCGGGCGATGGCCAGCTTGTCCGCGACGGTGAGGTTGATGCCCTCCCGCTGCGCGCCGTCGCGCAGGGTGGTGTCGAAGACGTGGAACGAATCGTCGAGTTCGCTGGTTGCGGTCATGGTGTCAAGGCTCCTGTGTTGGATCTCGGTCTACCGGAATGACCGGCTCCACCGTCCCCACATGGTCCCTCGCGCTCTCGCCTCCGGCTGCGGGTGGGCCAGAAAAAGCGAAAAACCCCTCGCGGGTGCGAGAGGTCTGCGCGCGGGTCGAGGACGACGGTGTCCGCCCGTACCTGGTCGTACGTGGCGGTCACTGCGGACCGGCGCGCCTGCTGCCAATAATCATGGCGAACGAGAGCACGGGGGCAGTCTGGCACAACCCGCCCCGCCGCTCACCGCCCGTCTCAGAATGCGAGCCTGTGATCTTGCCTGCGGAGCGTGGGCGGCTCGGCGCACCGGGTGAACGAAGGCGTCGCGTTGTCTCCGGTCGTCGGCGTCACGTTGTCGCCGGTCGTTGGCGTCGCTGGATCGCTCACCACGAGGTCTCCCCCGGCCCAGGGGCCCCAGCCCTGGGCGTTCGCTCCCGTCGTCGTCGTGGGCGACGGTCACCCGCTGGTAGCCCGAGCGGGCCTGATCCGCAGTCAGGGACGGCCCGCCGAGCGGCGGAAGACCCGATTCCCGCCGTAGGCCGTGGCCAGCCCCCGCCACAGGCCGTGGCGGGGGCTCGCGATGTCCGTGGGGCTCGGGATACCCAACGCCCGCCTCGGCTCAGCCCAGCTTGTGCATCCAGCCGTGCTTGTCCTCGTTGACGCCTCGCTGGATGCCCAGCAGGGCCTCCCGCAGCCGCAGGGTGACCTCGCCGGGGTTGCCGTCGCCGTGAGTCCAGGCGGAGTCCTTGGTCTTGACGTGGCCGACCGGGGTGACCACGGCCGCGGTGCCGCAGGCGAAGACCTCGGTGAGGGCGCCGGAGGCGGCGTCCGCACGCCACTGCTCCAGCGTGACGACGTCCTCCTCGGCGGTGTAACCGAGGTCGCGGGCGACCTGGAGGAGCGAGTCGCGGGTGATGCCCTCCAGGATCGAGCCGGTGAGCGCGGGGGTGACGATGCGGTCGCCGTAGACGAAGGCGATGTTCATCGAGCCGGACTCCTCGACCTTGGTGCGGGTCACCGCGTCGAGGTAGACCACCTGGTCGCAGCCGTTGCGGGCGGCCTCCGCCTGGGGCAGCAGGGAGGCCGCGTAGTTGCCGCCGGTCTTGGCGTCGCCGGTGCCGCCGGGGACGGCACGGACGTGGTCCTCGGAGACCCAGATGGTGACCGGCTTGACGCCGCCCGCGAAGTAGGCGCCGGAGGGGGACGCGATCAGCATGAAGAGGTACTCGTTCGCCGGGTGCACGCCGAGCGCGGCCTCGGTGGCGAACATGAACGGGCGCAGGTAGAGGGACTCCTCACCGCCGTGCGCCGGCACCCAGTCGGCGTCCTGCCCGATCAGCGCGTCGAGGGCCGCGATGAACAGCTCCTCAGGCAGCTCGGCCATGGCCATCCGGCGGGCGGAGTTGCGAAAGCGGCGGGCGTTGGCCTCGGGGCGGAAGACCGCGACCGATCCGTCGGGCTGGCGGTAGGCCTTGAGGCCCTCGAAGATCTCCTGGCCGTAGTGCAGGACATGGGTGGAGGGGTCGAGGGAGATCGGCCCGTACGGAACGAGCTGCGCGTCGTGCCAGCCGCGCCCCTCCGTCCACTTGATGGTCACCATGTGGTCGGTGAAGTGGCGGCCGAACCCGGGGTTGGCCAGGACGGCTTCGCGCTCGGCGGCGGAGAGCGGGCTGGCGGACGGCTTGAGCTCGATCGTCGTGGGCGTCGTCATGAGTGGTGTCCTTCACCGGTTGTAGTGACGGGCCGCGCTCACGCCCGTACGGCCAGTGGCCAGTGCTAGGACGTCCGAGCTTTCCCTCATTCCGCGGCTCCGCGTTCGATTATCGCAAGCGGGAGCCCGATGGGGGCACCACCCGCGCCCTGGAGGAGGGCGGGCGGCGGGAACGGCGTGAACCGCGACCCAGAGGTTGATGGTGGCACCCGGCGGGGACATGCGTAAGCCGCCGGGTACGGAGTGACCCGGCGGCTTACGCAGAAGCGCGGCGGGTCAGCCGGCTACGCGTACGGCGAGCGCGTCGCCGATCTCGGAGGTGCTGCGGGCCGGCTTGCCGGTGCGCTCCGCGAGGTCGACGGAGACCGCCTCGTCGATACGGGCGGCCTCGGCCTCGTAACCGAGGTGACGCAGGAGCAGGGCGACAGACAGCACCGTGGCGGTGGGGTCGGCCTTGCCCTGGCCCGCGATGTCCGGGGCCGAGCCGTGCACGGGCTCGAACATGGACGGGAACTCGCCCGACGGGTTGATGTTCCCGCTCGCGGCGACGCCGATGCCGCCGGAGACGGCCGCGGCGAGGTCGGTGATGATGTCGCCGAAGAGGTTGTCGGTGACGATCACGTCGAAGCGCTCGGGCTGCGTGACCAGGTAGATGGTCGCCGCGTCCACGTGCATGTACTCGGTGGTGACGTCGGGGAACTCCGCGGCCACCTTGTTGAAGGTGTTCGTCCACAGGTGACCCGCGAAGGTCAGCACGTTGTTCTTGTGGATCAGCGCGAGCTGCTTGCGCGGGCGGGCCTGGGCGCGGGCGAAGGCGTCCCGGACCACACGCTCCACACCGAAGGCGGTGTTGACGGAGACCTCGGTGGCGACCTCGTGCTCGGTGCCCTTGCGGATGGTGCCGCCGTTGCCGGTGTACGGACCCTCGGTGCCCTCGCGGACCACGACGAAGTCGATCTTCGGCTCGCCGGCCAGCGGGGTGGCGACACCCGGCAGCAGCTTCGACGGACGCAGGTTGACGTGGTGGTCGAAGGCGAAACGGAGCTTGAGCAGGAAGCCGCGCTCCAGGACACCGGACGGCACCGACGGGTCGCCGATCGCGCCGAGCAGGATGGCGTCGTGCTGCTTGAGCGCGTCGAGGTCGGCGTCCGTGAGGGTCTCGCCGGTGGCGTGGTAGCGCCTGGCCCCGAAGTCGTAGTCCTTGGTCTCCAGCTTCACATCCTGCGGAAGGACGGCGGAGAGCACCTTCAGGCCTTCGGCCACGACTTCCTGGCCGATGCCGTCACCGGGGATCACTGCGAGATTGAGGCTGCGAGACATGTCGGCACCGTACTCCTTGTCCCATGGGATGACATGCGTTGTCCGCGATACGGACACGCGGGAGGACTGCCGGGAGGACGTCCACGCCAACCCGTTGCCGCTCGTTCACCCGTACGTATGGCCGGTGTTGAGGTCTGCTGGGAAGTTCACCCTCATGGAGACACCCGACTGCGGCATCCCGCCCGAGCTCGCGCGCCGGATGAGCATGGCCGAGCAGTACGAGTACCTGCGCACGAAGCTGTCCCGGCGCCGCGCGCTGGTGACGGCGGGCGCGGTGGCGGGCGGGCTGCTGACGGGCTGTTCGGGCGGCGGCTCGGCGCGCACCGCGGCCAGCCCGACAGCGTCGGCCTCGGCGTCGCCGTCCGTGGCACACGGCTCGGCCGTCGTCCCGTTCGGCCGGCATCTCGCCTTCGGCGCCGATCCGCGGACCGGGATGCGGATCTCCTGGCAGGTCCCGCTCGCGGTGCGCCGACCGTACGTCCGGGTCGGCACCCGGCCCGACGAACTGAGCCGGAAGATCGACGCCGAGGTACGCGATCTGCACACCCCGGGGGTCAGCGGGGTGCGGTCGGCGCTGGACCAGTTCTATGTGCACGCGGCCCTGGACGGCCTGCTTCCGGGCACCACCTACTACTACGGCGTCGGCCACGACGGCTTCGACCCGGCCGCGCCCGCCCACCGCTCGACGATCGGCTCGTTCCGTACCGCCCCGTCGTCCCCGGAACGGTTCGTGTTCACCGCGTTCGGCGACCAGGGCGTCAGTCAGGCGGCCGCCGCCAACGACGATGTGCTGCTGGGCCAGAAACCCGCCTTCCACCTGCACGCGGGTGACATCTGCTACGCGGACGGCACCGGCCACGGCGAGAAGTCCGACGGCTACGACCCCGCCTACTGGGACCTGTTCCTCAAGCAGAACGAGCCGGTCGCGAAGTCGGTCCCGTGGATGGTGACGACCGGCAACCACGACATGGAGGCCTGGTACTCACCGGAGGGCTACGGCGGCCAACTGGCCCGCTGGTCCCTCCCGGACAACGGCTTCGACCCGCGTACCGCACCGGGCGTGTACGCGTTCAGGTACGGCAACGTCGCCTGCGTGGCACTGGACGCGAACGACGTCTCGTACGAGATCCCCGCCAACTTCGGCTACACGGGCGGGAAGCAGACGGCGTGGCTGGACGGGAAGCTGGCCGAGCTGCGGGCGGACGCCGCGGTGGACTTCATCGTGGTCTTCTTCCACCACTGCGCCTACTCGACCTCCACGCACGCCTCCGACGGGGGCGTGCGCGAGGAGTGGCTGCCGCTGTTCGCCAAGCACCAGGTGGACCTGGTGATCAACGGCCACAACCATGTCTACGAGCGCACGGACGCCATCAGGCAGGGCGAGGTGGGTCGGCCGGTCCCGATCGGCGCGACCACCGACCCGACCCGGGACGGGATCGTGTACGTGACGGCGGGCGGCGGCGGCCGGGACCTGTACGGCTTCCCGGCGGGCGTGAAGGAGAGCTACGAGGGACACGTCAAGGACCGCGAGTCGGTGGAGTCCTTCCAGTGGACGAAGACGCAGCAGTCCAAGGGTGAGACCGTCGAGTGGTCCCGGGTGCGCTACCGCGGGTTCTCCCTCCTCTCGGTGGAGGCGGAGAGCGGTACGCGCCCGAGGCTCACGGTGTCGGCGCTGGCGCAGAGCGGGAAGCGCATCGATCACTTCGAGGTGCGGCGGGGCGCGTGATCCGCGTCTCGTCCCGCGTCAGTGGCCGGTCGAGCCGCCGTTGTCGCGGCGGTCGAGGGCGCGCTGGAGCGCGGCGGCGGCGTTCTTGCGGTCGGACTCACTCGTACGGGAGAGGTGACGGACTCGGCGGCGGGCGGTCGTCTCGGCCATGAGAAATCGACTCCTTCGAGATCCCGGAGCGGAAAAGGGATTACGAGACGCCGGAAGGGGCGGGGAGCGGTGCCGCAGGGATTGCCTGCACGGGGCCCGGCTCACGACCGCCATTCGCTGGGTCGAGCGAGACGTTCGGCTCCTACAAAGTTACGGGAGGAGGGCCTGACTGTCTCCACAATTACTCGGACTTCCTACTATCTGAGACGGCGTCCTGTCCCACCCCACACCGACCTGCGGTTTCACCAGGGAGAGGTTCGTCCCGAACGCACGGAACGGGCCAGGTCGTCGACCTGGCCCGTTCCGTGTGCGCGAGGGCTCAGCCCATGTGCGGGTACGGGTAGTCGGTCGGCGGGACCAGCGTCTCCTTGATGGCGCGGGTAAGGGTCCAGCGCATCAGGTTCTGCGGGGCGCCGGCCTTGTCGTTGGTGCCGGAGGCCCGGCCGCCGCCGAAGGGCTGCTGGCCGACGACGGCGCCGGTCGACTTGTCGTTGATGTAGAAGTTGCCGGCCGCGTAGCGGAGCTTGTCCATGGTGTACGCCGCCGCCGCACGGTCGGCCGAGATGACCGAGCCGGTCAGCGCGTAGTCGGACACCGACTCCATCTGGGTCAGCATCTCGTCGTACGCGTCGTCCTCGTAGACGTGCACCGCGAGGAAGGGGCCGAAGTACTCGGTCGTGAAGACCTCGTTCTCCGGGTCCGAGCACTCGACGACGGTCGGGCGGACGAAGTAGCCGACCGAGTCGTCGTACGAACCGCCCGCGACGATCGTGCAGTTCGGGTCCGCCTTCGCACGGTCGATGGCGGCCTTGTTCTTGGCGAAGGCGCGCTCGTCGATGACCGCGCCGATGAAGTTCGACAGGTCGGTCACGTCACCCATGGCGATCGAGTCGACCTCGGCGGCGAACTCCTCGCGGAAGCCGCTGTTCCAGATCGACGCCGGGATGTAGGCCCGGGAGGTCGCGGAACACTTCTGGCCCTGGTACTCGAAGGCACCGCGGGTCAGGGCGGTCTTGAGGATCGCGCGGTCGGCGCTCGGGTGAGCGACGACGAAGTCCTTGCCGCCGGTCTCGCCGACCAGACGCGGGTAGGTGCGGTACTTCTCGATGTTGGCGCCGACCGTCTTCCACAGGTACTGGAAGGTCGGGGTCGAGCCGGTGAAGTGGATGCCCGCGAGGTCGCGGTGGTTCAGGGTGACCTCGGAGACCTCGATGCCGTCACCGGTGACGAGGTTGATGACGCCCTTGGGCAGCCCGGCCTCCTCGAGCAGCTGCATGAGCAGGACCGCGGCGTGCGTCTGGGTCGGGCTCGGCTTCCACACCACCACGTTGCCCATCAGCGCGGGCGCGGTGGGCAGGTTGCCCGCGATCGCCGTGAAGTTGAAGGGCGTGATCGCGTAGACGAAGCCCTCGAGGGGGCGGTGGTCGAGGCGGTTCCAGACGCCCGGGGCGTTCGCCGGGGGCTGCTCGGCGAGCAGGTCACGGGCGTACTTGACGTTGAAGCGCCAGAAGTCGATGAGCTCGCAGGGGGTGTCGATCTCGGCCTGCTGGGCGGTCTTCGACTGGCCGAGCATGGTGGAGGCGGCCAGCGTCTCGCGCCAGGGACCGGACAGCAGCTCGGCGGCGCGCAGAATGATCGCCGCGCGGTCGTCGAAGGACATCGCACGCCAGGCGGGCGCGGCGGCGAGGGCCGCGTCGACGGCGTCCTGGGCGTCCTGCCGGGTGGCGTTGCCGTAGGTACCGAGGCGGGCCTTGTGGTTGTGCGGCTGCACGACGTCGAAACGCTCACCGCCGCCCAGTCGCCGCTCGCCGCCGATGAAGCACGGCAGATCGACGGGGTTGTCGGCCAGCTCCTTGAGCTTCGCCTCCAGGCGCGCGCGTTCCGGCGAACCCGGGGCGTAGCCGTGCACCGGCTCGTTGACGGGGGTGGGGACCTGGGTCACAGCGTCCATGGGTTCCTGAACTCCTTCTTGAGCGGTGGGTTTCCGGGGCTCAGCCCTTGGTGATCATGCTTCGCGCGAAGAACCGCAGATTGGCCGGCTTCTCCGCCGGCCTCCGCATGCTGTGCCTGCCCGGGGGACGACCCCCGGACCCCCGGCAGGCGCCGCGGCACAGCGCGGTCGGGTCAGCCATGGCCGATCATGCTTCGCGCGAAGAACCGCAGATTGGCCGGCTTCTCCGCCAGCCTCCGCATGAAATAGCCGTACCAGTCCGTTCCGTAGGCGGTGTAGACGCGCATGCGGTGACCCTCGGCGGCGAGCCGGAGGTGTTCGTCGCCGCGGATTCCGTACAGCATCTGGAACTCGTACTCGTCGAGCTTGCGGCCGGCGCGGTGGGCGAGTTCCTGGGCGATGGAGATGAGGCGCGGGTCGTGGGACCCGACCATCGGGTACCCCTCGCCCTCCATCAGGACCTTCAGGGTCCGGACGTACGCCTTGTCGATCTCGTGCCTGTTCTGGTACGCGACCTCGGCGGGCTCGTTGTACGCGCCCTTCACCAGCCGCACGCGGCTGCCGCTCGCGGCGAGCCTGCGGGCGTCGGCCTCGGTACGGAAGAGGTAGGCCTGGATCACGCAGCCGGTCTGCGGGAAGTCCTTCCGCAGTTCCTCGTGGATGGCGAACATCGAATCGAGGGTGGTGTGGTCCTCCGCGTCGAGCGTCACGGTCGTCCCGATGGCGGCGGCGGCCTCGACGACGGGACGGATGTTGGCCAGGGCCAGTTCGTGGCCGCCGGGGAGTGCCTGGCCGAACATGGACAGCTTGACGGACATCTCGGCACGGGTGCCGAGCTCCAGCCGCTCGAGCCGGTCGACGAGCTCCAGGTAGGCGTCCCGGGCGGCGGCGGCCTGGTCGGGGGTGGTGATGTCCTCGCCGACGACGTCCATCGTCAGCTCCAGACCCCTGTCGGTCAGGTCCAGGACGATCGACACGATCTCGTCGACCGTCTCACCGGGGATGAAGCGGTCGACGACCTGTTTGGTCACCGGAGCCGCCGAGACCAGGCGTCGGATCCGGTCACTGCGTGACGCGGCGAGAATCACGGGACCCAGCACGGGGCACCTCCACATACCAACCCTGATGAGGCCGATACCCGAAGTTTCGGGTACGGCACGGGGAACCACCGTGAAACCTAAGGATCTCTCCGATCGTGTGCCATCGACAGCTGTCACGCATCCGTGCCCTGGATCTCAGACAGATGTATGAAGGCGCGCGCCGATGGGGGAGAATCCCCGGGTGACGTCGGATTCCGCGCCCTTCAAGAACGTGGGTGACTACCAGGAGCTGGTCGACGAGATCTCCGAGCTCCTCGGGGCCCCCGCGACCCTGGAGAGCCGGGACTTCGAGCTGATCGCCTTCGGCGCGTACGACAGTGAGGGCGACCTGGACGCGTCGGCGCTGGACCCCGTGCGGACCCGCTCGATCCTCGCCCGGCGCTCCACGCCCGCCGTCCGCTCGTGGTTCGAGGGGTTCGGCATCACCCGGGCGACCGGCCCGGTCCGCATCCCGCCCACCCCCGAGGCGGGCGTCCACCGGGGACGGATCTGCCTCCCCGTACGCCATCGGGGCGTCGTGCACGGTTACGTCTGGCTGCTGGACGACGACCCGGGGCCGACCGAGGGGCAGCTTGCGGCGGCGATGGAGGTGACGACCCGCATCGGCGCGCTCCTCGCGGACGAGGCACAGCACGGTGCGGATCTGAGCAGGGAACTGAGGGCGGTCCTGACCGCCGAGCGCGGCTGGCAGCACGACATGGCCGTCGCCGAATTCCGCACCGCCCTCGGCCCGCGCGCCGACACCCTCCACACAGTGGTGTGCGTGGCCCCCTGGCCGTCGGCCGACCCGGAGGACGCCCCGTCCGTCCGTACGGTCCCAGGGGCGACGGCCCTGTGCACGGTCCCCTGGGGACCGACGGCCCACTCCATCGCCCTGCTGATCCGGCTCCGCGCACCGGACGTTCTGACACCGGCGACGTCGGCGGCGGGGCGGCTGCTGGAGCGGACGGGAGCACAGACCGGGAGCGGCGGAGTCGGCGGAGTCGGAGGCGGCGGCCGCATCGGCGGGGTCGGCGGGGTCGCCGCCGGTATCGCCGTCGCCCGCGTGGGCCTCGCCGAGCTGGGCGCCTCCTGGCGGGAGGCCTCGGCCGCCGCCCGGGCCGCCCTGGCGGAACCCCGGTTCGGGCCGGTCGCCGAGTGGTCGGACATCGGTCCGTACCGTCTGCTGACCTCGCTGCCCCCTGAAGCGGCGCACGACCCCGCCGTGCGCGCTCTCCTCTCCCCCGCCCACCATGAACTGGCCCGGACGACCGAGATCTACCTCGACTGCGCCGGCCAGGCGGCCCGCACCGCCGCCGAGTTGGGCATCCACCGCCAGACCCTCTACTACCGCCTGTCCCGGGTCGAGAAGCTCACCGGCCTGGACCTGGATGACGGCGAGGACCGGCTGCTGCTGCACATGGCGTTGAAGGCGATCCGGCTGTGAGCAGGCCCGGGGCGGCCGCGTCGCGGGATCATCAGGGCATGCCCCTGCTGATGATCGATCTCGACAACACCCTGATCGACCGGGACGCCGCCTTCCGGGAGGCGGTCGCGTCGTTCCTCGCCGAGTACGCGCTGCCCGCAGACGATCTCCCCGCACTGCTGGCCCTCGACGCGAGCGGATACACGCCCCGCCCGGACCTCGCCCGGGCCATGCTCGACCGCTACGGCGCCGCGGTCCCCGACTCCGCCGTGCACGCCCTCCTCGACCACGGCGCCGCCGACCGCGTCACCCTGCCGGAGCCGACCCGCCGCGCCCTCGGCGAGGCCGTCGCGCGCGGCTGGACCTGCGTGATCGTCAGCAACGGCCGTGTCGCCCAGCAGGAGACGAAGATCCGGAACACCGGTCTTGACCGGCTCGTCCACGGCTGGGTGGTCTCCGAGGCCGTCGGCCACAAGAAGCCCGCGCCGGAGATCTTCCACGCGGCCGCGTCCCTGGTCGGCGCACGGCTCCACGGCGCCTGGATGATCGGCGATTCGGCGCACGCGGACATCCGGGGCGCCAACGGCGTCGACGCGCACAGCGTGTGGGTGTCGGGCGGGCGGCCGTGGACCGAGGCCGACTGCCGGCCCACCCGGATCGTCCGGGACACCGCCACCGCCATCCACCAGATCGTCGGCCCCAGCTCAGGCCCTGGCTCAGCCCCTAGCTGCGGGTAGCCGCATCGATCACCCGGCGCAGCCCCTCGGCGAGCTGATCCGCCTCGGGTGCGGTCTTCGGGTCGAAGGTCCACTGGGCGATGACCCCCGTCATCAACGTCACCAGCAACACACCGAGAGTGTCGACGGTCTCGTCCGAGACGTCCTCCTCCCGTCCCCCCATCAGCAGCGGGATGAGCCCGCGCCCCGCCTCCCGCTGGGCCAGCGCCAGATGGTCGCGCACCTCCGGCAGCTGGTCGCCCATGACCAGGACCTCCATGCTGAGGTGCCACAGCGAACCGGGCTCCCGCATGGTGCCGATGATGTTCGACCACACCTCCCGGAACCGTTCGAGGGAACCGGGCTCGGCATTGAGAACGGTCCCGTCCCCCACGAACGCGTCGCCCATCGCCTCGACCAGTGACACGTACGCCTGGGCCAACAGCGCGTCCTTGGAGCCGTAGTGGTACCCGATCGAGGCCAGGTTGGTCCCCGACTCCTTGACGATGTCGCGCGCCGTCGTCCGCGCGAAGCCCTTCTCCAACAGGCAGCGCTTGGCGCCTTCGAGCAGATCCTCACGGTGTCCCATGCGGTCCACCCTACCGCCACTTCATACAACCGTCCTAGACATACGTATTACACAATCGTTCTAGACAAGCGTTTAATACGTGCGTACATTCCTCGGCATGACCTCGAACCCGACGAGCACCACCCCGACCCCCGCCCGAGCCGGGCGCCGTGAATGGACCGCCCTCGGCGTGCTGATGCTGCCGCTGATGCTGGTCTCGATGGACGTCTCGGTCCTCTACTTCGCCATCCCGGCGATCAGCGCCGACCTGGAACCGAGCGGCACCCAGCAGCTGTGGATCTTCGATATCTACGGGTTCGTGCTGGCCGGCCTGCTGATGACCATGGGCTCGCTTGGCGACCGCATCGGCCGCCGCAAGTTGCTCCTGATCGGCGCCACCGCCTTCGGCGCGGCCTCACTGGTCGCGGCGTACGCGAACAGCGCCGAGACCCTGATCGCGGCCCGGGCCATCCTCGGCATCGGCGGCGCGACCCTGATGCCGTCGACGATGGCGCTGCTGCGCACGATGTTCACCGATCCGGGCCAGCGGGCGAAGGCGGTCGGCCTGTGGTCCGGCGTGATGACGGCCGGCATCGCGCTCGGCTCCGTGATGAGCGGCCTACTCGTCGAGCACTTCTGGTGGGGCTCGGTCTTCCTGGTCAACCTGCCCGCGATGGCACTGCTGCTGGTCCTCGGCCCGATCCTGCTGCCCGAGTCGAAGGACCCCGCGCCCGGCCGCTTCGACTGGCTGAGCGTCCCGTTGTCGATGGCCGCGGTGCTCCCAGTCATCTACGGCCTGAAGGAGATCCCCTCGGAGGGCTGGAACGTCGGCTACGTCGTCTCGATCACCGTCGGCCTGCTCTTCGCGGTCCTCTTCGTGCACCGCCAGCGCACCGCGGCCTCGCCGATGATCGACCCAGCCCTGTTCCGCGGCCGCGGCTTCGCGCCGTCCGTCGCCCTGAACCTGGTCTCGGCGTTCGGGATCATGGGGTCCGCCTACTTCACCACGCAGTACCTGCAGTCGGTGCTCGACAAGAGCGCGCTGGAGGCGGCCCTGTGGGCGCTGCTGCCGTCGGTGCCGATCGGGGCCGCGGCGCCGATCGCGACCACCCTGGTCCAGCGGGGTGTCGACCGCGCCCGTGTCGTCACCGCGGGCTTCGCGATCTCCTCGGGCGGCTTCGCACTGATGGCCCTCGCCGGGACGGACTCGATGTGGCTGGTGCTGGCGTCCTGCGCCGTCCTCGCGGTCGGCGGCGTCATCGTGATGTCCCAGATCATGGACCTCGCGATGGGCACCGCCCCGGTGGAGCGGGCGGGCACCGCGTCCTCGCTGATGGAGACCGGCACGGAGTTCGGCGGCGCCCTCGGCATGGCCGTCCTCGGCTCCATCGGCACGGCGATCTACCGCCACGAGATCCCGGCCTCGGCGCCGGCTCCGGCGCACGAGACGCTGGGCGGGGCGCTGTCAGTGGCGGACCGTGTCCCGGGCCTGGCCGCGGTGGCGCGGGATGCGTTCACGAGTGGGATGCAGGGTGCGGCGATCGCGGGTGCGGTGGTGCTGGCGGGAGCGGCGACACTGACGGCGGTGACCCTGCGGCGAGTAAGCGTACGGGAGGCGCCGAAGACGCCCGAGGCAGAGAAGGCCACGGTCTGAGGAACGCAAGACGCCGGACGAGCTGAGAAACCTCAGCCCGTCCGGCGTTTGAGGACAAGGCCCGTTCAGGGCCGAAGCGGGCGCTCGGGGGCGTCCGCCCCGGCCGTCACCTTGATCACGAGCTTCTTCGCCATGCCTGAATCGTAGTCACCCCCTC
>NZ_JBEXRA010000080.1:0-30003 GCF_040612855.1 Streptomyces sp. NPDC006332
AGCTTTGCGCCGATGTAGTGGCCGGCGCTGAGGCCCATGCCGTAGTTGTCGCCGCCTATCCAGCAGCGGTCCACCTGCACCGGCCGGCGGCGAAGGCCGCCGCCGCGTCCGCGTTAGCGGTGTAGCCGAGGTGCGCCCCCACGTCACCCCCTCCGTTCTCACAGACGGGGTCGCCCTTGGCGCAGAAGTCGATGGTGCGGCTCTGGTAGGTCCCGGTGACGCTCTTGCCGAGCGCCCGGATCGGGTTGCCGAACAGCAGCACGGAGGAGACCTTCGGTTCGAGGGCGGCGGGGATGGTGGCGACGATCGGGCTGCCGACCACCGCGCCCGCGCTGCTGATACCGATCGAGTTGTCGACGACGTTCGCGCCCTGCGAATAGCCCACCAGAATGAAACGCTGGTTCGGGCATGCGGCGGCCTGACTCCTGACATGGTTCACAAGGTCCGAGTTGCCCTGCGCGGCCGAGGTCAGGGAAAGGTCCGCCGGGTAGTTCACCTTGTAGCTGGACAGGCTCTTTCCGGTGATTTTCTTCTGGAGGGCCGAATACACCGGGTCGCCGACGATGAAACCGAGGGTGCCCGGTTCGAAGGTGCCGCGGGCCGCCACGACGTCGATGTCGGTGCAGGCCACGGCCGTGGCTGTGGGGGCCGAGAGGGTGGCCAGTCCGGCCCCGCCGACCAGAGAGAGAGCGGCGAGGCACAAGCGGATACGCATGGGGGAATCCTCTGCGTGCGGGGCGCTTGACGCGCCTGCGAAAAGGAACGGTCCCGAACGTATTCGCTTTTCCAGGTGGACTGTTATGCAGCGGATTATGGAATTACCGCGTCTTTTTGTGCCCGCATGAGCATCGCTTCCGGGAGTTTTTCACCGGCTCTCCGCCCCCTGATTCCGTAACGCCTCGGCGCGCAGCGCCAGCACGAGGTCCAGCCGGGTCTCGGGCTCGTGCAGCGCCTGGCTGAAGAGCTTCTCCAGCTGCCGGAGCCGGTAGCGGACCGTCTGCGGGTGTACGTGCAGCCGTGCGGCGACGTCGGGGACGTTGCTGCCGCTGAGCAGCCAGGCCAGCAGTGTCTCGGCGAGCCGGGGACGCTGCCCCGCCGACACGGAGTCCAGCGGGGTGAGGACTCGCGCCTGCACCTGCGCCAGCAGCGGCTCGTCGCCGTACAGCAGCAGCGTCGAGAGGTGGTCGTCGCACCGCACCACCCCCTGCCGGGGCAGGATCCCACGGCCCATGAGTCCCAGAGCACGGCTGGCCCAGCGCAGCGACCGCGGTGCCTCGGTGAGCGCGACGGTCGGCCCGATCGCGGCCGGCCGGCCGCGCAGGGCGAGTGTGAACGCCCTCCCGAACCGGCCGGAGCCGTCCGGATCGGGCACCAGCATGCGCGGCGGCCGAGAGGCCATGTCCACCAGCGCGCCCGCCGCGGCGAGCGGCCGGTCCTCCTCGCGCTGCTCCGGGCCGGCCGCGAGCGCGACGACGGCGATCCGACGCGGCACCGACCAGCGCGCGCCGTGCGCCAGATCGTGCACCGCCTCCAGCGACACCGGCCCGTCCCCCAGCAACAGGTCGAGCAGGCGTTTTCGACGCCGTTCCAGCTCGTCCGTGCTGCGCAGCCGGGCCTCCGCGTAGCCGGCGGCCGCCGCCTCGGCGACCTCGTGAACGGTCTGGAAAGCTAGTTCGCCCAGCGCGGCCACGACCGTCGAGTCCAGCCCGATCTCCTCCGCCGTACGTCCCATCAGCCGCCAGGCGTGCAGCCCGCCGACTCGCAGCGCGGACTGCAGCGCGTCCAGGCTGCGGCCCTCCAGGGCTTCGCCGCGCCCGAGTTCGTAGTACGTCGCGGCGATCGCGTCGCCCCGTCCGCGTGGATCGGCGATGTGGTCGACGTACAGGGTCAGCGCCTGCACCACCCCGGCTCTCAGGTTCTCCCGGTAGGTCCCGTCGGCGGGCCGGGCGTACTCGGGGACCTGTCGTCTGACTTCCTCCTCCACCTCGTCGGCGACCGACTCCAGTTGGTCGCGCAGTACTTTGGCCAGTTCGGGCGGTACCGGTGCGGGTCCGGGGACGGTCAGATCGCCGTGGGGGGCGGGAACAGCCATCGCGGACACTCCTTTCACCCGGAAGCGGCTCACCCGTGGGGTGCTTCCCATGGGGCGAGTGGGACGTCCCGTGTTGGACGGACGGTCCCTGCGCTCCGTTCCGTGCCCCCATGGCTCCGACGTCACTCGGGCAGCCCCAGCGCACGGGCGAGCATCGGCCACGACGCGGCGAACTCCGGCTTCCAGTACGCCCAGTCGTGCCCTCCGCCGTTGTAGAAGTGCGTCGTCACCGAGATGCCGAGGAGGGCCAGCGCGCCGGTGAACAGATGCGCCGAGGGCCACAGCGCACTCTCCAGCACCCCGGGCAGCGGATCACCGCCGCCGCCCCCGACCCCGCTGCCGTTGGAGACGTACAGGGCGGTGCCGCGCAGGCCCTGGGCGCGGGCGCGCGGGTTGAAGTCCCGCCAGGTGAGGAGGTTCAGGATCGGATTGCCCCAGAGCGAGGCAGGTGCCAGGTTCTCGCGGGCCACGATGGTGTCCATGATGGACGGCACGCCGGGAGCGGTGGTGTCGAGGATGCCGCTGTAGGAGGCCGCCGCGCCGAACGCGCCGGGGTGCCGGGCCGCGTGCGCCATCGCCCCGTACCCGCCGGTCGAGACCCCGGCCACCGCCCGCACCCCCGAGGCCCGGTAGTCGCGGCGCAGCAGTGCGGGCACCTCCTCCAACTGGAAGGTCTCGTAGTCCGGCCCGTTGCGCCAGGCGGTCGGGATCCCGGTGGGACCGGCGTCCGGCATCGCCACGATCAGGTCGCGGCCCTGGGTGAACGCCTCGATGTCGGTCTCCCGGGTCCAGGAGGTGTAGTCGTCGTGCGCGCCGTGCAGCAGGTACAGGACCGGGTACGTGCGGTTCGGCTGACTCGCGAAGGACGACGGCAGGATCAGCCGGACGGGCGCGCTGCGGCCCAGCGCCGCGGAGGGCACGGACACGTCCAGGGTGCGTGGCCCGACCTGGGTCGCGGCCCGGGCACGCCCGGCTGCGAACAGGACGGCCAGCCCGGCGGCTGCCGCCGCTCTGGTGACGGTGCGTCGGGACACGGGGGTGGAGTGGGGGGACATGGCGGCTCCTAGATTTCCGGCTCGGGGTTCCCGTCGCGGCCGGGCCGCTCGGGGCGCGGTTCAGTGGGTCGGCTCGGCGAGCACCCGCCGCAGGTGTACGGCGATCTCGTCGACGTGCGGCGGATCGAGCAGCGACAGATGGTGTCCCGGTACCGGGACCACCTCCAGACGTGGGCACACCTCGTCCCAGCCCAGCGCCTCGTCCGCGCGTTCGTACGCCGGGTCGCGCACGGTGTGCGGTGCCGTTTCGAGGGCCCGGTACAGCACCACCCGCCCGTCGTACCGGCCCGGCCGGTGGGCCTCGCCGATCCGCAGGTCCAGATAGGAGGCCCGCTGGTGCGCGAGCGCGGCAGGCGGCACGTCGGCGACCTCGCGCACGGCCCGCAGCACGGCGTCGATGCGCTCGCCGTCGTCCTCGACGGCCACCAGGTCGTCGTACGGCAGCTCCAGCGGGACGCCGTAGGTGTCGCCGATGTACTCGGCGAACCCGGCGAGGTGGGCGCGGATCCGGTCGGCCGGGGTGTGGCCGGGCCGGGGGAGGGGCCGTACGGAGTCGATGAGCACCACCAGGTCCACGGCGCGCCCGGCGGCGGTCAGCTGCCGTGCGGTCTCCTGGGCGACGAAGCCGCCGAAGGACCAACCACCCAGCAGACAGGGGCCGTCGGGGTGCGCGGCGGCGATGGCCTCGGCACACCGGCGTGATTTGTCCGCCACCGTGGCTGTCCCTTCCTGCCGCTCCAGCCCGTACATCGGCCGGTCGTCCCCGAGCCGTTCGGCGAGTCGCCGGTAGACGTCGGTCGAGCCGCCGGCGGCGTGGAAGAGGAAGAGGGGAGGCCGAGTGCCGGTGCCGCGCAGCACCCGTAACGGGGAGTCCCCGCCCGTCGTCGAACGCGCCGCGGAAGCGGAAGCGGAAGCGGAAGTGGAAGCGGAAGTGGAAACAAGGGGCGGCACCGAAGCGGGCGCCGACGCCGAAGCCCCCGAAGGGGACGCAGCCGACGGCGGGAGACTGCGCCGGATCCGGTCGGCCGCCTCCGCGACGGTTTCGGAGGCGAGCAGGTCACGCAGCGGCAGCTCGACCCCGAACTCGCACTGAAGGGACGCACGGATCCGGACCGCCATGAGCGAGTCCAGACCGAGGTCCGCCCACGCCGTGCCGGGTGTGACGCGCGCCGACGGGTGCCCGGTGACCGCGGCGACGTGATACCTCAGACGGTCCACGACCGAAGCGGAACGCAAGTCGGAACGGGAATCGGAGCGGGCGTCGGCATCAGATCCGGCCCCTGCCCCGGGCGCCGTAACACCCCGCGCCGCAGGCGGCGCGCCGGTCGGCTCGCCAGTTCGGTCCCGGACCCCGTCCGTCCACCAGTGCCGCACATGCCGCCACCGCGGTACGGGCACGTCGACCACCCGGCCGGACGGCACCGGCAGCCGCAGCCCCGCGGTGTACAGGGCGCCGAGCTGTGCGGTGAACGCGGCCGAGTCGTCGCCGCCCCGGCGCAGGGTGCCGATGACGAACGCGTCCGCGACGGTGTCCACGACGGCCTGCCCGAGGACCGGGTGGGGGGAGATCTCGACGAACGCGGTGTGACCGTCCTCGGCGGCAGCCGCCACCGCCCGGTCCAGACGCACGGGCCGTCGCAGGTTGGCGGCCCAGTGGGCGGCGTCGAAACGGGACACGCCGCGCGGGTCGTCGAGGACGGTGGAGTAGACGGGAACGCGTGGCGACCGTCCCCGCAGACCGGCAAGGGCCTCGGTCAGCTCCGGCAGCAGCGCGTCGACCTGCGGTGAGTGCCCCGCGCCGACCACCCGCATGACCCGGGCGGCCCGGCCCCGCTCCTCCAGCCGCCGCACGAACGCGGCCACGTCCTGCTCCCGCCCGGTCACGACCTTCTGCCGGGGAGAGGAGTGCACGGCGACATGCACGCCCGGGAAGTCCCGCCGCAGTCCGTCCAGTTCGTCGTCCGGTACGTCGACCACGGCCATCGCACCGCCGCTCAGCCCGCTGAGCAGCCGGGCGCGTACGGCGACGATCCGGGCCGCGTCCGGAACGTCCAGGGCGCCCGCGCACACGGCGGCGGCCACCTCGCCCAGGGAATGGCCGATCACGGCCACGGGTTCCACGCCCCGGGAACGCCACAACTCGGCGAGCGCCACCTGAAGCCCGAACAGGACGGGCTGAGCCACCTCCAGCCGGTCGAGATCACCGCCGGTCGCCAGGTGGTCGTAGAGCGACAGTCCGCACTCCGCGGTGAGCTGAGGGTCCAGTTTCTCCACGGCGGCGGCGAACGCGGGCTCCTCCGCCAGCAGTCGCCGTCCCATGCCGGCCCACTGGCTGCCGTATCCGGAGAACACCCACACCGGGCCGCACCCGACGCGGTCGCGCTCGCCCGTGACGACTCGCGCGTGGGGACGCTGACGTGCCAACGCGCCCAGCGCGTCCGCTAGTTCGGCCCGGTCTCGGGCGGTCACGGTGGCGCGTGCCCGCCCGCGGCCGGTGCGTCCGGTGAGCGTGCGGGCCAGGTCGGCGAGGTGAGCGGTGGAGCCCTCGGGGGTGTGCAGCCAGTCGGAGAGCCGGCCCGCGGTGTCGCGGACCCGTTCGAAGTCGACGTCGGACAGCGGGAAGAGCTGGGCGACGGGCTCTCCGCCCGCGTCCGGAACCAGGGCGCCGGGTCGCCATTCCTCCAGTACGGCGTGGGCGTTGGTGCCGCCGAACCCGAAGCCGGAGACACCGGCGGTGGCCGTGCCGCCGTAGCGGGGCCACGGCTCGGTCTCCGTCACCACCCGCAGCCGTTCCTCGCCCAGGGCGCTGCCGTCCGCGCAGTGCAGGGACGGCGGGATGCGGTCGTGATGGAGGGCCAGCACCGTCTTCACCAGGCCCGCGATGCCCGCCGCCGACTCCAGATGGCCGAGGTTGCCCTTCACGGAGCCGACCAGCAGCGGCTGGTCGGGATCGCGGCCTTGGCCGAGCACGGCGTGGAGCGCGCCGGCCTCGATCGGGTCGCCGAGCGGGGTGCCGGTGCCGTGCGCCTCGACGTAGTCGACGGACGCCGCGGCGAGGCCGGCCCGCGCGTACGCGGTGTTCAGCACGGCCCGCTGGGCGGCCGGGTTGGGTGCCATCAGGCCCCCGGAACGGCCGTCGGAGTTGACGGCCGTGGCGCGGATGACGGCCAGCACGCGGTCGCCGTCCCGCTCGGCGTCCGACAGCCGCTTCAGCAGGACGGCCGCGCAGCCCTCGCCGCGGCCGATGCCGTCGGCGGCGGCCGAGAACGGCTTGCACCGGCCGTCCGGGGCCAGCGCTCCCGCTCGTTGGAACGCCAGCGTGATTGTGGGGGAGAGCAGCAGGTTGACGCCGGCCGCGATCGCCGTGTCGCTCTCGCCGGTGCGCAGGCTGACGCAGGCGTGGTGCACGGCGACCAGCGAGGAGGAACAGGCGGTGTCCACGGCCATGCTCGGACCCCGCGTGTCCAGGACGTAGGACAGCCGTCCCGCCGCCACGCTGAGGGCCCCGCCGGCCGGCGCCCAGGGATCGACGACGGCCGGGTCGGCGCCGGTGAGCTGCCCGTACTCCGGAGCGGAGATCCCGACGAAGACACCGGTGGCGGTGCCGGCGAGGGACGCGGCGGGGACGGCCGCGTGGGCGAGCGCCTCGTGGACCACCTCCAGGAGGATCCGCTGCTGAGGGTCCATCACCGCGGCCTCACGCGGGGTGATGTGGAAGAAGTCCGCGTCGAACCCGGCGATGTCGTCGAGATAGCCGCCGTACGCGGGCATGTCGGCGGGTGGGAACGGGGTGAAGTCGCGCCACCGGTCCTCGGGCACCCGGCGGATCGCGTCGGTGCCCTCGTCCAGCAGCCGCCAGTAGTCGGCGGGCCCGTGCACCGCGCCGGGCAGCCGGCAGCCGACCCCGACGACCGCGACGGGCTCGTAGGGCTGGTACAGCTCGCCGGACCGGCCGGGCGCCGACCGGTCCTCGACGGGGACCGGATCGGCTTCCTCCGCCTCGCCGCACAGCCGCGCCACCAGGGCGTCACCGGTGGGTGTCTCCCACAGCAGTGTCGACGGCAGTTCGCGGCCCAGCAGATACGACAGTTCCCCGGCCAGGGCGACCGCGTCCCGGGAGGACATGCCGAGGTCCGCGAGCGGCCGGTCCATCGCGACCGACCCGACCGGCGTGTCGTTCCAGGCGGCCACCCGCTCGGCGATCAGGCGGCGCAGCGCGGCCTCGCCGACGGCCCTCATCGCGCGTCCTCGGGCGCCGCGCCGGCCTCGGTGAAGGCCTCGGTGAAGGCGCCCGCCAGATGGCGCGCCCGGGTCAACGCCCGGGACACCTTCCCGCTGGACGTCCGGGGCACGGCCCCCGGCGGCACGAGGACGACGTCGGCGAGCCGCAGCCCGTGCCGGGTGGACACCGCCCCGCGCACCGCCCGCACCAGGGCCGGTACGTCGATCTCGGACACGCGGGTGGACCGGGTGTGCTCGGCCACCACCACGACCCGCTCGCCGGTCGGTCCCGGGACGGAGAAGGCGGCGAGCCGGTCCCGGCGCACGGCCGGATGCGTGTCCTGGACGGTGGCCTCGATGTCCTGCGGGTAGTGGTTGCGCCCGTCGACGACGATGAGGTCCTTCAGCCGCCCGGTGACGACCAGCCGGCCGTCCAGCACCGTCCCCAGATCGCCCGTGCGCAACCACCGGCCCCCGGTCCGCTCGGCGGGCTCGGTCTCGGGCCCGGTGTCGAAGACGCCGCGGCTCTCGGTGGCCCGGTTCCAGTAGCCGCGGCCGATGTTGGGGCCCTGCACCCGGATCTCCCCGATCTCCCCCTCGGACAGGACGGTGCCCGTCGCGGGGTCGGTGACGCGCAGCCGTTGGCCCGCCGGGGTGCCGCAGCCCGCGAGCAGGACTGCCGTCGGGTCGTCCGGGCGCGCGGGCAGGGCCTTTCCGGAGGCGAGGGCGTCCCGGTCGAGCGCGAACCGGCGCAACGGCTCACCGGGCCGGGCGGCGCTGACGAACACGGTCGCCTCGGCCAGCCCGTACGACGGGCAGTGGATGTCCGCGGGAAGTCCCTGCGCGGCGAACGCGGCGTGGAAGCGGTCGACGGTGGCGGGGCGCACCGGCTCGCTCCCGTTGATCAGCGCGGCCACCTGGTCCAGCCGCAGTCCGGCCTTCTGCTCGGCGGTGACGGCCGAGACGCAGTAGTCGTAGGCGAAGTTGGGTGCGGCACTGATCGCCCGCGGGTGCGCGGCGAGCAGGCGCAGCCAGCGCGCCGGCTGGTGCAGAAACGCGGCCGGGTCCATCAGCACCGAGGGGACCCCGCGGGCGACGGGAGCGGCGACGCTCAGCACCAGCCCCATGTCGTGGTACAGCGGCAGCCAGCCCACGCAGGTCACCGGACGCGTGTCGGCCCCGTATGCGGTCAGTGCCTGCCAGGCGTTGGCGACGACGTTCCGGTGGGTGATCTCCACGCCGGCCGGCGCCCGGGTCGACCCCGAGGTGTACTGCAGGTAGGCGATCGCGTCCTCGTCCACCGTGACCGGACGCCAGTTCCCGGCGGCGGAGTCGGGCACCTCGTCCACGGCGACGACCCGTACCGCGGCGCGGTCGCAGAAGTCCCGTACCTCCGCGCGGACGCGGCTGGTGGTCACCACGACCGTGGGCGTGGCGTCGGCCAACACCCCCGACAGCCGGTCGGCGTGCCCCGGCAGGCCCGGCGGATACAGCGGTACGGCGACCAGCCCGGCCGCCAGCGTCGCCAGGAACCCGGTGACGTACTCCGTGCCCTGGGGGCACAGCAGCGCGACCCGCGCCCCGGGTTCGGCCTCGGCGGCGAGATGGGCGGCCACCGCCCGTACCCGCGCGTCCAGGCGCCGCCAGGTCAGGGTGCGGTGGACGCCGCGCGAGTGCGGGTCGGGATGGTCGACGAAGGTGAACGCCCGGCGGTCGGGCGTGGTCTCGGCCCAGTGCCGCACGTACTCCGGCAGGGTCCGGCACGGGGGCGCGAGCGGGGGGCGGCGGCTGTCCATGGGTGGCGGGGCTCCTCACGACGCGGGGGCGGCTCGCGGGTGGCGCGGGTCGGTCGGGCGGGGCGGGGCGGGCTGTGGCAGGTGGGCGTTGGCCAGGGGGGCGGGGCGGTGCGAACGGGTCGGGCAGGTGGGCCGGCCGGGCCGTGCGGTCCGGTCAGAGCGGGATGTTGCCGTGCCGGCGCTGCGGCATCGGCGCGCGTTTGCCGTGCAGGGTGCGCAGGGCCCGGCAGACCTGGTCGCGGGTCTCGCGCGGCGCGATGACCGCGTCGACGTAACCGCGTTCGGCGGCGAGGTAGGGCGTGCCGTGGGTGCGCTCGTAGGCGGCCACCAGCCGCGCGCGCAGCGCCTCGGGATCGTCGGCGGCGGCGAGTTCGCGCCGGTGCAGGAGGCCCACCGCGCCCTCGGCACCCATCACGGCGATCCGTGCGGTGGGCCAGGCGAGATTGACGTCGGCGCCCAGGTGTTTGGAGCCCATCACGGCGTACCCGCCGCCGTAGGCCTTGCGCACCACCACGGTGACCTTGGGAACGGTCGCCTCGGCGTACGCGTACAGCAGCTTGGCGCCGCGCCGGATGATGCCGCCCCGTTCCTGCCGGACGCCCGACAGATAGCCGGGGACGTCGGCGAAGGTCAGCAGCGGGATCCCGAACGCGTCGCAGAACCGCACGAACCGCGCGGCCTTCTCGGAGGCGTCGATGTCGAGGACGCCGGCCGCGTGCAGCGGCTGGTTGGCGACGACCCCGACCGAACGCCCCTCCACGCGGGCCAGGGCGCAGATGATGTTCGGCGCGAACAGCTCCTGCACGTCGAGGAGTTCACCGTCGTCGACGACCGCCCGCAGCACGTCGCGCATGTCGTAGGCCTGCCCGAGCCGGTCGGGGACGACCTCGTCGAGCGGCACACCGTCGGCGCTCGGCGGGGCCGGGGCGTACTCCGGGGGCCGCTCCAGGTTGTTGGGGGGCAGGTACGACAGCAGGTCGCGCACGGTGTCGAGGGCGTCCTCCTCGTCGGCGGCGAGGAAGTGGGCGTTGCCGTTGACGGTGTTGCTGGTGTGCGCGCCGCCCAGTTCCTCGGCGGTGGCGCGTTCACCGGTGACCGTCTCGATGACGTCGGGTCCGGTGACGAACATGTGCGACGCGCCGTCCACCATCACCGTGAAGTCGGTGATCGCGGGCGAGTAGGCGGCCCCGCCCGCGCACGGTCCGAGCACGACCGAGATCTGCGGGATCACCCCGGACGCCCGCACGTTGCGGTGGACCAGTTCGGCGTAGCGGGCGAGGGAGGCGACGCCCTCCTGGATCCGGGCGCCGCCGCCGTCGTTGAGTCCGACGACCGGGCAGCCGGTCTTCAGGGCGAGGTCCATCAGGGCGATGGTCTTCTCGCCGAACGCCTCGCCCATGCTGCCGCCGAAGACGCCGGAGTCCTGCGCGAACACACAGACCGGGCGGCCGTCGACGGTGCCGGTCCCGGTGACCACCCCGTCGCCGTGGGGGCGCCGGGCCCCGTCACCGGCGGACCGGGCCCGGACGAACAGCCCGGTCTCGGTGAACGAGCCGGCGTCCACCAGCCGGTCGATCCGCTCCCGGGCGTCGAACTCCCCGCGTCTTCTGGCCCCGCCCGGGGACACCGCCCGCGTCCGACGCCGCTCCAGGTCGGCGATGCGGTCGGCGGTGCCGTCGGGCACGTACGGCGCGGTCTGCCTTGCCTCGGACGTTGTCGCCTCAGTCGTCACAGCCACCTCCGAAGTGGCCTTCGAATATGGCAGCGCATGGGGCGAGGGCCGGGTGGATCGGGGCGGTGTTTGCCGGAGGTGAGTGCTGAAGGGCGAGCCTTCGTCCGGGCGTGACAAGCGACGTACAGGCACCGCACGGCCGGTGATCGAGCGATGAGCGTCGTCGAAACTTTCGGAACCCAGAGCGAACCTCCCTTCTGATCGGCCTTCTTGAAACAACTGGAAGTGGTCCGTGCACGGGGCGTTGACGGTGCGAGGACCCGGTCGTAACGTCTCCCGCACCCTTCGGAATCATGTTCGAAAGTTTCGAAGTGTCATGACCCCAACAAGATCCGACAATCAGAAGAAGGGGGACGAGATGGTCACCCGCAAGTCCATCGGCGCCCTGGGGCTGGCAGGTCTGCTCGCCGCCACCGGCGTCGCCGCCCTGTCCGGGACCGCGGACGCCGCCAGCACCCTGGGCTCCGCGGCGGCCGGCAAGGGCCGCTACTTCGGTGCCGCGGTCGCCGCGAACCACCTGGGCGAGTCGGCGTACGCCTCCACGCTGGACACCGAGTTCAGCTCCGTGACACCCGAGAACGAGATGAAGTGGGACGCCGTCGAGCGCACCCGGGGCTCCTTCTCCTTCGGCTCGGCCGACCAGATCGTCAGCCACGCGCAGGGCAAGGGCATGAAGGTCCGCGGTCACACCCTGGTGTGGCACTCCCAACTCCCCGGCTGGGTCGGCACGCTGGCCGCCGCGGACCTCAGAACGGCGATGAACAACCACATCACCCAGGTCATGCAGCACTACAAGGGCAAGATCCACTCCTGGGACGTCGTCAACGAGGCCTTCCAGGACGGCGGCAGCGGCGCCCGGCGCAGCTCGCCGTTCCAGGACAAGCTCGGCAACGGCTTCATCGAGGAGGCGTTCCGCACCGCGCGCGCCGCGGACCCGGCCGCCAAGCTCTGCTACAACGACTACAACACCGACGGTGTCAACGCGAAGAGCAACGCGGTGTACAACCTGGTCAGGGACTTCAAGGCACGCGGCGTCCCGATCGACTGCGTGGGCTTCCAGTCCCACTTCAACAGCGCCTCCCCGGTGCCCGCCGACTACCGGGCCAACCTCCAGCGGTTCGCCGACCTCGGCGTCGACGTCCAGATCACCGAGCTGGACATCGAGGGCTCCGGCACCGCCCAGGCCAACAGCTACAGCAACGTCGTCAACGCCTGCCTGGCCGTGTCGCGCTGTACCGGCATCACGGTGTGGGGCGTCACCGACAAGTACTCCTGGCGGGCCAGTGGCACACCGCTGCTGTTCGACGGCAACTACAACAAGAAGTCCGCCTACACCTCCGTCCTCACGGCGCTCGGCGGCTCGGGTTCGGGCGGCGGTGGCGGTACGGCGGCGTGCACCGTCTCCTACAGCAAGCAGGAGGAGTGGAGCGACCGCTTCAACGGCAAGGTGACCGTCACGGCGGGCGGTTCGGCGATCAGCACGTGGACGACGACGGTCACCGTGACCTCGCCGCAGAAGATCTCCACCACCTGGAACGGGACGCCCAGCTGGGACAGCACGGGCAACACCATGACCATGAAGCCCAACGGCAACGGCTCGCTGGCTGCCGGGGCGTCGACCAGCTTCGGCTTCACGGTGATGAAGAACGGCAGCACCGCGACTCCGGCACTGGGGTCGTGCTCGGCGTCCTGACCTGCGCGGGCGGGAACACGAGAGGGGGCGCCATGACCCTGTGCCGCGTCCTCTCGTGGTCCGACGCGTCAAGGCGCCCGACGCCGAGTGGGCGAGTGAGGCGCTGGGCCGTGCACGATCCGCGTGGGCGGTGAGGTGGCCGGGCCGCGCACGATCCGCGAACGAACCGCCCGGTCGGCCCGGCCGTCACCCGCACCGCCCCTCACACCGGTTCGTGCGACACCCGCAGCGGCTCGAACGAGATCCGGGTCCGCGCCCCGACCCATCCCACCTCGACCTCGGCCCCGTCCACCGTCACGGACGTGACGGCCCGAGCGGGGTCATCCGCTGTCGTCCCGCCGGTCAGCAGCGCGACACAGACGTGCACCGTGGTGCCCCCGGCCCGGCCCACCAGCCGCGGCACCCGCGCCCAGCGCGTGAACGCGGTGCCCTGCGGGGCACGGGCGGGCTCGGCGGGCCCGCTCCACCCGTACGGGCCGTGCAGCGTCGACACCAGGTCCTCCTCGGGGCCGGCGGCCCACCCGGTCTGCGTCACCCGGGTCCCGGCCGGAGCCCCGACCACCCGGTGCACCCGCAGTTCGTACGGCCCGTGCGCCACCGTCACGCTCTCCACCCGCAGCCCCGGCACCATGGGCGGCCCACCGGCGAACACGGGCTGGTGCGAGGACGCCGCCCAGCCCCACCCGTCGCCCTGCCCCGCACCGAGCGGACGGATCCGCCGCCGCACGCTGCGCCGGCCGGCCACCTCCAGCGACAGATGGTTGTCGGCCACGTTCCCGGTCGCGGTCGGCCCGGTGCGGGACGAGTAGGCCTGGCGTCCGTAGTGCGGATCGTCGGCCCCCGGGTCCTCGGCCTCGTGCGGGCGCACATGGTCGCTGCCGTGGTTGTGCAGTCGTACGATCCCGTCCGCGCGGGTCGCCTGTACGAGCAGACCAGGCGCCGGCAGGGCGAGCACCCGGTCGGCCTCCTCGACGGGCGCGGCCTCCTCGCGGGCCGTCCACAGCGGATGGTCCGCGGGCGCCAGCAGCGACACGAACGCCTTTGACGCCCAGTAGGGGGAGGCGGGACCCGAGTACGACTGCAGCGTCGCCTCGTGCGGACCGAACCAGCCCAGGCTCAGCAGACCGTCGTCGGTCAGTGCGCCGCGCTCCAGGAAGTACCGCAGGCTGCCGCTCGCCAACCGTCGGGAGGTCCCGGGGGAGAGCGGGGTGTCCCCGGTCAGGGCGCCCAGGCCGACGGCCGCCGAGGCGGCGAACCGGTAGGTCAGGGAACGGCCGAAGTGCAGCGGCGCCCCGTCCGCGCCGAACATCAGCGCGAACCCGTCCAGGTGGGCGCGCAGCCGGGGGCCGTACCGTGCGGACAGTTCCGTGTCGCCGCCCAGGTGTGCGTCGAGCACCGGATACAGGTGCAGCGCCCAGCCGTTGTAGTGGTCGAAGGCGCGTCCGTCGCCGTCGGCGTACCAGCCCTCGCCCCGGTACCAGGTCTCCATCAGCTCCAGGGCACGTTCCCGTACGGCCCCCGTCTCGGCGTCGCCCCGGCCGACCGACTCCAGGAACCCGGCCACCGTGAAGGGGAACAGGTACCAGTTGTTCGGCGCCGGAGTGTGCCGCAGCGCCCCGCGCAGCCACTCCTCGGTCCGGTCCCGTACGTCGTCGTCGAGGTGCTTCCACAGCCACGGTGCCGTCAGCCGCAGCCCGAGCGCCACCGACGCCGACTCGACCATGGGCTGGCCCTGCACATGGTGGTCGAGGATCAGCGGCCAGGACTCGGTGTCGTCGTGGCCGGGGGTGCGGGTGCCGGCGGCGAGGCCGCGCGCGTAGCGGTCCAGCCAGCCGTGCGGATCGTCGCCGTCGGCTCCCGCCACCCGGAAGGCGGCGGCGAGGAACGTCCGGGCGTAGCCCTCCAGCCCGTCGGAGCGCACCCCCGAACGTGAGGGCCGGCCGGGCAGGTCGAGCAGCGCGCCGCCGGGGGTGCTCCAGCGCCACGCCGCCGACAGCAGCCCGTCGGCCACCGCTTCCCAGTGGCCTCGGGTGTAGCCGGTGTACGGGCTCGACTCGCGGTCCTCCGCGGGCAGTTCGAACGGGATGCTCATGCCAGGAAGGCCAGCCTTTCGCGTTGTACCGGATACCGGAACCCGGCGCCGGAGGCCCACCGTTCGATCTCCGCGAGCGTGTGGTCGGCCAGTCGGCGCCACTCGTTGCCCTCGGAGCCGGCCAGGTGAGGGGTGAGGAGCGCGTTCTCGCAGTCCCACAACGGGTGGTCGGGCGGAAGCACTTCGGGGTCGGTGACGTCCAGGACGGCCCGGACGCGGCCCGCCAGGACGGCCTCGGTGAGCGCATCCTGGTCGACGACGGCACCCCGCGAGGTGTTGATCAGCACCGCGTCGCCAGGCATGGAGTCGATCAGCGTACGACTCACCAGCCCGCGGGTCGCGGGCAGCAACGGGGTGTGCACGCTGACGGTGTCGCAGCGGGCGAACAGCTCCGCCAACTCCACACACTGGACACCGAGTTCGACGGCGTCCGCGTCGGAGACGTACGGGTCGTACAGCAGGACCTCGACATCGTGCGGACGCAGCAGTTCGATGACCCTGCGGCCGATGAGCGACGCCGACAGGATGCCCACGGTGCGGCGGTAGTTGCCGACCGCGCGGGGGGTGCGCAGCCAGTCCGCGCGCCGCTTCGAGGCGGAGTAGTCGCGGGCCCTTTCCAGGACGTGCTTGCCGGTGAGCAGGATCATCGCGAGGGTGTACTCGGCCACCGGCACGGCGTTGGCCGCGGCCGCGGAGGACACCTCGATGCCGCGTTCCCAGCAGGCGTCGGTGACATGGCCGCGCACGCTGCCCGCGGTGTGCGCCACGGCCCGCAACCGGGGCGCGGCCCGCAGCACCGACGCGTCCAGCGGCGGACAACCCCAGCCGGTGACCAGCAGATCCACGTCGGCGAGCACCTGGCGGGCGCGCGGCGTGGTCAGGTCGTCGAGGACCGGGAGCGGGGCGAGATCACAGATCCGGGCGAGGGCGTCGAGCGACGCGGCGTCGAGGACGGCCCCGGCGGCGTCCTGGGACATCGCCAGGGCGGCCCGCGGGCGGAACCCCGGCCCCGGCGCGCTCACTTGACCGCTCCTGCGGTCAGCCCGCCGCGCCAGAAACGCTGGAGCAGGATGAACGCGAGGACGAGCGGCAGGACGGCGAGCAGCGAACCCATGATCACCACCGGGTAGTACTCGGGCGACACCGTCGCCGAACTGTTCCACTGGTACAGGCCGAGACTGACGGGATACAGGTCCTGGTCGGACAGCATCACCATGGGCAGGAAGAAGTTGTTCCAGATCGCGGTCAGCTGGAACAGGAACACGGTCACCAGCCCGGGCCCGAGCATCCGCAGCGCCACCCGCACATAGGCGGTCAGCTCGCCCGCGCCGTCCATGCGGGCCGCCTCCAGCACCTCGTCGGGGACGTAGCCCTGGCTGAAGATCCGGCCGAGGTAGACGCCGAACGGGTTGAACAGGACCGGGATGAACACCGCCCAGAAGGTGTTGACCAGCCCCGCCTGCGACGCCAGCAGGTACAGCGGCAGCGCCAGCACGGTCTGCGGCACCATCACCGCCGCCAGCACCAGACCGAACAGCTTCTCCTTGTGGCGGAAGCGGTACTTGTCGAAGGCGTAGCCGCAGGCGACGCTCACCAGCGCGCCGACTCCCGCGCCCAGCACCGCGTACAGCAGGCTGTTGAGGTACCAGCGCCCGTACTGGCCGCCGTCCATCGCGAACAGGTCGCGCAGGTTCTGCGCGAAGGAGAAGTCGGTCAGCGACAGCAGGTCGCTGCCGAACAGCGCGTCCCGGTCCTTCGACGCGGCGAGCACCAGCCACAGTGCGGGCAGCAGGGTGTACAGGACGGAGACGAGGACTACGGCGTTGACCGTCGTACGGCCGAGCAGCCGCGGGCGCAGCAGGGTGCTGTCGGTGGCGCTCATCGGACCTCCTGGGCGTCGGCACTGCTGGTCCAGCGGGTGACGCCGTAGGACAGGGCGATCGTGCACAGCAGCAGGACCACCGAGGCGGCGGCCGCCAGGCTGTAGTTGTTGCGGGTGAACGCCGCGTCGTAGATGTACATGCTCGGCGAGAACCGGGAGTTGATCATCGGGGAGGACTGGCTGAGCAGCATCGGCTCGGTGAACAGCTGCAACGCCCAGATCAGGGTGAACATGGCGACCATCACGACCGAGGCCCGCACCAGCGGCGTCTTGACCTGCAACGCGGTACGCACCGGCCCGGCACCGTCGACCACGGACGCCTCGATCACCTCACGGGGCACGGCCTGCAGGGCGGCGTAGAAGACCACCATGTTGTAGCCGAGGTTGCTCCACAGGGCGATGTTCACGATGGACGGGATCACGGTGTGCACGCCGAGGAAGTCGATCGTGATGTCCGCGTGGGCGAACAGGTCGATGACCGGGCTGATCCCGGGCGTGTACAGGTAGAGCCAGATCAGGGCGGCGATGATGCCGGGCACCGCGTGCGGCAGGAACAGCGCCAGCTGCGCCGACGCGCGCAGCTTCACGACACCGGAGTCCAGCAGCAGGGCCAGGGCGAGCGCGCCGACCACCATGAGCGGGATGTAGATCAGGCAGTACAGGGCGACGGTGCCCAGACCGCCGAGGAAGGTCGGGTCGGTAAGGACCGCCGCGTAGCTGCGCAGCCCCACGAAGACGGTGCGTTCGGGGCCGAAGCCGAGTCCGGGCTGGTCGTCGCTGAAGAAGCTCAGGTAGACGGCGGTACCGACGGGGATCAGGAAGACGATGACCAGCAGGGCGAAGAAGGGCGTCATCAGCACGCCGCAGGCGGTGAGTTGGCGACGGCGGGCAGCCTTGCGGGCGCGCCGGTCGGCGGCCGGCGTGGCGCTCGGTGGCGCGGTGGCGGGAAGCGTTTGCTGGGTGGTCGCGGTCATGGGGGAGTTCACCTGCCTTTCGGGCGGCTCAGGTGCTGTGCTGGGTGGTGGACAGGCCCAGGGCCTTCAGGTCGGGCATGGTGCCGTCCTGGGCCGCGCGCACGGAGTCGATGAGGGAGCCCTGACCGCTGCTCACGCGGGCGAAGTTGTCCTGCATGACCTTCAGCGTCGCGGTCATCCGCGGCCCCCACACCCAGCCGTCCCGGATCTTCTCGGCCTCCTGCTGGAAGAGCGTGTAGATGTCCTGGCCGCCGTAGTAGGAGCGGTCGAACGCCTTGCGCCCGACGGCGACCAGCGCACCGGCCGCCGGGTACTGGCTGCTGGCTCCGCTGGACAGCCGGGCGCGCAGGGCGTCCGGGTGGGACACCTGCCACTCGATGAACTCCATGGCGGCCTCGGGCACCCGGCTGTCCTTGGTGATGGCGAACGTGGAGCCGCCGTGGGTGCCGACGTGCGGGCGCCCGGCGTCCCACTGCGGCAGCGGCGCGATCCGCCACTGGCCCTTCTGCTCCGGGCGCGCGTTCATCTGCGCGCCGGCGTCCCAGGCGCCGCTGAGCCGGGTGAGCACCAGCCCTTCGGCGAGCTGCGCGTCGGACTGTCTGCTGTCCACGGCGTTCATGAACACGTCGTCGCGGTCGATGAGTTGCTGCCAGTACGCCGCGACCCGCCGGGTGGGCGCGTCGGCGAGGGAGACGTTCCAGGCGCCCTTGCCGGTGTCGAACCACTGCGCGCCCGCCTGCCAGGACCAGGCGGCGAAATGGGGCCCCCCGTCCGTGGGCAGGAGCACCAGCCGCCTCTCGGGCGCCTTGCGGTGGACCACGCGGGCGACTTCGGCGAACTCCTCCCAGGTCCCTGGGACTTGCAGGCCGAAACGGTCGAACAGGTCGGGGCGGTAGTGCATCACCATCGGCTCGACGTCCAGCGGGACGCTGAACACCCGTCCCTGGAAGGTGGTCAGCCCGAGTGCCTGCGGCAGCAGCTTGAGCCGCAGAGTGTCGCTGACCAGGTCGGTGATGTCACGGGCGACGCCGTCGATGGCGAACCCGGGGATCTGCGGGTACTCGATGGTGGCGACGTCGGGGGCGTTGCCGGCCCGGGCCGCGTTGCTGAGCTTCGCGTACCCGCCCTGGGTTCCGGAGGGGATCTGCTGGAAGTCGACCTGGACGCTGGAGTGGGTCTTGTTGAAGGCGTCGACCACTTCCTGGCTGCCGCGCAGGGCGGACCAGAACGTGACGCGCGTGGTCTTGCCAGTGCTGCGCGACGAGGAATCCGACGTCCCGCTGCAGGCGCTCACGGCTCCTGACAGCGGTACGGCGGCCGTCGCGGCGAGCACGGATCGGCGACTGGGCCGACCGAGCATGGTGCCTCCCGCGGCTCTGCGTGAACGGTGGGACACGGCGGTTCGGGACACCGGAATCCTCATCGCGCCGACCGCAAACGGTCAATAGATCGATCAGAAGAAAATCAAAGCGGTCAAACGCTCATTCCGTCGGGGTGATCGGCTGCCCCGTCGAACCCCGCACCGTGAGCGACGGCAGCAACTCGACGCGGTGCACGGGCGACCCGGGGCCGCGCCCACTCCTCAGACGCTGCGACAACAGCTCCGCGGCCACCCGCCCGACCTCGGCCTTGGGCGGGGCCACGGCGGTGAGCGGGATGGTGCCGAGCCCGGCGAGCACGTCGTCGTAGGCGACCACCGAGCAGTCCTCCGGCACGCGCACGCCGTTCTCCGTCAACCGCTGGACGGCCATCAGCGCGTCCACGTCGCTGTGCAGCACCGCCGCCGTCGCGCCGAGCTCGCGCAGCAGCGTGGGAACGTCCGCCGTCTCCTGCGCCGTGTACTGCCCGTCCCTGCCGACCCCGGGCGAACTCAGCGCCCACGCCCACTTCTCGACCAGCGGATGCTCCCCGGCTATCTCGGTGAACGCGGCCCGCAGGCTGCGCGCGGTGGGACTGTCGTCCCGGGTCGCGAACACGATCCGCCGGTGGCCGAGCGCCACCAGGTGCTCCACCGCGAGATGCGCGCCGTACCAGTGGTCCGAACACACCGAGTCCAGGGCGTGCAGGGCGCTGCCCGCCCGTGGCCGCCGCTCCATCAGCACCGCCGGCACCTCCAGCGCGGCGAGCCATCCGTGGTCGGTCTCCTCGGCTTCGAGGGTGCGCCACCGGGGCGCCAGCAGCAGGCCGCGCGCGCCGGCCGCGAGCGCCCGCTCCGCCAACGGGCGTTCCGCTCCGGCGGTCTGGGGCGCGATGTGCAGCGCGATGCGCAGACCGGCCTCCGCGAGTACCGTGCGGGCGCCGTGCAGGGTCTCGTACAGGTACGAGTGCCGCTCCGGTACGACCACGGCCACCGTGTCGCCGTCCGGGTCCGGGGTGTCGGTGCCGGTGCCAGTCCTGGTGCCGGTGCCGGTGTCGCTGCCGGGCAACCGCTGTGCGGGCTCGGTCGAGTGGACCACGCCGTGTCCGCGCCGCAGCCTGCCCGCCCGGGCCAACTCCTCGACGTCCCGGCGCATCGTCACCACCGACACCCGCAGCTCGGCGGCGAGGTCGCTGACCCGCGCGCTGCCCCGCCCCTCCACCGCGGCCACGATCCGCTGATGCCTGAGATCGACCGGCTCCCGCACGAGGCCTCCCGAGCGCTGAATGTTCGTTTGAGCGATGCGCGCCATCATAACGATCGTTCCCGGAAACGGAGCCTCTCGTACGGCACGGGCCCGGCCACGGCCGCGTGACGTTTCTGCGGTGAACGCGCTACGCCGGGCGAGTGAGCGCGACCGTTCCGGACGCGCGCCCGCCGGCCGGCCCCGTGAATCATCTGGCGTCTGCATCAGCCGGCGCCGGCCGACGAGTGCGGGGGACCGCGGTGCGCGCGATGACGCGGCGGCCCACTCGGGTGGCCCAGCGGGCCGTGTCACTGTCGGGTTCTCGGCCCTGGCATGCGGGCCGACCCGCACCTGAGGTCTACGACGGACGGCGCGGCTGTGTACGGGTCGAGCCCGGGAGGCGGGGACGGCTCGCGCTGACGTGAACACCGTTCCGGACGTGACGACTCCGGGCGCCGCGATCACCAGGGCCGAGTCTCTCGTGACCAGGCCGGCGCCCCGGGGCTCAAGCCCGTGTGATCAGCGCCCCGTTGCGCCGGGCGGCTCCCCCGTGTCGTCCGATACGCGGAACCGGCGGACGCCTGACATCATCCGCCCGGCTTGCGGCAAAGGCTCTGGTTCGAGGCGTTTTCCCCCTGAGACCAAGGAGACGTGTATGCCCCCCAGACACATGGCGGCGACCTGCGCCGCCGTGACCGCGCTCGGCGCGCTGGTGCTGACGGCACTGCCCGAGGCGTCGGCCGCCGCATCCCCCGTACCGGTGGACGCGCCCTCGGCCGCGCGGACGCTCGGCGCCGACACGCCGGCGCTCGCGATGCTGCGCGCGATGCAGCGCGATCTGAAACTGACCGAGGCTCAGGCCAGGAAGCGGCTGGAGAACGAGGCCGAGGCCGGCGCCCGGGCCGGGAGGCTGCAGATCGCCCTGGGCAAGCGCTTCGCGGGGGCCTGGGTACAGGGCCCGACCTCCGCCGCCCTCACCGTCGCGACCACCGACGCCGCGGACGCCCCCGCCATCAAGGCCGGCGGAGCGAAGGCCGCGGTCGTCAGGCACACTCTGGCGGACCTCAGGGCCGCCAAGTCGAAGCTGGACCGCACCGCCACCGCGGCCACCGCTCTCGCGGCACCCGTCCGCTACATCGACGTGCGCACCAACCGTGTGACGGTCCAGGCCACCAGCCGGGCCGCCGGGAACGCTCTCGTCACCGCCGCCAGGATCGACGGCACGCTGGCGAAGGTGAAGGTGTCGGCGGACCGCCCGCGGACCCTGCACGACATCCGGGGCGGCGACGCCTACTACATCGAGGACATCGCCCGCTGCTCCGTCGGCTTCGCCGTCACCAAGGCGCAGAAGCAGGGGTTCGTCAGCGCGGGGCACTGCGGCGAGGCGGGCGACACCACCACCGGCTTCAACCAGGTGGCCCAGGGTGTCTTCCAGGCCTCCGTCTTCCCCGGCCACGACATGTCGTGGGTGGCCGCCAACAGCAACTGGACCGCCACGCCCTACGTCAAGGGGGAGGGCGGCCAGAACGTCCAGGTCGCCGGTTCGGCGCAGGCCCTGGTCGGCGCCGCGGTCTGCCGCTCCGGATCGACGACCGGCTGGCACTGCGGCACCATCCAGCAGCACGACACCAGCGTCACCTACTCCGAGGGCACCATCGACGGAGTCACGCGGACGACGGTGTGTGCCGAGCCGGGCGACTCGGGCGGCCCCTACATCTCCGGCGCACAGGCGCAGGGCGTCCTCTCCGGCGGTTCCGGCGACTGCACGAGGGGCGGCACCACCTTCTACCAGCCGATCAACCCGGTGCTCAGCACCTACGGAGTCGTCCTGAAGACGAACGCGGCGCAGGCCGAGCCCCCCGGGACCCCCACCACCCCAACCGGTTCGTGGGTCAGCGGCCGGGTCTACGACACCGGAGCTCGGGTGACGTACGACGGTGTCACCTATGTGTGTCTGCAGGCGCACCAGGCGCAGGGAGTGCTGCGGCCCGCCGCCACGCCCGCTCTGTGGCAGCGCGCCTGACCCTTCCGGGAACGACTGAGCGGTGAGCGGTCCGTGAGGGCGGCTCACCGCTCAGCGCATGTCGGTGCGATCGCGGTCGGCGGGACGTCAGTACCAGTTCGTGTACACCGCGTCGTGGCCGTCACACGCGAGCAGGGCCCGCGAGACGCGCCCGTTGAGGTTGTTGCCGATCTTCGTGTACGCGTAGGTGATGCCGGAGTCGACGGTCTCGGAGACCCAGCCGTCCACCCGCCCGGTGCCGGAGTTCGACCGCTGCAGAACGGCGGCGCAGTTGGGGCGGGAGTTCTCGATCCTCGCGAAGGACCCGCACTTGGAGGAGTAGAAGTACTTCAGCGTCATGCCCTCCCAGGAGCGCGTGGCACCGACCTGCTGGAACGTGCCCGCGCAGCTGGAGATGGTGGGGTACTGGCCCTCCATCGCGTACGCCCCGTAGTTGCCCCCCTGGAACGAAGCGGCCTGGGCGGAGACCTGAGTGAGCGCCATCACCGCGGCGGCGCCCCCCGCGGCCAGCAGAGTCGAGAGTGATCGGCGGCTCATGAGCCCTCTTTCCTGTGTCGGCGGAGTGCTGATCGAGCGGTGTACGGCCGGCTGCGCGCCGGCCGGCCACCCCTCGTCCGGCGACCCTAGAAGACCGGGACGGCGACCGGTGCCTGACAGGTGTCAGGGTGCGCTCGGGCGTCCGCCCGCGTCAGACGAGGTGGGCGAAGACCACCAGGTTGTCGGTGTAGTCCCGGACCGAGCGGTCGTAGTCACCCGCGCAGGTGATGAGCCGGACCTCGGCCCGCGGGGTGTCGCTGTACACACGCCGGTCGGGAAAGTCGTTCTTGGCGAACGTCTCCGCACTGTCGACCACGAAGTGCGCAGTACGCCCATCGGCGCGCAGGACCTTGAAGGTGTCGCCCTTCTTCAGCTCACCGAGGCCGGCGAAGACCGCCGGGGAGGTGGCCGTGTCGACGTGCCCGGCGATGATGGCGGTGCCGGCTTCTCCGGGGGAGGTCCCCTGGGCGTGCCAGCCCACCAGGTTGGTGTCGGCGGCGGGCGGGGCCTCAAGCTGCCCGGTCCGTTCGATGGTGAGGTCGGTGAAGGGGGCGTCGACCGAGATCTTCGGGATGATCAGGCGCACCGGCCTCGCCCGCGGCAGACTCCTGCCCGCCTGGGACGCGGTGGGCGCGGCCGACGGGCCGGCGGGCGTTGTCGACGGGGCGACGGGGGCGGCGGCCTGCGCCCCCTGCGGTGGGCGGGCCGCCACCGACGACGGGTCTTGTCCGCCGAACAGGTTCACCGCCAGGAGCAGGGCGGCCACGGCGCAGATCATCGCCAGGCCGAGGCGGGACCCCTGCTCGGGCGGTACCGGCTCGCTGACGGTAGGGGAAGAAGGACCGGCTGCCATCGGGCAGCACCTCACTCTCGGGCACGGCAGCACAGGGGGTGGGGGGACGCGGAACGCGAGCCGGGCCCCCGCCGACCGGTGCTGGGGGCGGCGGTGGGCCCGGCTGCTATCGCGTCAGGCATGACTCAGGCAGCGGTTCCGGCAGACCTGCGTCGCGCCGCGTACAGCCCGGTCGCGGCGACACCCAGTACGGCCAGACCGGCGCCGGTCATGCCCGGCGTGGCGAGGGCGCCGCCACCGGTGTGGACGCCACCGTGGGGCTTGCCGTGGTGCTCACCGGAGTCCTTCTGGTATCCGCCGGACGACTCCTTCTCGTATCCGCCGGAGGACTCCTTCTTGTACCCGCTGTCCTTGTCCTTGTCCTTGTACGTCTCCGGGTCGTACTTGGGGTCCTTGGCGGTTCCCCAGTCGTCCTCGTTCACCGCGGTCAGCGCACCGCCACCGGTGTGCATCCCGCCGTGCGGCGACTTGTGGCCACCGTCCTTGCCGTGCTCCTTCTCCTCGCCGTGTTCCTTCTCCTTGCCGTGCTCCTTCTCCTTGCTGTACGACGAGTCCTCGTGGCCCGGGTCGTGGTCGGCCGCGTAGGCGCCGGGTGCGGTGATCGCGAGAACGGCGGAGGCGGCCGCGGTGGCCAGGAGCATCCGTGTGGAGCGCATCCGGGATTCCTTCCGTCTCGGCCTGGGCAGCTGGCGTCGCGTCAGCTGGACTGACCCGGCCTCGACATGATCCACCGTCAGTCACACCCGGGGATCCCACCACTCAAGCCGCTCAGTCGGGCGAACCGGCGGGCAGGAGGCCCCCCGTACGGCCCAGAGGCGGGATGCGCCGAACGGGGCGGCGCCCCCTCCCACGGCGGCGGAGGCGATCATGTCTCACGGCCCTGGCTTCCGGGCCACTCCCGGACATCGCTATCATCCGATAAAGAGCCATTTGGGGATTTTGCCCCAAGGGGTCGACATCCACGGAGCGATCATGTCCCGCAAGCGCCCCACGGACGACGGCGACGAGCTGCTGAACAGGCTCGGATCGCTGACCGCGCAGGCGCGCGAACGCGCGGAACAACAGCGTTCCCAGGTCGAGCTCGCCATCGCTCTGCAAAGCGGCATGCTGCCGGCGGACATGCCCGCGGCGCCGCGCTACCACCTCGCCGTCCGCTACGCACCGGCCTTCCACGGCCTCAATGTGGGCGGGGACTGGTACGACGCCTTCACGATGCCCGACGGCCGCGTCGGGCTGTCGATCGGCGACGTCCAGGGCCACAACATCGAGGCCGCGGCGTTCATGGGGCAGGTACGGGTGGGACTGCGGGCGCTCGCGTCCGTCACGAGCGAGCCCGGCGAGCTCCTCGCCCGGACGAACGATCTGCTGCTGGCCCTCGGCACGGAACTGTTCGCGACCTGCACGTTCATGCGGCTCGACCCGGCCACCGGCGTTCTGGAGAGTGCCCGGGCCGGGCACATCCCCTGTGTCTGGGCCACCGCGGACGGGAAGTCCGGCCTCGTCGACGGCGAAGGGGGGCCGCCGCTCGGCATCCAGGCGGGGCTGACCTACCCGGTGGCCCGGCACCGGCTCACCACGGGCGGAGTGATCGTCCTGCTCACGGACGGCGTGGTGGAAGGCCCCCTGATGGAGGTCGATGAGGGGCTCGACCAGGTGGTCCGGCTGGCGGGCATCGCCGTGGTGGCGGGCATGAGGGTGGACGCGCTCGCCGCCGCCGTGATCAAGGGCGCCGACCGCGTGGGACACGAGGACGACGCCGCGGTGCTGGTCCTGGGCTACGACGGGCCCGAGGTTCAGCCAGAGGGCGGCAGCGAGCGCCCCACGTCTCGCCGGGACGGCGCTACCGGTGTCTGATGGCTGGTGTGGTGGGCACCGAGGATCTGCGCCGCACCGGCGTCTTCGCCCTCCAGACGCTGGCAGTCGCCGGCGGCTACTACGCGGCAGGGCTGCTCGGGCTGTTGCGGGAGCTGACCGTCGAGGGCGCGGTGTTCACGCCCATCTGGCCGCCAACGGGCGTGGCGCTGGCCTGCCTGCTGATCCTCGGGCCGCGTGTCCTGCCGGGCATCGCGCTGGGTGTCCTGCTCGTCATCCTGCACATCACCGCGTTCCGGCCCGACGTGCTCGGCAACCTGGTGGGCAACACCCTCGCGCCCCTGTGCGCGTATCTCCTGCTGCGCCGGGTGGGCTTCCGCATCGATCTCAGCCGGTTGCGGGACGGCCTCGCCCTGGTGTTCCTGGGGGCGCTGGCCAGCATGCTGATCAGCTCCACGGTGGGCGTCGGCATCCTCGTGGTCACCGACCGGCTGGACGCCGGGAGCTTCTGGCCGGTCTGGCTCGCGTGGTGGGTGGGCGACGCGATGGGCGTCCTGATCGTCACCCCGCTCCTGCTGTTGCTGTACCGGGCACGGCTGCCGCTGCCCATGGCCCGGTGGAAGGAGGCCATGGCGCTGACCGTCATCACCTGCGTCGTCGTACCGGCGGCCACCCGTGACGAGGCCAGCCTGCTGTTCCTCGTCTACCCACTGCTGATCTGGGCGGCTCTGCGCTTCCGACTGGTCGGGAGCATGCTCTGCGCCCTCTTCACGTCCGTCATGGCCACCATCGCCGCGACGGAGGTGATCGGCCCCTTCGCCGGGCTGACCCGCGTCGACGTGATGATCAAACTACAGGCGTTCAACGGCACCATGACCATGATCGCCCTGCTCCTGTCGGCCGTCATCACCGAGCAACGCAACACCAGACGCTCGGTGGAACAAGCCTGCCAGGAGCTGGCCGAGGTCCTGGAACACCTCACCGCCGGTGACCCACCACGCGATCAGCCGCCTGACGACATGGACGACGGCGACCGGGGGGCCCGTGACCATGGTGGTGACGGCCTGCCCGACCGGCCGCCCGGTGACATGGGTGACGGCGGCCTGCCCGGCCCGACGGGCGGAGACACGGACGGCGGCGACCGGCCCTGACGTGCATGTGTGGTCCAGGAGGAATCCGCGATCCGTCGAACGTCAGCGCCTGAGCGCCTTGCGCAACGCGGGCTTCGAGGCGCGGGCCCAGGCCTTCGGCAGTTCCCGCTGCCGCTCACCGGCCACCGTCTGCTCCCGCCCGTACAGAAGGCCCCAGGTGAAGCTCGCCTCACCGGACGTTCCCGCCGCCACCGCCATACGGCGCAGCTCGGCCCGGGCCACCACGCTGTCCTGGTGGTCGCCGAGCACCTTCTGCACACCCTTGACGCGCTTGCCGAGGCGCTGGGCGGGCTTGCCGAGCGAGGCGCGGGCCGGCTCGGTGACGTACCGGGCCTTCTTGGCCGCCTTGCGAGCCTGGTGCAGGGCCGCGTCCCGTTCCGGGCCGGGGGGCGTCTTGAGGGCGATGCCGACCCTGCCGGCGAACCGGTCGTACTCCTTGAGGACCGCCTTGGCCAGCACGTCCTTCGGCTTCCGGGCGGCGGCCTTGCGACGCAGCGGGGGCCGCGCGACCAGGCCGGCCAGCGAGTCCAGCAGGGCCAGATAGCGGGGCGACGCCAGGGCGTCCTGCGTACGCGTCCGGGCCTCGGAGCTCTTGGTGACGTGCCACGCCTGGAGCCGGGCGGTGACGGGTCCCAGGACCAGTTCCCGCGGCAGCGCCCCGAGCCCGGCGTCGAGCCGTTCCTGGAGCACCTCGTGGTCGCGTTCCCCGCCCAGCTCACCGGCCAGCCATTTCAGCTCCCCGCGCACGGGATCGGTCGCCGCGCGGTCCAGGACCGAACGGTAGGAGCGAAGCACACTCCGCAGCCGACGACAGGCGACCCGCATCCTGTGGACGGAGTCCGGCAGGTTCCGGCGGACCGCGGGATCGAGTGCGACCAGCGTCCGCACCTGCTTCTCCACATACCCGAGGACCAGATCGCCGGCCGAGCCCGCGACCACGTCCTCGGACCGCGTGTCCGGCAGCCGGGGCGCGCCCACCGCCGTCTCCTCCAGGGCGCGGGCGAGCTTGGACGGACCGGGCAGCCGCTTGACACCGGCCTCGCGCAGCACCTTGTCCACGGCCCGCAGCAGCTCCGGGTCGGTGCCCTCGGAGAGCTCGACCTCCAGCTCCGTCCACGAGGCCCGGGTGGCCCCGGCGAGCAGCGACTCCGCCTCGACCGCGTCGATGCTCAGTTCGCCCAGCACGGTGCCCCCGGCGTCGACGAGCTCGCGCCTGTGACGCTCGGTGCGCAGGCGGACCACCGGCCTCAGTTCCGCACCTCGGGTACGGGAGAGCACCAGGTCACGCAGGTCCTCCGGGACCGTGTCGGACAGGGGGGCGCGCAGTTCCTCGCGGCTGTCGCCGGACAGCGGCAGCTTGAGGTGCCAGCCGGCGTCGGCGCCGCCCGTCCTGCGGCGCAGCGGGGCCGAGGCGTCGACCAGCCGCAGGTCCACGGTGTCGTAGTACACGGCGTCGAGGTCGTCGGTGCCACGGTCCACCACGGACGCGATGGCGTCCACGTCGGTGAGGTCGGGCAGCCAGGAGGTGTCGTCCGCCGCCGGAGCCTCGTACTTTCGTTCCGTCTCTCGTGTCGACTGGGCCATGTGGTTCCGCGTACACGTCTCAGCCCGAATCAAACCCGCGGAGCCACTTCCGCCGTTCCCGCGGGCAACCCGAGGCGGACTCGCGGAACACCGCCGTGACGAGGAAGGATGGGGGCTTCACCGTAGGCCGAACGATCTGTGGGAGCGGGCATGCAGCACGAGCGAGCGGGCAAGCAGGCCGGTCCGGAGGACCTCGTCGACGTCGCCCGACTGGTCACCGCGTACTACGCGTTGCACCCCGACCCGACCGAGCCGGGGCAACGTGTCGCGTTCGGGACGTCCGGGCACCGCGGATCGTCCCTGGCGACCGCGTTCAACGAGGCGCACATCGCCGCGACCAGCCAGGCCATCTGCGAGTACCGCGCCGACCAGGGCACCGACGGCCCCCTGTTCCTGGGGGCCGACACGCACGCCCTGTCGGAGCCGGCGAGGGTCACCGCCCTCGAGGTCTTCGCGGCCAACGAGGTCGCCGTGCTCATCGACAGCGCGGACGGTTACACACCCACCCCGGCCGTCTCGCACGCCATCCTCACCCACAACCGCGGACGGACCTCGGGCCTCGCGGACGGCGTCGTCGTCACCCCGTCGCACAACCCGCCCGCCGACGGAGGGTTCAAGTACAACCCGCCGAACGGCGGCCCGGCAGCCTCCCAGGCGACGACCTGGATCCAGGACCGGGCCAACGAGATCATCACGGCCGGCCTCAAGGACGTCCGGCGCATCCCTTACACCCGGGCACTCACCGCCGAAGGCACGGGGCGCTACGACTTCCTCGGCACGTACGTCGCCGACCTGCCCAGCGTCCTGGACCTGGACGCGATCCGCGCGGCGGGCGTCCGTATCGGCGCCGACCCGCTGGGCGGGGCCTCGGTCGCCTACTGGGGCCGGATCGCCGAGGAGCACGGGCTGGACCTGACCGTGGTCAACCCGCTCGCCGACCCGACCTGGCGGTTCATGACGCTGGACTGGGACGGCAAGATCCGCATGGACTGCTCGTCGCCGTACGCCATGGCCTCCCTCATCGAGCAGCGTGACCGCTTCCAGATCGCCACCGGCAACGACGCCGACGCCGACCGGCACGGCATCGTCACGCCCGACGCGGGGCTGATGAACCCCAACCACTACCTGGCCGCGGCCATCTCCTACCTCTACGCGCACCGCGAGGGGTGGCCCGCCGCGGCGGGCATCGGCAAGACGCTGGTGTCGTCCGGGATGATCGACCGGGTCGCCGCCGACCTGGGACGTCGGCTGGTCGAGGTGCCGGTCGGGTTCAAGTGGTTCGTGGACGGACTGGTCGACGGATCGCTCGGGTTCGGCGGCGAGGAGTCGGCCGGCGCGTCGTTCCTGCGCCGGGACGGCTCGGTGTGGACCACCGACAAGGACGGCATCATCCTCGCGCTGCTGGCCGGCGAGATCACGGCGGTCACCGGGAAGACCCCGTCGGAGCACTACTCCGCGCTGACCGCCCGGTTCGGCGAGCCCGCGTACGCCCGCATCGACGCGCCCGCCACCCGCGAGGAGAAGGCCCTGCTCGGCAAGCTCTCGCCCGCCCAGGTCAGCGCGGACACCCTGGCCGGCGAGGCGGTGACCGCCGTACTCACCGAGGCGCCCGGCAACCGGGCGCCGATCGGCGGTATCAAGGTCACCACGGCCAACGCCTGGTTCGCGGCCCGCCCTTCGGGCACCGAGGACGTCTACAAGATCTACGCCGAGTCGTTCCTCGGCCCCGACCATCTCGCCCAGGTGCAGGACGAGGCCAAGGCGGTGGTCCGTACGACACTGGGCGGCTGAGGCGCCGACCCGGCGGTCTCAGTTCCCGGTCGAATCCACGGCTTTGTGATGACCATGTGATGTGGGATTCCTCTCAGCGTGAGGTTTATTTCCGAGGAATCCGCAATACCGG
>NZ_JBEXRA010000081.1:0-29316 GCF_040612855.1 Streptomyces sp. NPDC006332
TTCCTCATCGGCGGGCTGCTGAAAAAGCTGGTCCACCTCAGCTACGGGTTGTCGATCATCCTCGGGTTCATCGGCGTCAAGCTGGTCCTGCACGCGCTGCACGAGTCCGGGGTCCACGTCCCGGAGATCAGCATCCCGGTCTCCCTCGGCGTGATCTGCGCCGTCCTGATCATCACCACGATCACCAGCCTGAGGGCGTCCAAGAAGCAGGCGGCGGTCGAGGCGGCGAAGGCGCAGACCGAAGGCGCCCCGAAGGACAGCATCGAGGCCTGACCCCGTCAGGCCGGAGGAATCCGGCGCTGTTCGCCACGTACCTGCAGCCGGCGATCAATCCATGACCGGTCGGTGCGCCACCAAGGGCACCGGCCGCGTCTCCGGCAGCAGCGCGAAACAGCCCAGACTCAGCAGCGCGACCGCCGTCAGATACGCGCCCACGCCCCACGGCACCCGGCCGCCCTGTTCGACCAACGCGGTCGCCACGATCGGTGTGAGCGCGCCGCCCACGACCCCACCGAGGTTGTAGCCCACCGCGGCGCCCGTGCAGCGAACCCGGGGCTCGTACAACTCCGGCAGATACGCGGCGATCACCGCGAACATCGTGATGAACGCGAGCATCGCCCCGAGGAAACCGAGGAACATCAGCAACGGCTCACCGGTGGCGAGGAGCGCGACCATGGGAAACATCCACCCGGCGGCGGCCGCACACCCGGCCAGGCACAGGGGCCGGCGCCCGTACCGGTCGCCGAGCAGCGCCACCACCGGCGTGAGCGCGCCCTTCACCAGCACCGCGGCCATGATGCAGGTCAGCATGACGGTACGGCTCACCCCGAGCCGTTCCGTCCCGTAGGCGAGGGACCATGTCGTGACGGCGTAGAAGATCGCGTACCCGACCGCGAGCGCACCGGCGGTCAGCAGGACCAGTCGCCAGTGGTCGCGCACCACCTCGGCGAGCGGCACGCGCGCGTGATCGTCGATGTCGAGGAAATGGGGGCTCTCGGCGATGGACGACCGCAGCCACAGCCCCACCGAGGCCAGCAGCCCGGCCGCCCAGAACGGCACCCGCCAGCCCCACTGGGCGAACTGTGTCTCGGTCAGCGTCGCCGACAGTGCCAGCACCACACCGTTGGCGAGCAGGAACCCCAACGCGGGACCGACCTGCGGAAAGCTCGACCAGAGGCCGCGCCGCTCGGCGGGGGCGTGCTCCGCGGTCAGCAGCACGGCCCCGCCCCACTCCCCGCCGAGCCCGAGCCCCTGCAGAAAGCGCAGCACCAGCAGCAGCACCGGAGCGGCCACACCGATCGTGTGGTACGTCGGCACGCAGCCGACCGCGACCGTGGAGACGCCGGTCAGCAGCAGCGAGGCGACCAGCACCGGGCGGCGCCCGTGCCGGTCCCCGATGTGCCCGAACACCACCGAACCCAGCGGTCTTGCCAGGAACCCCACGCCGAAGGTTCCGAAGGCGGCCAGTGTCCCCGCCAGCGGCGAGAAGGTCGGGAAGAACAGCGGTCCCAGGATCAGCGCCGCCGCCGTCCCGTAGACGAAGAAGTCGTAGAACTCGATGGCCGTCCCGGCGAGCGAAGCGGTCGCCAGCCGCAGCATGGAGGGGGCCTTTACGGAGCGTACGTCGTGCATGCCGGGTCAACTACCCACAGTGATCGAGGGTTACGGGGGCGCGTGGAGGCGCGGAGTGCGTGAGGAGGTGACGGTGATGCGCCGGTGTGGTCCTGCGGCGAGGGCGCGGACAGGTCACCCCCGCGCACCGTGATAGACCGTGTCCGAGCAGTGGTCCTCGACGGACCGCCCCGCCCCGACGGACCGGAGGAACCGTGCCCCGCACCCTGGCCAACGCCCCGATCATGATCCTCAACGGCCCCAACCTGAACCTGCTCGGCCAGCGCCAGCCGGAGATCTACGGCTCCGACACACTCGCCGACGTCGAGGCCCGGTGCGCCGAGGCGGCGGCCGCACACGGCGGCACGGTGGACTTCCGGCAGTCCAACCATGAGGGGGAGTTGGTCGACTGGATCCACGAGGCACGGCTCAACCACTGCGGGATCGTGATCAACCCGGCGGCCTACTCGCACACATCGGTCGCGATTCTGGACGCACTCAACACCTGTGACGGACTGCCGGTGTTGGAGGTCCACATCTCCAACGTCCATCAGCGTGAGTCGTTCCGGCACCACTCGTACGTCTCGCAGCGTGCCGACGGTGTCATCGCGGGATGCGGGGTGCAGGGGTACGTGTTCGGCGTCGAGCGGGTCGCGGCGCTGGTGAGGGCGGGGCACGACGCGTAGACGCTTACGTACGCAGCGGGCCCCTCACAGCCGGCCCGCTTCCACGATCCGCCGCAGGAAGCGCCGGGTTCGCTCCTGCTGCGGATCGCCGAAAATCTGCTCGGCGCTGCCTCGTTCCAGCACCACTCCCGAGTCCAGGAAGCAGACCTGGTCGGCGACCTCGCGGGCGAAGCTCATCTCGTGGGTGGCGAGCACCATGGTCATGCCGTCGTCCTTCAGGTCACGGACGACGGTCAGGACCTCGCCCACCAGCTCCGGGTCGAGCGCTGCGGTGATCTCGTCGAGCAGCAGCAGCCGGGGACGTACGGCCAGGGCACGCACGATCGCCGCCCGCTGCTGCTGACCCCCGCTCAACCGGTCCGGATACTCACCGGCCTTGCCGCCCAGCCCGAGCCGGTCGAGCAGTTCACGCGCGCGGGCCTCGGCCTCGGTGCGGGACACGCCGTGCACGCGGCGCGGAGCCAGCGTGATGTTCTCCAGGACCGTCATGTGCGGGAAGAGGTTGTAGGCCTGGAAGACCACGCCGATACGGCGGCGCACCGCGTCCTGGTCGGCACGTGGGTCGGTGATCTCCTCCTCGTCCAGCCAGATCGCGCCGTCGTCGATCTCCTCCAGGAGGTTCGCGCACCGCAGCAGCGTGGACTTGCCGGAGCCGGAGGCGCCGATCAGCGCGGTCACCGTGTGCGCGGCCACCTCCAGGTCGACGTCCCGCAGCACGACCGTGTCGCCGAAGGTCTTGCGGACGGACTGCATGCGCAGCACGGGTGTGTCGCTCACAGCGTTCCTCCCTGGGCTCGGCGGCGGTCCATCCGCGCCGTCACCCAGTCCGTGAACCGGGTCATCGGGATCGTCAGCGCCACGAAGACCAGACCCGCGACGATGTACGGCGTGTAGTTGAGGCTGCGGCCCACGATGATGTCCGCGGCCCGAACGGCGTCGACCGCGCCGCCGATCGACACCAGCCCGGTGTCCTTCTGGAGGGACACCAGGTCGTTCAGCAGGGGCGGCACCTGACGGCGCACCGCCTGCGGCAGCACGACGTACCGCAGTGCCTGCCGGTTGGACAGGCCCAGCGAGCGGGCCGCCGCGCGCTGCGAGGGATGGACGGACTCGATGCCGGCGCGGAACACCTCGGCCACGTACGCCGAGTACGTCAGCGTGAGGGCGGTGCCGCCCAGCAGCACCGGATCGACGGTCACGCCCTGCAGACGCAGCGCGGGGACGCCGAGGACCACGATCATCAGGTTGATGATGAGCGGCAGACCGCGGAAGAAGTCGGTGTAGGCGGCGGCCAGCACCCGCAACGGGAAGAACACCGGGCCGCGCAGGGTGCGGGCGATGGCGATGAGCATCCCGAGGACCAGCACCGCCACGCCACAGATCAGCAGCAGCCGGACGTTGAGCCACAGCCCGTCGAGGACCTTGGGCAGCGCCTCGCGCGCGTACCGCCCGTCGAAGAACGTCTCCTTGGTGCGCGACCAGCCGGGCGCGTTGACGACGACCAGATAGAGGACGACACCGGTCGCCAGGGTCGAGAGCGCGGCGACGGCCGTGGCGCGGCGGGACCGGGCGCGCTGGTAGGCCTCGCGTTCGATCCGCCGTTGTGACGGGGCGTACCCCTCGTCGCCGGTCGCGCCGTCCTTGCCGTCCGCGTCCTCCTGGCCGGACTCCTCCTTCGTGACCGTCACTTGAGCACCGGGGCGTCGACGGCGTCGGACAGCCACCGCTGTTCCAGCTTCGCCAGCGTGCCGTTCTCGCGCAGGGTGTCCACGGCGTCCGTCACGCACGACGTGAGCGCGCTGCCCTTGTCGAGTACCAGCCCGAACTGTTCCGGCGTGCCGCCCTGGTTCTCGAACTGGCCCACGATCTTCGCGTCCGTCACCTCCGCGGCGGTGATGTAGAACGCGGTGGGCAGGTCGGTGACGATGGCGTCGACCTGGCCGTTCTTCAGTGCGGACTTGGCCTGGTCGTTCTTGGCGTACACCGCCGCGTCCTGGTTCGGCTTCACCACGTCGTCGATGTAGTCGAGGCTGGTGGTGCCGACCTGGGCGCCCAGCTTGAGTCCCTTCAGGTCCGCGATGCTCGTCGCCTTCGCGGCCTTGGTGCCCTTCAGCGCGATGACGGCCTGGCGGACGTCGTAGTACCCGGACGAGAAGTCGACGGCCTTCTTGCGCTCGTCGCTGATCGACACCTGGTTGATGTCGAAGTCGAACGTCTTCTCACCGGGCGCGAAGGCCTTGTTGAAGGGCACGCTCTGCCAGACCACGGCATCCTTGTCGTAGCCCAGCTGTTTCGCCACGGCGAACGCGACCGCCGACTCGAAGCCCTTGCCGCCGGCCGGCTTGTCGTCCTGGAACCAGGGCTCGTACGCGGGCTCGTCGGTGGCGACGGTCAGCTTGCCCGACGTCTTGGTGGCCAGTTCGCCCTTGGCGCAGGTGGCCCCGTTCGCCCCGGAAGGCGCGTCGGCGGCCTTCTCCTCCGGCTGCGGAGCGCAGCCGACGGCGGTGGCGAGCAGGGCTGTGGTCGCGACGGCGACGGCGCGGCGCAGCGCGCGCGAGGCAAGGTGCATGGCCGGAGATTGGCAGTCGACCGTCCCGTTTGTCGAGGTCACGGCAGGAAATGCCCGCATAGTGGGAACGGGTGTTGCGTTCATGTGAACCCGTGATGAAACAGGCGCCGGGGCCGCCGGTCGAGGGCGGGGATCGAAAGACCGGCGGCCCGTACCGCGCGGGAGCCGTCACCCTGCGCGGGGCTGCTACCAGTTGACTGCGCAACCAAGTGCGCCGGGAGCGCGCGCGTGACACCGGCGCGTGTGAACGTTTCACACGGGGCGCGTACGCGGGGCGCCTTGCCGTCCCGCCCGGCGCCCGTGCGACGAGTTCACCACCCCGTACGCGGCACCTTGATGAGCCGCCACTTCACATGCGGCACCCGCATACGCGGCACCTTGCTCAGCACCTTCGTGCTCACCACCCGCGCGCGTGCCACTCCGGCAGATGCGGTCGCTCGGCGCCCAGGGAGGTGTCGTTGCCGTGGCCCGGATAGACCCAGGTCTCGTCCGGGAGGGCGTCGAAGATCTTCGTCTCGACGTCATGGATCAGACTGGCGAACGCCTTCGGATCCTTACGGGTGTTGCCCACACCGCCGGGGAAGAGACAGTCCCCGGTGAACACATGGGGATGCCCGTGCGGGTCGTCGTACACCAGGGCGATCGACCCGGGCGTGTGGCCGACCAGATGGCGCGCGGTGAGCTCCACGCGCCCCACGCGGACGATGTCGCCGTCGTCGACCAGGACGTCGGTCGGCACCGGGATGCCGTCGGCGTCCTCGCGGCCGGCGAAGGTACGCGCGCGGGTGGCCGCGACGACGTCGGCGAGTGCCTGCCAGTGGTCGCCGTGCTGGTGCGTGGTGACCACGGACGCGATGCCGTCGTCTCCGATCATGCCGAGCAGCGTGTCCGCGTCGTTGGCCGCGTCGATCAGCAGTTGCTCGTCCGTGGTTCGGCAGCGCAGCAGATAGGCGTTGTTGTCCATCGGACCCACCGCGATCTTGGTGATCATCAGGTCCTTGAGTTCGTGTACATCCGCCGGGCCGCCGACCGTCACCTGTCCGCTGTACGTCATGGCGGTCAGCCTATAGCGGTGCGGCGGCCCGGAGCCTGCCGCGGCTTTAGAGCGGGGGGAGCGCCGGAAGCGAGCCGCCGGTCACGGTCAGTCCGCCGCCGTCGCGCCGGCCGCAGAGCCAGCCGAGCAGGTCGGGGGCGGGCCCGGTGACGGTGACCTCGGGCGAGGTGGTGTCCCGGCGGCCCGTGCTCCACGCGCGCGTGCCGTCCGTCAGGTGCGTCGGCGGCACCTCTGGGTGCCCCGCGAACCGCTCCGCGAGGAAGCCCGTCTCCCGCTCCACGAACTCCTCCGGGAGGTCCTCCAGCTCGTACCCGACGCCGAGGTCCACATGGTGCAGCTCCACCTCGATCCAGCGCCGGAACGGCACCCGGGAGGCCGAGTCGGTGACCCCGTTGCGGAGCTCGACCGTGCGCGACCAGTCCGCGGGAGCGGCCCCCGTCTCCTGGAAACGGGCCGCGCTGTCCCGCAGGTCGGTGAGGTGCACGTCGAGCGGGCGTGAGGCGTCCCGCTCGATGTCGGCGTCCCTGGCGTCCGCGGACGCGTACATCGGGCGCCCCTCCAGGACGTTCACCAGAGCGTCCGCGTTGCGGGCGAGGTGGGCCAGGACATGGCCGCGGCTCCAGCCGGGCAGCCGTGACGGCTCGGACACCAGCGCGTTGTCCAGTTCGGCGACTGCGGTGAGCAGCCGATGCGTCGCGTCACGTACAGACGCCAGGTCATGAGCGTGATCAATCATGGCCCTGACAGTACTTCCGCCACACCTTTGGGTGAAGCTGGTGAACGAGAGCCGGAAATCGAATGTGCGTGCTATAGGGTCGGGTGCGGCGTCGGGCATGCTGGATGTCCGGGGATTGTTATGCATCCAGGAATCCGACCGGCGTTGTCAGTGGCTCCCCCTAGTCTGAGAAAGCACGGGGGCCCCGCCCCTGTCACTTCTCTCAAGAAAGGTGCGGACCGGCGTGGCCGACCGTCTCATCGTCCGTGGCGCGCGCGAGCACAACCTGAAGAACGTCTCGCTCGACCTGCCTCGCGACTCGCTCATCGTCTTCACGGGCCTGTCCGGGTCGGGCAAGTCCTCCCTGGCCTTCGACACCATCTTCGCCGAGGGCCAGCGGCGCTACGTGGAGTCGCTCTCCTCGTACGCCCGCCAGTTCCTCGGCCAGATGGACAAGCCCGACGTCGACTTCATCGAGGGCCTGTCGCCCGCGGTTTCCATCGACCAGAAGTCGACCTCGCGCAACCCGCGCTCGACGGTCGGCACCATCACCGAGGTCTACGACTACCTGCGGCTGCTCTTCGCCCGCATCGGCAAGCCGCACTGTCCCGAGTGCGGCCGCCCGATCTCGCGCCAGTCGCCGCAGGCCATCGTCGACAGGGTCCTGGAGCTGCCGGAGGGGAGCCGCTTCCAGGTGCTGTCCCCGCTGGTGCGGGAGCGCAAGGGCGAGTTCGTCGATCTCTTCGCGGACCTCCAGACCAAGGGGTACAGTCGCGCGCGGGTGGACGGCGAGACCGTCCAGCTCTCCAACCCGCCCACCCTGAAGAAGCAGGAGAAGCACACCATCGAGGTGGTCATCGACCGTCTCACGGTGAAGGACTCCGCCAAGCGCCGCCTCACCGACTCCGTGGAGACGGCCCTCGGCCTGTCCGGCGGCATGGTCGTGCTCGACTTCGTCGACCTCCCGGAGGACGACCCCGAGCGCGAGCGCATGTTCTCGGAGCACCTCTACTGCGCGTACGACGACCTGTCCTTCGAGGAACTGGAGCCCCGCTCCTTCTCCTTCAACTCGCCCTTCGGCGCGTGCCCCGACTGCACCGGCATCGGCACCCGCATGGAGGTCGACCCCGAGCTGATCGTCCCGGACGAGGACAAGTCGCTCGACGAGGGCGCCATCCACCCCTGGTCGCACGGCCACACCAAGGACTACTTCGGCCGGCTGATCGGCGCTCTCGCGGACGCGCTGGGCTTCCGCACGGACATCCCCTTCGCGGGCCTGCCGCAGCGCGCCAGGAAGGCCCTGCTGCACGGTCACAAGACCCAGATCGAGGTCCGCTACCGCAACCGTTACGGGCGCGAGCGGGTCTACACCACGCCCTTCGAAGGTGCCGTCCCCTTCGTCAAGCGCCGGCACAGCGAGGCCGAGAGCGACGCGAGCCGGGAGCGCTTCGAGGGCTACATGCGCGAGGTGCCCTGCCCGACCTGTGAGGGCACGCGCCTCAAGCCGATCGTCCTCGCCGTCACGGTCATGGAGAAGTCGATCGCTGAGGTCTCCGCGATGTCCATCAGCGACTGCGCGGACTTCCTTGGCGAGCTGAAACTGAACGCCCGCGACAAGAAGATCGCCGAGCGCGTCCTGAAGGAGGTCAACGAACGACTGAGGTTCCTGGTCGACGTCGGCCTGGACTACCTCTCGCTCAACCGCGCGGCCGGCACCCTCTCCGGCGGCGAGGCCCAGCGCATCCGCCTGGCCACCCAGATCGGCTCCGGCCTGGTCGGTGTCCTGTACGTCCTCGACGAGCCGTCCATCGGTCTGCACCAGCGCGACAACCACCGGCTCATCGAGACCCTGGTCCGGCTGCGCGACATGGGCAACACGCTCATCGTCGTCGAGCACGACGAGGACACCATCAAGGTCGCGGACTGGGTCGTGGACATCGGCCCCGGCGCCGGCGAGCACGGCGGCAAGGTCGTGCACAGCGGCTCCCTGAAGGGGCTCCTGGCCAACGCGGAGTCGCAGACCGGTCAGTACCTGTCCGGCAAGAAGTCCATCCCGTTGCCCGACATCCGGCGTCCCCTCGACCCGTCCCGGCAGCTCACGGTGCACGGCGCCCGGGAGAACAACCTCCAGGACATCGACGTGTCCTTCCCGCTGGGCGTCTTCACAGCGGTCACGGGCGTGTCGGGCTCCGGCAAGTCCACGCTGGTCAACGACATCCTCTACACCCACCTGGCCCGCGAACTCAACGGAGCCAGGAGCGTCCCGGGGCGGCACACCCGGGTGGACGGCGACGACCTCGTCGACAAGGTCGTCCACGTCGACCAGTCGCCCATCGGCCGCACCCCGCGGTCCAACCCGGCGACGTACACCGGTGTCTTCGACCACATCCGCAAGCTGTTCGCCGAGACGACCGAGGCGAAGGTCCGCGGTTACCTGCCCGGCCGCTTCTCCTTCAACGTCAAGGGCGGCCGCTGCGAGAACTGCGCGGGCGACGGCACCATCAAGATCGAGATGAACTTCCTCCCGGACGTGTACGTCCCGTGCGAGGTCTGCCACGGGGCCCGGTACAACCGGGAGACCCTGGAGGTCCACTACAAGGGCAAGTCCATCGCCGAAGTCCTGAACATGCCCATCGAGGAGGCGACGGCGTTCTTCGAGGCCGTGCCCTCGATCGCCCGCCACCTCAACACGCTCAAGGACGTCGGTCTCGGCTACGTCCGTCTCGGCCAGGCGGCGACCACGCTGTCCGGCGGTGAGGCGCAGCGCGTCAAGCTCGCCAGCGAGCTGCAGAAGCGCTCCACCGGCCGCACGGTCTACGTCCTGGACGAGCCGACCACGGGTCTGCACTTCGAGGACATCAGCAAGCTGCTGACGGTTCTGTCGGGCCTGGTCGACAAGGGCAACACGGTCATCGTCATCGAGCACAACCTCGATGTGATCAAGACCGCCGACTGGGTCGTCGACATGGGCCCCGAGGGCGGCGCCGGCGGCGGTCTGGTCGTCGCCGAGGGCACGCCGGAGCAGGTCGCCGGAATCCCGGCCAGCCACACGGGCAAGTTCCTGCGGGAGATCCTGGGCGCCGACCGGATCAGCGACGGGGCGTCGGTGCCCGCTCCGCGCCGTACGGCGGCCAAGAAGACGGTCGCGGCCAGGTCGACCGCGAAGAAGACAGCGACGGCCAAGACGGGAACCGCCAACAACACGGCCACGAAGAAGGCAGCCGCGGCCACGAAGAAGGCGGCACCGGCGGGGAAGACGACCCGGGCCCGCAAGGCCTGAGCCCGAGGTACACACGGCCTGGGCCGGGGCATCCACCGCCTGCGCCTGGGCCCGCACGGCCTGGGCCCGGGCAACCCAGGCTCTTCGCGCACCCCAGGCCCGCCAGGCGTGAGCCGGACGAACGGGCGACGCGGACCGAGCGAGCTGACTGAGCGACCCGGACCGCGCGACCCGGGCGTGCACGGGCTTGGGACGCGCGGGCGAGACCAGGGCGCACGGGCTATCCGGTCACCATGGACGGTCCGGCTGCCCTGGATCGTCCAGCGGGTGCCGTCCACGGCGGCAGCGGCCGTCCGTCAGCAGCCTGGATCAGCCGTCACCGAGCGCTGCCCCGGCTCACGCGTCGTCGGCCGACCACTGCAGTCGCCCCCCCGCGATCACCCGTCACGGTCAGCCCTCGCAACCCCCGCCCCTGTCACCGCCTCTGTCACCCGCCCCTGTCAGACGTCCAGCTCATGGGCGTACGGCGGCTCCGCCCCCGCGCGGGAGCAGGTGATCGATGCCGCGCGGGCCGCGAACCGCAGGAGCCGCGTCCAGCCGTCGGCGCCGAGGCCGGCCAGGGCCTCCGAAGAGAGCGCGTCCTGTGCGGAAAGACCGTGCAGCAGAGCCGCGTTGACGGTGTCGCCCGCGCCGATCGTGTCCACGACGTCGACCTTCTCGCCCGGCACGGCGTGCACCGAACCGTCCCGGGTGAAGACGGTCAGCCCGTCCCCGCCCTGGGTGATCACGACGGCCGAGGGCCCGGCGGCCAGCCACTCCTGAGGGGTGCCGCCCAGCCACAGCGCGTCCTCCTCGGAGAGCTTGAGCAGCGACACCGACGGCAGCCAGCTCTTGAACCGGGCCCGATACGCGTCCGCGTCGGGGATCAGCCCGGCCCGGATGTTCGGGTCCAGCGCGGTGAACACGCCCTGCGCGGCCGCGGTCCGCAGCAGCTCCTCGTAGGCGCTCGCCCCCGGCTCCAGGACCAGCGAGCAGGTACCGAACGACACCGCCCGCGTCCCCTCGGGCAGTCCCGCGGGAGCCGTGAACAGCCGGTCGGCGGTGCCGTCGACGTAGAAGGAGTAAGCGGCCGAACCGTGCGCGTCGATCGTGGCGACGGCGAGGGTGGTCGGCTCGGTGCCGCGCTGCACCGCGGAAACGTCCACCCCTTCACGCCGCAGCCGGTCCACCAGGGCCTCACCGAAGGCGTCGCGCGAGACGCGGGAGCAGAAGGAGGTGCGGGAGCCGAGACGGCCGAGGGCCACGGCCGTGTTGTAGGGGCCCCCGCCGAGCGCCGGCTGAAGGCCCGCGAGGGCACCCGTGCCTTGCGGTACCAGGTCGATCAGGGCCTCACCGGCGACGACGATCACGGAACGGATCCTTTCTCGGGCTGCGCGGACCGCTCCGGCTCGCCGGGGCAGCCGCACGAGGTGCGGTGGACGAAGGTGCAGGTCAGCCGTACGGTCCGGGCGGCCCGGTCCGGTACGGCGAGGCGTTCGAGGAGCAACCGGACCGCTTGGGCGCCGATCTCCTTGCCGGGTTGGGCGACCGCGGTGAGCCGTGGAGTGAACAGATCGGCCCAGTCGAAGTCGTCGAAGCAGCACAGCGCCATGTCCTCGGGTACGGACAGGCCCCGTTCGCCCAGGGCCCGCAGGGCGCCCAGGGTCATCACGTTGTTGGCGGTGACGAGTGCGGTGGGCGGCACGGCGAGGGACAGCAGCGTCTCGGTGGCCCGTTGACCTCCGGCCGACTCGGAGTCGCCGTGCACCACCAGACGTTCGTCGTAGGGGAGCCCGGCGGCGGCGAGGCCCGACCGGTATCCGTGGATCCGCTCACGGGTCGTGCTCAGTCCGGGCCGGCCCGCGACCAGGGCGATCCGCCGGTGGCCGAGCCCGGCGAGGTGGGCGACCAGGTCTGCCGTCGGTGCGGCGCTGTCGGCGCAGACCTGGTCGAAGCGCGGGGTGCCGTCCCCGGGGGAGTCGACGACTCGGTCCAGGAACACGGTCGGTACGTCGCGACGCTCCAGGTAGGAGACGAGCTCACGGGGATCCGCGGAGGGCGCGACGATCATGCCGTCCACCCGCCGCTCGTGCAGGAGCTGGACGACCTTGCGCTCGTGGACGGGATCGTCGTGCGGATCGGCGAGAAACAGGCTGTAACCGTGCTCCAGGGCGCCGGCCTCGACGCCCTGGAGGATGTCCGCGAAGTACGGATTGCTGATCGCGGACACCGCGAGCCCGATGGACCGGGTACGGGAGGTCACCAGGGAGCGGGCGAGCGTGTTGGGCGTGTAGCCGAGCTCGTCGATGGCGTCCAGCACGGCCTGGCGGGTACGGGGCAGCACCGGCCGGGTCTCGTTGAGCACATGCGAGACGGTCGCCACGGACACGCCGGCACTGCGTGCGACGTCGGCCATGGTCGGCATGGGCGCCCCTCCCTTCTGTCGAATGGCGCGGGCGTGCGGGCTTCCGGTCGGAACGTATCCCATTCCCCGACTGACGTAAACGCTTGCGCAAGCGTTTACGCCGTGACCAGACACCCATCCTCCCGCGGGAGGGAAACACTCACTCCCAGTCCCAGGCGATCCCCACGATCCCCGACCGCACCCGCGGCTCCACAAGGTGTACCGAACGGTGTCGCCCGGTGAGGGCGAGTTCCTGGCGGCCACTGCGGGGCGCCGCCGCCGAGTGCTGGGTGAACCGGTGGCAGCGCACCGGCAGGGCGTTCTCGTCGAACCGCACCTGGAGTGCGTACTGGCCGCCCGCGGCCCCGAATCCGCGGACGTACTCGCGCGACACGCCCCCCGTGCCGTCCTCGACGCCGTAGCGGAAGAGGTACGTGTCGCCGGCCCGCAGTCGGGTGTCGAAGAGCAGTTCCGCCACCAGCACACCGGTGTCGTGGTGTGAACGGACCCGTCCGGTGCGGCAGTTCTCCAGGGCCTGGACGGTCGTGCGCTCCGGCGCGCACCCCGGGTCGCCCTGGTGGACGGCCATGAAACGGTCGACGCCGTCCCGGTGGGCGCGCACGATGTGGTGGGACTCGCGCCCGGCCAGCTCGCGGCGGGCCCCGATCCGTACCCGTTCGTGGTGTCCGAGAGTGTGCAGTCCGCCTTCGAGCGGCGAGCCCAGTTCGGCCAGCAACCGTTCCAGCACGTCCGATGCCGCCACCAGGGAGCGGTAGGAGCGGGCCGCGGACCGCTGCGCCCCTGAGTCGTCGTCCGCGCGGGCGAGCAGTCGGATCAGTGACTCTTCCGGCAACTGGAGGATCTCCTCCAGCGCGCGTACCGCCCGCAGCGACTCCGGGCGCTGGGGGCGCCGGGCGCCCTGCTGCCAGTAACTCAGGCTGGTGACACCGACCTTGACCCCGTGACGTGACAGATGGTGCTGCACGCGCTGCAGCGGCAGTCCGCGGGCGGCGATCGCGGCGCGCAGCGCCACGTGGAAGGGGCCGCCGCGCAGGGCCGAGTCCAGTTCCGCGGTGGCGATGGTGACGACGTCCCCGTGCTGTGTGGCGTGCGGCATGCAGGGGCCTTTCTGTGAGGGTGCAACGGCTGGTCAGACCGTTCGAGGGAGGTGCCGGGGCCACCGCGCCGGCGTCGGGGGTCTGCACATCCGTACGCCGTCGTTCAGGGCCCCGAGTTCCCCCGCATTGAAGCGTGTTGACCTGGTCCCGACAACACCTGAAGTCCAACAGCGATGAACTCCTGGCCGAGTTCGCGCTCACCTGTCGAGGGCCGGCGCGTCCCTGATCGCCGGCGCGTCATCGGCAGGGGCGGGGCGGGCTTGGGCGGCAGATCGGACGTCAGCAGCCCCGTCGGGCCGAGGCACAGGCTGACCGTAGGGCTGCCGCCGCGCGGGGCCGGGAGCGGACATACGACCGCCCGGGGCGTACGCGGGGGAGCGTCCAGGAGGGGGAGCCTGGGCTCGGTGACGTCGCGTACGCTCCGGGCGGTCGGGATCGGGCGGAGAAGTGTCCGTCCGGCTCTGGGGCGGGGACCATCGCCCAGTGGGCGGACGCTGCCTTACGGGCGGGGGCCACCGCCTTGATCCCGCGATGCGCGCTTGGCGCGCACGATGTCGGGGTCGCGCGGGTCGAGCAGATCGTGCAGCGGGGCCACGCCGTCCGTGGTCCGGTCGTCCGTGGCGCGGCCGGTACGAGCGGGCCGCCTTCGCTTCTCGATCCGTGTCCGCCGCATTTCGCAGCCCTTCGACCGGTGACCGCCGCCCCGTCCGGAGCGGCTGATCCCTTTGTATCCGCCCAGACTCGACCCTCCCTCGCGCCCGGTCTGGAGTCCTCAGGTGCGGGCCCCGCCGCCGGTGGGCTTCGAGGGCACCGCAGAGACGGACGGTCATGGCGGCATCCTGGCTGATCCTGCTCTCGTCGCCCTGCAGACTGGCCCCGCGTCGTCCACAGGGCCGCCGCGCTGTCGGTCCTCGCCAGTAGGGTGTGAGACATGGCCGACCCCTCCAGCTACCGCCCCAAGCCGGGACAGATCCCCGACTCTCCCGGGGTGTACAGGTTCCGTGACGAGCACCGCCGGGTGATCTACGTCGGAAAGGCGAAAAGCCTGCGCCAGCGCCTGGCGAACTACTTCCAGGACCTGGCGGGCCTGCACCCCCGCACCCGCACCATGGTCACCACGGCCGCGTCCGTGGAGTGGACGGTGGTGTCCACGGAAGTCGAGGCGCTGCAGCTGGAGTACTCCTGGATCAAGGAGTACGACCCCCGGTTCAACGTCAAGTACCGCGACGACAAGAGCTACCCGTACCTCGCGGTGACGATGAACGAGGAGTTCCCGCGGGTGCAGGTGATGCGGGGTCACAAGAAGAAGGGCGTGCGCTACTTCGGGCCGTACGGACACGCCTGGGCGATCCGCGACACCGTGGACCTCCTGCTGCGGGTCTTCCCCGTCCGCACGTGCTCGGCCGGCGTCTTCAAGAACGCCGCCCGCACCGGCCGCCCCTGCCTGCTCGGCTACATCGGAAAGTGCTCCGCGCCCTGTGTGGAACGCGTCTCCGCCGAGGAACACCGGGAACTCGCCGAGGAGTTCTGCGACTTCATGGCAGGGCGCACGGGCACGTACCTGCGCCGCCTGGAGAAGCAGATGACGGAGGCGGCCGAGGACCTGGAGTACGAGCGGGCGGGCCGTCTGCGCGACGACATCGAGGCACTGAAGAAGGCCATGGAGAAGAGCGCGGTCGTGCTCGCCGACGCGACCGACGCGGACCTGATCGCGGTCGCCGAGGACGAGCTGGAAGCGGCCGTGCAGATCTTCCACGTACGCGGCGGACGGGTGCGCGGCCAGCGCGGCTGGGTCACCGACAAGGTCGAGGAGGTCACCACCGGTGCCCTCGTCGAACACGCTCTCCAGCAGCTCTACGGCGAGGAGAAGGGCGACGCGGTCCCCAAGGAGGTCCTCGTCCCGGCCCTGCCCGATCCGGTGGAGCCCGTCCAGGAATGGCTCACCGAGCGCCGCGGCTCCGGTGTGTCCTTGCGCATCCCGCAGCGCGGTGACAAGAAGGCCCTGATGGAGACGGTGCAGCGCAACGCGCTCCAGGCACTCGGCCTGCACAAGACCAAGCGCGCCTCCGACCTGACCACGCGCTCGCGTGCCCTGGAGGAGATCGCCGAGGCCCTCGACCTGGACAGCGCCCCGCTGAGGATCGAGTGCTACGACATCTCGCACCTCCAGGGCGACGACGTGGTGGCGTCCATGGTCGTCTTCGAGGACGGCCTCCAGCGCAAGAGCGAGTACCGCCGTTTCCAGATCAAGGGCTTCGAGGGCCAGGACGACGTCCGCTCCATGCACGAGGTGATCACCCGCCGCTTCCGGCGCTATCTCGCCGAGAAGGAGCGGACGGGAGAGTGGGCCGACGACGAAAATCCCGACGCCGACCGGCCGGGCAACGGCCTCACCGAGGAGGACGGCCGCCCCAAGCGCTTCGCCTACCCGCCCCAGCTGGTCGTCGTCGACGGCGGACAGCCCCAGGTGGCAGCCGCCAAGAGAGCTCTGGACGAACTCGGCATCGACGACATCGCGGTGTGCGGCCTGGCCAAGCGCCTGGAGGAGGTCTGGGTGCCCGACGAGGGCGACCCGGTGGTGCTGCCCCGCACCAGCGAAGGCCTCTATCTGCTGCAACGGGTCCGCGACGAGGCCCACCGCTTCGCGATCACCTATCAGCGCACCAAGCGCGCCAAGCGCTTCAGGTCGAGCCCCCTGGACGACGTACCGGGCCTCGGCGAGACTCGCAAGCAGGCACTGATCAAGCATTTCGGCTCGGTGAAGAGGTTGCGGTCCGCGACAGTCGACCAGATCTGCGAGGTACCCGGCATAGGCCGAAAAACGGCCGAGAGCATCGCCGCGGCCCTCGTCCGGGCGGCCCCGGCCGCACCCGCCGTCAACACGGCGACCGGCGAGATCATGGAAGACGACGAGGACGGGGCACCCGAGACGACGGCGGATGCCCCTGGGGAGCCCGTGCCCGCGGGCGCCCCGGACGAACGACGGGGGCAGGAGACATGACGGAGCACGAAGAGCAGGCCACAGCACCACGAGATCGCACGCACAGGGAAACGGGCGAGGATCCCGCACAGCGGGACACCACGCAGGACGCCCGGCAGAACGTACAGCAGGACGCGCGGGACGAAGAGCGCCACGAAGACGGAGCACACGTGAGTACGGCCATCGAAACACCCGGGGTCCCCGACGCGGCCAACCCCGAGCTGGTGATCATCTCCGGCATGTCCGGGGCCGGCCGCTCGACCGCGGCCAAGTGTCTGGAGGACCTCGGCTGGTTCGTCGTCGACAACCTGCCGCCCGCGCTGATCCCCACCATGGTGGAGCTCGGCGCCCGCTCGCAGGGCAACGTGGCGCGGATCGCGGTCGTCGTCGACGTCCGCGGACGGCGCTTCTTCGACAACCTCCGCGAATCCCTCGCCGACCTGGACGGCAGGCAGGTCACCCGGCGGATCGTCTTCCTGGAGTCCTCCGACGACGCCCTGGTGCGCCGCTTCGAGTCGGTGCGCCGCCCGCACCCCCTCCAGGGCGACGGCCGGATCGTCGACGGCATCGCCGCCGAGCGCGAGCTGCTGCGCGAGCTGCGCGGCGACGCCGACCTGGTGATCGACACCTCCAGCCTCAACGTGCACGAACTGCGCGCCAAGATGGACGCCCAGTTCGCCGGAGAGGAGGAGCCCGAACTGCGGGCCACCGTCATGTCCTTCGGCTTCAAGTACGGCCTCCCGGTCGACGCCGACCTGGTCGCGGACATGCGCTTCCTGCCCAACCCGCACTGGGTGCCGGAGCTGCGCCCCTTCACCGGCCTCAACGAGGAGGTCTCCGCGTACGTCTTCAACCAGCCCGGCGCAAAGGAGTTCCTCGACCGGTACGCCGAACTGCTGAGGCTCATCGCGGCCGGCTACCGCCGCGAGGGCAAGCGGTACGTGACGATCGCCATCGGCTGCACGGGCGGCAAGCACCGCTCCGTCGCCACTTCGGAGAAGCTCGCCGCGCGGCTCGTGGCCGAAGGCGTGGAGACGGTGGTCGTGCACCGGGACATGGGACGGGAATGACGGAACGTAGTCCGCGGCTGAGCCGACTGCGCCGGGCCGTCCCCGAGGGGCGCGCGAGCAAGCCCGTCGAGGCCCGGGGCGCCAAACCGCGCCGCCGCGGTGCCCAGCCCAAGGTGGTCGCCCTCGGCGGAGGCATGGGCCTGTCCGCCTCGCTCGCCGCACTGCGCCGGATCACCGGCGCCCTCACCGCCGTGGTCACCGTGGCCGACGACGGCGGCTCCAGCGGGCGCCTGCGGGACGAGCTGGGCGTGCTCCCGCCCGGCGACCTGCGCAAGGCGCTGGCCGCACTGTGCGGCGACGACGACTGGGGCCAGACCTGGGCCCGGGTCATCCAGCACCGCTTCCAGTCCCAGGGCGACCTGCACGAACACGCGGTCGGCAACCTGCTGATCGTCGCCCTGTGGGAGCAGCTCGGCGACCATGTCCAGGCACTCGACCTGGTCGGCAAGCTGCTGGGCGCACACGGGCGCGTGCTGCCCATGTCCGCCGTACCCCTGGAGCTCCAGGCCCTGGTCAAGGGGCACGACCCGGAGCGGCCCGAGGACATCGACACCGTGCGGGGGCAGGCGACCGTCGCCCTCACCCCCGGCGAGGTGCAGTCCGTGCATCTGGTGCCGAACGACCCGCCCGCGGTGCCGGAGGCGGTGGCCGCTGTCCTCGACGCGGACTGGGTGGTCCTCGGCCCCGGCTCCTGGTTCTCCTCGGTCATCCCGCACCTGCTCGTGCCCGAGCTCCTCGACGCGCTCACGCAGACGAAGGCGCGCCGGGTGCTCTCCCTGAACCTCGCCCCGCAACCGGGAGAAACCGACGGCTTCTCCCCGCAGCGTCATTTGGAGGTTTTGGGCCGACACGCCCCTAAACTCGCCCTGGACGTGGTGCTGGCCGACGAGGCCGCCGTGCCCGACCGCGATGTGCTCATCGAGGCCGCCGAGCGGTTCGGTGCCGCGGTCGAGCTGGCCCCGGTGGCCCGGCCGGACGGAACTCCGAGGCACGACCCGGAGCTCCTGGCCGCCGCGTACGACCGTATTTTTCGGATGCATGGAAGGATCGGCCCATGGCGATGACGGCAGCGGTGAAGGATGAGATCTCCCGGCTCCCCGTCACCCGGACCTGCTGCAGAAAGGCGGAGGTCTCCGCCATTCTGCGGTTCGCCGGCGGCCTCCACCTGGTGAGCGGGCGCATCGTGATCGAGGCGGAGCTGGACACCGCGATGGCGGCCCGCCGCCTCAAGCGCGACATCCTGGAGATCTTCGGCCACAGCTCCGAGCTGATCGTGATGGCCCCCGGCGGACTGCGCCGGGGCTCGCGTTACGTCGTTCGGGTTGTCGCCGGCGGTGATCAGCTGGCCCGGCAGACCGGCCTGGTCGACGGCCGGGGCCGTCCGATCCGGGGCCTGCCCCCGCAGGTGGTGTCCGGGGCCACCTGTGACGCGGAGGCGGCCTGGCGTGGCGCGTTCCTGGCGCACGGATCGCTCACCGAGCCAGGCCGCTCCTCCTCCCTGGAGGTCACCTGCCCCGGCCCGGAGGCCGCGCTCGCCCTGGTCGGCGCTGCCCGCCGGCTGTCGATCGCCGCCAAGGCCCGCGAGGTGCGCGGAGTGGACCGCGTGGTGGTCCGGGACGGCGACGCGATCGGCGCCCTGCTCACCCGCCTCGGTGCCCACGAGTCGGTGCTGGCCTGGGAGGAGCGCCGGATGCGCCGCGAGGTGCGCGCCACGGCGAACCGTCTCGCCAACTTCGACGACGCCAACCTCCGCCGCTCGGCCCGCGCGGCCGTCGCCGCCGGTGCCCGGGTGCAGCGCGCGCTGGAGATCCTCGCCGACGACGTGCCCGAGCACCTCGCCGCCGCCGGCCGGCTGCGCATGGACCACAAGCAGGCCTCCCTGGAGGAGCTGGGCGCGCTCGCCGACCCGCCGCTGACCAAGGACGCCGTGGCCGGCCGTATCCGCCGCCTGCTGGCGATGGCCGACAAGCGGGCCTCCGACCTCGGCATCGCGGGCACGGAGGCCAACCTCAGCGAGGAGCTGGCCGACAACCTCGTAGGCTGATCACGGGTCAACACGCCGGTGCCGACGCCCACTTGGGTGATCGACACCGGCGTTCGCGTGTCGTTGAGGCACCCTTGACTCGATCATGGACTGTCATGAGCCTGGCATCAGTTCGCTGCTGTGGCGAACCCACACAAGGGGGGTTCATGAGACGAAGAGCGAGACCGATCCTCGCTGTTGGCGCGCTTCTGCTGGGCGGTGCGGGGATCGCACCCCTCGCGCAGGCCGCGGACAACCCCGGTTCTCCCGGTCCGGACGAGGTCAAGGTCTTCCGGGCCGAGATCACCCGGCAGCAGGTACCCCTGCTGCTGGCGGCCGGTCAGGACGGCCATGAACTCGGTGAGCAGGTGCCCGCGAAGGGCGAGGCCACCGTCGAGGTGTACCTGACCGACCAGCAGGCCGACACGCTCGAGGACCAAGGGGTTCAGCTCACCGAACACCGGCTGTCCGCCAAGGCCGAGAACCGTGTCGAGGCGGCCGCGGAGGGGGTGTTCCGCCCGTACAGCGGCAGCGGCGGCCTGAAGGAGGAGATCCTCAGGACCGGCCGGCAGAACCCGGGCCTCACCAAGGTCGTCTCCATCGGCAGGACGGTGGGCGGCCAGGACATCCTCGCCCTCAAGCTGACCAAGGGCGCCAAGAAGTCCGCGGACGGCTCCAAGCCCGCCGTCCTCTACATGTCCAACCAGCACGCGCGCGAGTGGATCACGCCGGAGATGACCCGCCGGCTGATGCACCATTACCTGGACAACTACAAGACGGACAAACGCATCAAGAAGCTCGTCGACTCGACCGAGCTGTGGTTCGTGCTGTCGGCCAACCCCGACGGCTACGACTACACCTTCCAGAACTCCGACAACCGCCTGTGGCGCAAGAACCTGCGGGACAACAACGGCGACGGCTCCATCGGCACCAGCGACGGCGTCGACCTCAACCGCAACTTCGCCTACAAGTGGGGCTACGACAACGAGGGTTCGTCGCCCAACCCCACCAGCCAGACCTACCGCGGCTCGGGCCCGAACTCCGAGCCCGAGACCAAGGCCCTGGACGCCTTCGAGAAGCGCGTCGGGTTCACCTACGGCATCAACTACCACTCCGCCGCCGAACTCCTTCTCTACGGAGTCGGCTGGCAGGTGGCCACGGACACCCCGGACGACGTGGCCTACAAGGCGCTCGCCGGCACCCCCGACAACTCCGCGATCCCGGGCTACCACCCGCAGGTCTCCTCGGAGCTGTACACCACCAACGGCGAGGCGGACGGCCACGCGGCCAACGTCAACGGCACGGGCATGTTCACCCCCGAGATGTCGACCTGTGAGACCGCGTCGAACATCGACCCCGACGACGCCTGGAACGCGGCCGACTGCCAGTCGGTCTTCAACTTCCCCGACGACGAGAAGCTGATCCAGCAGGAGTTCGCCAAGAACATCCCGTTCGCGCTCTCCGTCGCCGAGTCCGCCGCCCGCCCCGACCAGCCGAAGTCCTCGGTCGGCCGCACCGCCGCCGACTTCACCCCGGCGCCGTTCACGACGTCGTACTCGCGCGGCGCCGACCAGGAGGTCTCCGTCGTCGTCCGCAAGGCGGTGCGCGACAAGGAACTCAAGTACCGCGTCAACCACGGCCGTACGCACGACCAGAAGCTGCGCCCCTGGAAGGGCGGCGAGAGGTACGGAGGCGAGGACAACCTCTACTTCGACGAGTACCGGGCCAAGGTCCGGCACGGCGAACCCGGCGACAAGGTCGAGGTGTGGTTCACCGGCAGGACGAAGAGCGGCAAGAAGGTCAGCAGCGCCCCCTTCACCTACACCGTCGCCGAACGGCCCCGCGCGGACGTCCTCGTCGTCGCCGAGGAGGGAACGACCGCCACGCAGGCGCAGACCTACGTCGACGCGCTGAAGGGCGCCGGCCGCAAGGCCCTCGTCTGGGACGTCGCCCGGCAGGGCGCGCCCGACGCGCTCGGCGTGCTGAACCACTTCGCCACCGTCGTCCACTACACGGGAACGAACACCCCCGGCATCGCCACCCAGCTCGAACTGCGTGCCTTCCTCAACGAGGGCGGCAAGCTGGTCGAGGCCGGCGAACAGGCCGGCGGCAGCGTCTCCCTCGCCGACGGCACCCCGTCGGACGACTTCAGCCAGTACTACCTGGGCGCCTACTCGCGTACGTCGACACCCGGGGCCACCGGCTTCACCGGCTCCAGCAGGCTCGGCGGATTCTCCGGGGCGCTCGGCCCCGCGGCCGGCAACCCGCTGGACCGGGCCGGCACCTACAGCGTGACGTCCGACGAACTGCCCGCCGACACATACCCGCAGTTCGCCTCCGCGGGCGCCGGCCAGTTCGCCGGGACCATCAACCCCTACGGGCCCTACGCGGGCTCGTACATGGCGGCCGCCGTGCACACCGACGACTCCTACAAGCGGCTCACCCACACCGTGGACCTCACGCGTGTGACCGCGGCCGACAAGCCCGCCCTGCGTTCCCAGCTGCTGTGGGACACCGAGCCCGGCTACGACAACGTGATCGTCGAGGCCCACACCACCGGGGCCGACGACTGGACCACGCTCCCCGAGACGGGCGGCGCCACCCGCCCCACCGTGCCGGAGGACTGCTCGGCCGCGTACTACGTCAATGAGCACCCGCAGCTGAAGCACTACCTGACCGTCGCGAACGGCGGCTGCGGCGCGACCGGCACCACCGGCGCGTGGAACGCCCTCACCGGCGCGTCCGACGGCTGGCAGCAGGTCACCTTCGACCTGAGCGCGTACGCCGGCAAGTCCGTCGAGATCTCGATCAGCTATGTCACCGACCCGGGCGGCGGCGGCCACGGAGTGCTCGCGGACAACGCCTCGCTGGTCGTCGGGGGCAGTGCCACGCAGACCGAGGGCTTCGAGACCTCGCTGGGCGCCTGGAGCGTCGCCGGACCGCCTCCGGGCAGCCCGGCCGTCCTCAAGGACTGGGCGCGCACCGGGGCTCTCTTCCAGACCTACGGAGCGATCACCACGGACGACACCGTGCTGCTGGGCTTCGGTCTGGAGCACGTCTCCTCGGCGGCCGATCGAAAGGCTCTGGTGAAGAAGGCACTCGCGGCGGTCGAAGGATGACGTCCTGGTCAACCAACGGTGACGCCGCGTAGCAAAATCGGGTGATCAGGCCTTCGGGCTCGGGCGGTCCGTACCCCTACTGGCGGGTACGGGCCGCCTCGCCGTGTATGGGGCATCTCGATGTCACCACGGCATGCTCAGAGATGTAGGGTCGTACACGGTCGGGGACATCCCATACAGCTCGCCGGATTCGAACCCGGCGTACCAACGAGGAGATCGGTTTCGTGACGATCCGCGTAGGCATCAACGGCTTTGGCCGCATCGGTCGTAACTACTTCCGCGCGCTGCTGGAGCAGGGTGCAGACATCGAGATCGTGGCTGTCAACGACCTGGGTGACACCGCGACCACCGCTCACCTGCTGAAGTACGACACCATCCTGGGCCGTCTCAAGGCCGAGGTGTCGCACACCGCCGACACGATCACTGTCGACGGCCACACCATCAAGGTGCTGTCCGAGCGCAACCCCGCCGAGATCCCGTGGGGCGAGCTGGGCGTCGACATCGTCATCGAGTCGACCGGCATCTTCACCAAGAAGGCCGACGCCGAGAAGCACATCGCCGGCGGTGCCAAGAAGGTCCTCATCTCGGCTCCGGCCAAGGACGAGGACATCACCATCGTGATGGGCGTCAACCAGGACAAGTACGACGCGGCCAACCACCACGTCATCTCCAACGCCTCCTGCACCACCAACTGTGTGGCGCCGATGGCCAAGGTCCTCGACGAGAACTTCGGCATCGTCAAGGGTCTGATGACGACGGTCCACGCGTACACGAACGACCAGCGCATCCTGGACTTCCCGCACTCGGACCTGCGTCGCGCCCGCGCCGCCGCCGAGAACATCATCCCGACCACGACGGGCGCCGCGAAGGCCACCGCCCTGGTCCTCCCGCAGCTCAAGGGCAAGCTGGACGGCATCGCGATGCGCGTCCCGGTCCCGACCGGTTCGGCCACCGACCTGGTCGTGACGCTGCAGCGCGAGGTCACCAAGGACGAGGTCAACGCCGCGTTCAAGAAGGCCTCCGACGACGGCGACCTCAAGGGCTACCTGGCGTACACCGAGGACGCCATCGTCTCCTCGGACATCGTCGGCGACCCGGCCTCCTGCACCTTCGACTCCTCCCTGACCATGGTCCAGGAGGGCAACTCGGTGAAGATCCTCGGCTGGTACGACAACGAGTGGGGCTACTCCAACCGCCTCGTCGACCTGACGGTCTTCGTCGGCAACCAGCTCTGATCGACAGAGCAGGCACTTCGGTGTGAGTCAGGGCTCGGGCAGCGCAGGGACGCGCTGCCCGAGCCCTGACTCACGTACAGATCAGCTCTCTCACGATCACGAGCATCACCAGCCCTCACCAGCCCTTTCCAGGAGTTCCCTCCATGAAGACGATCGACGAACTTCTCGCCGAAGGTGTGGGCGGCAAGCGGGTCTTCGTCCGCGCCGACCTGAACGTGCCGCTGGACGGCACCACCATCACGGACGACGGCCGTATCCGCGCCGTCCTGCCCACCGTCAAGGCCCTCGCCGGAGCGGGCGCCCGGGTGATCGTCGCCTCGCACCTGGGCCGCCCCAAGGGCGCCCCCGACCCCGCCTTCTCGCTCGCGCCTGCCGCCACGCGCCTCGGTGAACTCCTCGGTGGGGACGTGGCGTTCGCGACCGACACGGTCGGCACGTCCGCCGAGTCCACCGTCGCTCATCTCGCCGACGGCCAGGTCGCCGTCATCGAGAACCTGCGCTTCAACGCCGGCGAGACCTCCAAGGACGACGCCGAGCGCGGTGCCTTCGCCGACCAGCTCGCCGCCCTCGCGGACGTGTACGTGAGCGACGGCTTCGGCGCCGTCCACCGCAAGCACGCCTCGGTCTTCGACCTCCCGGCCCGGCTGCCGCACGCCGCCGGTTACCTCATCGCCGCCGAGGTCGCCGTCCTCAAGAAGCTCACCGAGGACGTCAAGCGGCCCTATGTCGTCGCCCTCGGCGGTTCCAAGGTCTCCGACAAGCTCGCCGTCATCGACCAGCTGCTGGGCAAGGCGGACCGTCTCCTCATCGGCGGCGGCATGGTGTTCACCTTCCTCAAGGCCAAGGGGTACGAGGTCGGCGCCTCCCTCCTCCAGGAGGACCAGATCCCGGTCGTCCAGGAGTACATCGAGCGGGCGAAGAAGAACGGCGTCGAGCTGGTCCTCCCCGTCGACGTGGTGACCTCCACCGAGTTCCCGGACCTGAAGACCAAGGCGCCGGCGAACCCCGACACCGTCGCCGCGGACGCCATTCCGGCCGACCAGTTGGGCCTGGACATCGGTCCGGAGACCCGCAAGCTCTACGCCTCGAAGCTCGCCGACGCCACCACCGTCTTCTGGAACGGCCCCATGGGCGTCTTCGAACACCCCGACTACGCCGAGGGCACCAAGGCGGTCGCCCAGGCCCTCCTCGACTCCCCGGGCTTCACGGTGGTCGGCGGCGGCGACTCCGCCGCGGCCGTCCGCATCCTGGGCTTCGACGAGAACGCATTCGGCCACATCTCGACCGGCGGCGGCGCCTCCCTCGAATACCTCGAGGGCAAGACGCTCCCCGGCCTCGCCGCACTGGAGGACTGACCCGATGAGTACGCGCACGCCGCTGATGGCGGGCAACTGGAAGATGAACCTCAACCACCTCGAGGCCATCGCGCACGTCCAGAAGCTGGCCTTCGCCCTGGCCGACAAGGACTACGACGCCGTCGAGGTCGCGGTCCTGCCGCCCTTCACCGACCTGCGTTCCGTGCAGACCCTGGTCGACGGCGACAAGCTCAAGATCAAGTACGGCGCCCAGGACATCTCGGCGCACGACGGCGGTGCCTACACCGGCGAGATCTCCGGCCCGATGCTGGCCAAGCTGAAGTGCACCTTCGTGGCGATCGGCCACTCCGAGCGCCGCCAGTACCACAACGAGACCGACGAGCTGGTCAACGCCAAGGTCAAGGCCGCCTACAAGCACGGCCTGACCCCGATCCTGTGCGTCGGCGAGGAGCTGGAGGTCCGCGAGGCGGGCAACCACGTCACCCACACCCTCGCCCAGGTCGAGGGCGGTCTGAAGGACCTCCCGGCCGAGCAGGCCGAGACCGTCGTGATCGCCTACGAGCCGGTGTGGGCCATCGGTACCGGCAAGGTCTGCGGAGCCGAGGACGCCCAGGAGGTCTGCGCCGCCATCCGCGGGAAGATCGCCGAGCTGTACACGCAGGAGCTCGCCGACCAGGTCCGCATCCAGTACGGCGGTTCGGTGAAGTCGGGCAACGTCGCCGAGATCATGTCGCAGGCCGACATCGACGGCGCCCTGGTGGGTGGCGCCTCACTGGACGCCGACGAGTTCGTCAAGATCGTGCGGTTCCGCGACCAGTGAGTATGCGGTAGGCGCGATCCGTCGTACCCTTGCGGGGGCCGAGGGCTCTTAACGAGAGCTTCACAGCTCACAGACAGAGCTTCGGCCCCCGTCGTCTATCCAGATCCGAGGAAGTTGGTCCAGCCGTGGTTATGGGGTTCTCGATCGCCCTGATCGTCTTCAGCCTGCTGATGATGCTGCTGGTGCTGATGCACAAGGGCAAGGGCGGCGGCCTCTCCGACATGTTCGGTGGCGGCATGCAGTCGTCCGTCGGTGGCTCCTCGGTCGCCGAGCGCAACCTGGACCGCATCACCGTCGTGGTCGGTCTGCTGTGGTTCGCGTGCATTGTCGTGCTCGGCATCCTGATGAAGGTGAACAACTGATCAGCGTCGCACACGCAGCACGTCCATTCCGCACGTAAGGCCCCATGTACGGTACGCGCAGCTGAGCGCGGCCTATCATGGGGCTTGCGTCTGTGTATGGGGGTGGTAACTCCAACCACTGGACGCGCGTTGGGCCTTACGTAGACTGAGGCGCTCGCGGCGAAGCGAAACGCCGACTCGCTTTGCGGCACCATCACGCAGGGAGTTACGACCGTGGCAAGTGGCAACGCGATCCGAGGAAGCCGGGTCGGGGCGGGGCCGATGGGCGAGGCCGAGCGGGGCGAGTCCGCGCCCCGGCTGCGCATCTCCTTCTGGTGCTCCAACGGGCATGAGACGCAGCCCAGCTTCGCCAGCGACGCGCAGGTCCCCGACACCTGGGACTGCCCGCGCTGCGGCTTTCCGGCAGGGCAGGACCGGGACAACCCTCCGGACCCGCCGCGCACCGAGCCCTACAAGACGCACCTCGCCTATGTGCGGGAGCGGCGCAGCGACGCGGACGGCGAGGCGATCCTCGCCGAAGCGCTCGCCAAACTGCGGGGCGAGATCTAGAGCCTCTCGTTTGAAGCACACCGGGCACGCAGATGCCTGGTGGAGTCGTTCGGAGCACCGGCCGCCGGATTCCTGACCGAGGCCGATTGTCAGTGGTGCCCTCTACGGTTTGTTCATCGGCGAACCGGAGGGGGAATCGTGGCGACGGGCGAGACGGGGGGCGCTGGTGCGCCCGCATGGCGTGGGGGATTCGGGCGCTTGTGGAGCGCCGCCGTGCTCTCCAGCTTCGGTGACGCGCTGCGGACCTCCGCGTTGCCTCTGCTCGCCGCGACACTGACAGACCGGCCCCTGCTCATCTCGGCGGTCACCGCCTGCGGATACCTGCCCTGGATCGTCTTCGGGCTGCTCGGCGGCGCCGTCGCCGACCGCGTGGACCAGCGGCGCGCGATGTGGACGGCGGACGCGTTACGAGGACTGCTGGTCGCCGGCTTCGCGGTGGCCGTCGCGCTCGGGCAGGCCTCGATCGGCCTGCTGATCGCGCTGGCCTTCGCCCTGACCACTCTCCAGACCCTCTTCGACAACGCCGCCACCGCCCTGCTGCCCGCCCTGGTGGACCGCCATGCGCTGGGCAGCGCGAACGCCCGACTGATGACCGGCCAGCAGATCGCCGGTGGCCTGCTGGGCGCACCACTCGTGCCGCTGCTCCTGCTGTCCGGTGCCGCGATGCCCTTCGCAGCCGACGCGGTGACCTTCCTGGTGGCGGCCGCCCTGGTCGCGTCGCTGCGCACCGCCCGGCCCGAGCGGAAGCCGAGACCGGCGGGCAGCACCCTGCGCTGTGAGATCGCCGAGGGGCTGCGCGTTCTGGGACACGACAAGGCCCTGCGCGGACTGTGTGCCGCGACGGCGCTGTGCAACATCGGCATGGGTGCCCTCATCGCCGGCCTGGTGCTCCTGGTGACGGGCTGGCTGGACGCGGGCACCGCGGGTTACGCGGCGGCCATGACCGCCTATACGGTGGGCGGCCTGACCGGGGGAGTGACGAGCGGTCGGCTCGTCGCCCGTCTGGGGCGGGTGCGCGCGGTGCTGCTCGCCGGGACGGTGCAGATCGGCGCGCTGGTGATCATGGGATCGGTGCGCAGTCCGGTCGCCCTGGCGGCGGCCATGGCCGTCTTCGGGTTCATGGGCATGCTGTGGAACGTCAACACCAGAACCCTGATGCAGGAGCGCACCCCCGCCGACACCCTGGGGCGGGTCAGCGCCGCCTTCCGGACCCTCGGGGTCGCCGGGGCGCCCCTGGGGGCCCTGCTCGGCGGGGCGGTGGCCACCGTCTGGGGCCTGAACACCCCGGCGCTGCTCGCGGCCGCCTTCTTCGTTCTGGCCGTCGCCTCGCTGATACCCGCGCTCAAGGTGGACGTATCTGTTGGTGCGCACGACGACGCCACGACAGCTCCCGCCCCGCGCTGATCAATTAGGTTGGACGCGGCAGCGGGCAGCAGGCACAGGCACGAGAGAAGGCTGAAGTCCTCCATGAACGCAGACGGCCGTACCAGACTCAACCGGACGCCCGAGTGGACCGCTCTGGCGAAGCACCGTGAGGACCTCGGGGAGGTGCGGCTGCGCGAGCTGTTCGCCGCCGACCCGGACCGCGGCGCCTCATTCACGCTGCGGGTCGGTGACCTGTACGTCGACTTCTCCAAGCATCTGGTCACCGACGAGACGTTGGCCCTGTTGCGGGAACTGGCCGTGGCCACCGATGTGTTCGGGTTGCGGGATGCCATGTTCCGGGGTGAGCGGATCAACATCACCGAGGACCGGGCGGTGTTGCACACCGCGTTGCGTGCTCCGGCGAACGCGGTGGTGGAGGTCGACGGTGAGAACGTGGTGCCGGGCGTGCACGCGGTGCTGGAGCGGATGAGTGACTTCGCCGGGCGGGTGCGGTCGGGTGAGTGGACGGGCCATACCGGCCGGCGGATCCGTAATGTCGTCAACATCGGTATCGGTGGTTCGGATCTGGGTCCGGCGATGGCGTACGAGGCGCTGCGCGCCTACACCGACCGGTCGTTGACGTTTAGGTTCGTGTCGAACGTGGACGGGGCCGACCTGCATGAGGCGACGCGGGATCTGGATCCGGCGGAGACGCTGTTCATCGTCGCGTCGAAGACGTTCACCACGATCGAGACGATCACCAACGCGACCTCCGCGCGTGAGTGGCTGCTGACCGAGTTGAAGGATCCGGACGCGGTCGCGAAGCATTTCGTGGCGTTGTCGACGAACGCGGAGAAGGTGTCGCAGTTCGGGATCGACACGGCGAACATGTTCGAGTTCTGGGACTGGGTCGGGGGCCGGTACTCCTTCGACTCGGCGATCGGGCTGTCGTTGATGATCGCGATCGGTGCGGACCGTTTCCGGGAGATGCTGGACGGTTTCCGGATCGTCGACGAGCACTTCCTCAACGCTCCGGCCGAGTCGAATGTGCCGCTGCTGCT
>NZ_JBEXRA010000082.1:0-28879 GCF_040612855.1 Streptomyces sp. NPDC006332
GGAGCACACCCAGCGTCGCCTCCTGCGGATGCGTGGTCCGGAACCAGGCCACCGGGGCGGGAACCCGGCGGCATACTGGTCCCCGGGCGCCCCCGGCGACAGCCGCATCAGCGTCAACGCCTTGGCGGGCAGCGGGGCGGCCGGCGGCGGGTGCCACCGGCGGCGGCCGTGCTGGTCGTCGTCAGCCGGGGTTATCCGAACTGGCCGGGCTGGTAGTCGCCGGCCGGCTGCTGGACCATGACGTTCAGGCGGTTGAAGGAGTTGATGATCGAGATGAGCGACACCAGAGCGACGAGCTGCTCCTCGTCGTAGTGCTTGGCGGCGTTCGCCCAGACCTCGTCCGGGACCCCTCCGGCCGCGTCGGCGATGCGCGTGCCCTGTTCCGTCAGTTCCAGGGCGGCGCGCTCGGCGTCGGTGAAGACCGTGGCCTCCCGCCAGGCCGCGACCAGGTTGAGCCGCACCGTGGTCTCCCCGGCGTGCAGGGCGTCCTTGGTGTGCATGTCGGTGCAGAAGCCGCAGCCGTTGATCTGACTGGCCCGGAGCAACACCAGTTCCCGGGTCGCGGGAGGCAGCGTCGACTCCGTGGCGATCAGCCTGCCCGCCGCGGTCACGTGCTTGAGGAACTTGGCTGCGAACGGACTGCCGAAGAGGTTCAGTCGGGCTTCCATGGTGCACTCCTTGCCGTTGTGGGCGGATACACCTCTATGACGGAACGGCGCGACGAGTTGTGACATGGAAAGCCGAATTCCTCAGCGGTAGCAGGTGGTTACGCCCGGACGCCACGGACAGGCGATCCCGGCGAAGCCTCCGTTGGCGACGACGTCGACGCTGAGCGTGTCGCCGCCGCGCACCACCCGCCGGTCCTGGACCAGCCCGTCGGCGCCGTCCCGGATCGTCTCGACCAGCCACCGTCCGGAGCCGACGGACAGCGGCACCGTGGCCGTGCGGGCGGCGCCGGCGTACACCCCGCCCAGGAACCAGCGGTCGCCACTGCGGCGGGCGAGGACGGCCTCCTGGCCGGGAAGCCCGGCGAGCAGCCGGGTGTCGTCCCAGGCGGCGGGAACCTGATCGAAGTAGGCCCGGGCGAGCGGCCGGTCGTCGTACGACTGGGGGGTGCCCGCGAACATCTGCAGCCCCGACTCGTAGGCGACCGTCAGCCCCACCTCGGCCGCGTCGGAGTTGGGACGCAGGCCGACGCGCTGGAAGGCGCCCGGGGTGAAGTCCATGGAGCCGATGACGTTGCGGGTGAACGGCAGGGTGGTGAGGTGGGCGGCGGTGTTCGTCCGCTTCTCCTCACCGCCGACGCCCTCCAGGGTCATCACGTGCGGCCAGGTGCGCTGGATGCCCTTGGGGATGGTGGAACCGTGGAAGTCGATCATGAGGTGGTGGGCGGCGGTCTCCGGGAGGATGGCGTCGTACCACTTGAGCATGGACTGCGCCTCGGAGTTCATGAAGTCGATCTTGACGCCCTTGACGCCCCACCGCTCCAACGTGGGCAGCCACTGGGCGCGTTCCTCGGGTGTGTCGAGGTCGCGCTGATGGATCCAGACGATGATCCCGACGCCCTTGGCGCGCGCGTACTTGACCAGTTCCGGCATCCAGCTGTTGGTCTGCCAGTCGGGGTCGGTGACGTCCCACTCGTCCTTCTTGAAGTACCAGCCCGAATCGACGGCCTCGTAGGGCCAGTCGCGTTCGGCGGCGTAGTCGACGTAGGCCTTCTGCGCGGCCAGGCTCTGCCCGGCTTCCTTGCCGCCGGCGAGCCAGGTCCACAGCACGGTGCCGGGCCGGACCCAGGAGGAGTTGGCGACCTTGGAGGCGGGGGCGAGGTCGTCGGTGAAGGTGGAGCGGGTGACGGTGGCGAGGTCGCCGGTCACCATGGCCCGCCACGAGGTGGCGAGGGGGCCATCGGCGCTGACCCGTTCGTCGGCGAGCTGGACGCGGTAGGTGCCGCTGCCCTGGGTGTGGGCGAGCCGGGCCCCCGAGTAGCTGCCGGTGAGGTCCGACTCGGCGAGCAGGGTGTAGCCGCCGGGGGTGGAGAAGAGCGCTTGCGGGGAGTAGGCGTTGGTGGGCGCGGTCGCCGCGGTGTACTGGGCGAACTGCCCTTCGTTGTCGACCCGGTAGGTGCTGAGCCAGGCGCCCGCGTCCGACGGCAGGTTGAAGGCGGAGGTCTCGCCGAGCACGTCGCCGTGTCCGGCGGGCAGGACGTACCGGTAGGCGACGCCGTCGGCGGAGGCGCGGACGACGAGGTCGAGCCGGGCGCCGGCGGCGGTGGCGAACGACAGCCGGGTCTCGTTCATGCGGACCCGGCGCTCCAGCCGTTTGCCGGACTTCGCCCGGTAGCGCTCGTCGACCAGTCGGTCCTTGCGGCGCAGGAAGCGCAAGTCCTGGGAGAGGTCGGCCTGTTCGGTGACGATGCCGACGGGCGACGGTTCGATGACCGTACGGCCGTCGCGGGACACCGCGAGGCTGAGCGTGCCGGTGGTGTCGTCCAGGGATATCCGCGCTCGTGGTGCGTGCGGCGATGCCGAGACGGCCCAGACGTGGTCGCCGGAGCCCAGGTCCTGCTCGGCCCGCGCCGGCACGGTGGTGAGGAGGGTGGCCACCAGGCCGGCGCAGAGCGTGGCGACCGCGGTTCTGATCGGAACAGCCATGAGAATCTTCCCTGTTGTGGATCCGGGGTGGGTGGTGGTTACGGCAGTCCCCAGGCGGCGCCCGGTTCGCTGATGGCGACCGGCGCGATGTCGAGGTCGGGGCGGGAGCCGGAGTGGATCAGTACCTCGCGGCCCTTGGGCAGGTCGATGGAGATGACGCCGTCACCCAGGTCGTGGGTGCGGGCCGGGCTGCCGTCGTCGAGGAGTACGGTGAGCCGGCCGCTGAGTCCGTGCCGGAGTTTGAGCGGTTCGCCCGCCAGGCTCCTGATCCGGATGAACCGGGTCGTGCCCTTCTTGCGGACGGCGCTGACCAGGAAGGCGCCCTGGGTACGGAAGTCGTGCAGGGTGACGTCTGCCCAGGCGGACGGGACGGCCGGGAAGACGCGGATCACGCCGCCCCAGCTCTGGCAGAACATGTCGTGCAGGGACTGCGAAGCGGACAGCGGCGTCTCGATGACCGGACCGGCCTCGGTGTAGTGCGTGTTGGCGCGGCAGGGATAGCGGGTGGTCGGGTCGAAGAACTTCCGCAGGTACGTGATGGCGGTGTCGCCGTCGCCGGTCATCGCGTACATCGAGGCGGCCCCGGTGTAGCTGTAACCCCGGTGGGCGCCGGGCAGCGCGTGCCAGTGGACGAGTGACTTCGCGATCAGGTCGCGGCTCTCGGGCTGGTCCCAGTTGACGAGGTACAGCGGGTACACCATCAGCAGGTGCGAGTAGTGCCGGTGGGACTGCGCGTACGGGGTGTCGGCGCCGATCATGAAGCCGTTGTCGTCGACCGGGTAGGGCGTGAGTTTGGCCAGCACCTCCTGCCAGCGCGGCTTCAACTCGTCGTCGACACCGAGCAGTTCGGCGGACTCGAGGAGCGTCTGACAGCCCCAGCGGATGAGGGACAGGTCGTAGTTGGTGTCCTGCGGCGGCACGACGGGGTACTCGGGCGAGAGCGTGCTGGGCAGGTGGAGCTTGCCGTCGCTGCCCGCGGTGAGGAAGTGCAGGTAGTAGTTGATCGCCCGGCGCAGCACCGGGTAGACCGTGTCGCGCAGCAGCGCCGTGTCCATGGAGTGCCGGTAGGAGAGCCACACGTTGTGCAGGGCCCAGGTGAGGTCGCCGGTCTCGGCTCCGGTGCCGGGCCGGCCGACACCGCGGTTGGCGAACATGTCGGAGCTGCGGCCGACGCCGGAGCTGTCCGACCGGTAGGCGGCGGGGACGTTGGCGATCAGCTGTTCCTGGTTCTGGCGCAGCGTGGTGGCGAGCGAGTCGAGTTCCAGGTGGTTGAAGCCGTGGATGAGCCAGTACTCCAGCTGGACGTTGAGGTTCCACCAGACGGCGGGCCACGGGGTGGGCTCCAGCCACGGTCCGCAGGTGGCCATGACGGGGCCGCCCGCGCGGCTGGCGGAGGCGACCTTGTAGAGCTGGATCCAGTGGAAGCTCTGCAGCCGCTGGTCGGGGAACGAGACGAAGCTCTTTTGGTAGAACGCGTGCCACCAGCTGGTGTGGCGTCGCCTGAGGGCGCTGTACGACGTCGCGCGCCGGAGGTTGCGCAGCGAGTCGGCCTCCGCGGCGGTGTCGGAGGGGAAGCTGTGTCCGACGCTGAGCAGGAGCTCGCCGCCGGAGCGCCGGTACGAGGTGGCCGTCTGGCCGCCACTGGTGAGGGGCTGGAGCACCTGCTTGGTGCCGTCGGCGGCGGTCCGGGTGGTCCAGGGCGGGTTGGCGGTGTAGTTGGCGGGCGGGGCCTCGCTGATGCGGCGGGGGCTGACCGCTTCCTCGGGGTGGAAGGTCCAGGTGACCTTCTCGCCGCCGGTGGCCGTCACCCGGGTGGCAAGGACCTCGTCGTGGATGAGGGCGGAGAGGGTGAGTTTGCCGGCGGTGGTGGTGACGGTGCCAGTGAGCTCGGCGTTCCACAGGCTCAGCCGCCAGTCGACGGCGGTGATGGTGCCGACCGGTTCGAGCGTGAGGTGTCCGACCGGCAGCCGGCAGGTGCCCCAGCCGCTGCCGAACTCGGGCCGGTGGTCCTGGACGCGGCCGTGCTGGACGGTGAAGCGGATCTGGTTGGCGCCGGGCTCCTGGTAGACCATGCTGCCGAGCAGCCCGTCACCGAGGAACGGGCCCTCGTGCCAGAGGGTGGGCAGCCTGCTCCACCGCAGGTCCTGGCCGCGCAGGAACTTCTCCCAGGCGGCGTCGGTGGTCATGGTGTCGCGCAGTTTCCAGGGGCGTCTGGCGCTCTGGGCCGTCGGCGTGACGCCCTCTGTCCCCGCCGCCCGCACCGACTGTTCGGCGTGTGCCGTTGCGGGCAGTGCCGCCACTGCCGCACCGCTCAGCGCGGTACCGAGTAACACTCTGCGGGCCACCGGCGAGGGATTTCCCTGCGGTGAGGTCATCATCGTCCTCCAAGACCTGACGGATCCTCGATACATCGGGTGTATCGGCGAACCTAGACACCGCTTTATGTACCTGTCAATGACTAGGACCAGTGCGGTATCAGGCCATCAGTTTGGGCAATTAGAAAACGATTGACGCTTCGCCCGTAGGTCCGTCAGACAGCGCGAGCTCTTGACCCATCCGACCTTTCTGGTCAGAGCAGCGCGGGTCGTTTCCATTCCTGGTCCAGGACGTGGTGGTCGAGGAAGTTCAGTACCGTCTCGTACAGGACGCGGATGTGGTTCGGTACGCCGATGCCGTGGCTCTCGTCCGGGAAGTACAGGTAACGGACCGGAACGCCGTACCGCCGCAGGTCGTTGTGGAGCCCCTGTGCCTGGCTCACCGGGACCCGGTAGTCCTTGCCGCCCTGCACGATCAGCATCGGCGTGGTCATCTTCGCCGCGTCGAGGTGCGGCGAGTCGGCCTCGTACCGTTCGCGTCGTGTCCTCGGGTCGCCGAAGATCTTCAGGAAGTAGGCGTGCAGGTCCGTGTCGTTCAGCAGCGCCTCCAGGTTCCACGGACCGGCGTGCGAGACGATCGCCTTGAAACGGTCGGTGCGGGTCGCCGCCCGGTTGGCCAGGTAGCCGCCGTAGGACCGGCCGGCCAGGCCGGTGCGGGTCGGGTCGAGGTCGTCGCGGGCCAGCGCCGCGTCGGTCAGGGTGATGAGGTCACGGTAGGGCTGCCCGCCGTACTGGCCGCGGCCGCGCTCCTGCATGCGCTGCCCGTAGCCTGTGGACAGCGCCGGGTCCGGCAGCAGCACCGCGTAGCCGCGGGCGGCGAACGGCCAAGGGTTCCACAGCCAGCTCCAGTTGTTCCAGGACCCCTGCGGCCCGCCGTGCGGGACGACGATCAGCGGGGCCGGGCGCTGGGCCGAGGCACCCTCGGGCAGCGTGAGCCAGGCCCGCAGCGGGAAACCGTCGTCGGCGTCGGTGTGCACCTCGGTCAGGGTGCCGGGGAGCGGTCCGAGGGCCCCGGGGGCGTCGAGGAAGGTGGGTAGTTGGTCGGCCCCGGTGGCGTCCAGCCGGACCACCCGGGGCGGGCTGTCGATCGTGCCGCGCAGTGCGTAGAGGGCAGCCCCGTCGGGGGTCACGCACAGCGAGGAATACGCGCCGGACGCTGTCAGGCGGGTGACCGCGCCGTCCGCGTCTCGGCGGAAGACCGGGCAGTGGCCCCGCTCGTCGCCGGTGAACCACAGCGTGCCGTCCCCGGGACGCGGCGAGAGGACCGCGCGTCCCGGCCACGGCCAGTTGTCGAACTCCGGCAGCAGATCGGTCTCTTCACCGGAGGCCAGGTCGAAGGCGACGAGGGTGACCCGCCATTCGGTGTCGTAGGTCTCCTCCCGCTGCCGCTGGCAGACCAGTGTCCCGCCGTCGGCGCTGAACGCGAGACGGTAGTACTGGTGGCCGGGACGCGAGAGAGTGTGGCGCTCGGCGCCGGTCGTGGCGTCGGCGACGACCACGACGTTCGTGTCCGCGGCACGGCCGGCCTCGGCCCGCGTGTAGGCGACCAGCGATCCGTCCGGCGAGAGTGCCGCGTCCCCGCCGCCCTCGAGGCCCTGGCTGCCGGCGTCGACCGGGGCGTGGTCGGAGCGCAGGACGAAGGTGTGCGGCTCGTCCGGGCCGAGCGCGGTGTCCCCGGCGCGGGTCGCGCTCGCCCCGTACAGGACGGCGTTCACCCCGGCGGTTCGGCGCTCTCGGCGGAGCCCGGCGTGTGTCTCGGCGTCCGTGGCGCCGGGCAGCAGACCCGCGGTGTAGGCGACCGTGTCGGTGCCCCCGGCGACGGTGAAGGCGGATATGCCTCCGGGGTGGTGGGCGATCCGCTCGGCCTCACCGCGCTCGGGCAGCGTCCACAGCGCCACGCCCTGAGGGTCACTGTCGCTGCCGGCGGAGTCGGCTTTCTTCAGGGCGGACAGGAACAGCAGCGTGCCGTCGGCGGCGAAGGCGGGCGCGAACACATTCTCGTCGGCCCCGGTCACGAGGCGGGGTTCTCGTCCGCCGGCCGGGTCCACGTCCCACAGGGTGGAGACGTATCCGGTCCCCTGGTCGTCACTCCTCTGAACGGAGACGATCAAGCGACGTCCGTCGGGCGCCAGGGCCAGGTCGGTGAGGCGGGGGTGTGCGGCGAACAGCTCATGGAAAACGGGGGTATCCCCCGGGGGATGGGGCATGGCGATCATCCTGCCCGCTCCACCCGATTCACGACAGGGCCCCGCGAACTCGGTCGGTCAACGCCCCGACGGGTCCTCCAACCCCGGGGGACTTGCGCTCAGGCAGCGTCGGTCACCGACCGGAACCCGTCGGTTCAGGCATCGAACTCCGAGAGATCGATGACGTGAACACGCAGCGGAACGCCGTACACCGGATGGGCGGCCTCACGCTCCGGCACCATGCCGAGCTTGCGGATGACCTTCTCGGAGGCCTCGTCACCCACCCGGCTGATGCTGATGACCCGGCCGAGACCACGGTCCTGGAGGGCGAACTCCAGCGTGGCGTGGGCCGCTTCGGACCCGTATCCCTGTCCCCAGAACGGCGAGCCGAGCCGCCAGCTGATCGCCGCGTCGGCCGAGGGCTCCGGCAGGACGTCGGGCACCGACAGACCGGTGAAACCGGCCAGTTCACCGGAGGCGAGCAGCTCGACGGCGAACAGTCCGAAGCCCTCCTCGTCCCATTCCTCCTCCCACCGCTCGATCGCCTCCGCCGTCTGCTCCAGGTCGCGTACCGAGCCGTCGTCGACCCAGCGCATCACCCGCGGGTCGCCGTTGATCTCCGCCATGGGGGCGAGGTCGTCGTCACGCCAGCGACGGAGGAGCAGGCGGGGAGTGCGGATCTCGATCATGGCGCCCATCCTGCCGAAGAAGACGGCCGCACCGGTAATCGCCCCTCGGCCGCGCGGACCGCCTCAGCTCACCCACGACCGGCGCGTCACGCGGCGCGAACCCGGTCCCGCACCGTGCGTGCGGGCAGGACCGCCGCCGCGCGCGTGGGCGCGGCCGGAGTACGCGCCGGCCGGACCCGGTGAGTGGTCCTGGTCGGATCGACGACGGCCTCGCCGAAGATGATCCTTCCCGTGGAGTGCAGCGCGTCGCATTCGTCGGTGGGCAGCGCGGCGTAACAGCTGCCCCGCCCGGTGTCCGGGTCGAACGGCTGCCAGTAGCTGTATCTGCGCCGCCCGTCCGCGTGCACGGTGAGAAAGACAGGGGTACAGGGGTCGGAGATGACCCGCAGAACGTCACCACCGGTGGAGCGGACCGGTGTGCGGGACCGGCCCGAGGTGAGGACGGACACGGGGCGCTGCGCGGGTTGCGGCGTGGACTGCATCTGCGGTGGCCTTCCTGCGGGGACTCAAGACCGGCTACCCAGTGCAGACGATCTTGATCTCGCTTTCTCGGCATTGTTCAGCACCCCACTGACAACGCGGCGACGTGACCGCCTCGCGGGTGCTGACGCCAAGTCGATCTCGGGACTGAAGACGGGTGAACGGGGTGAGTAGTTCCGCAGGGGGTAAGCGAGTTGAGGCACAAGCACGCGCCGTCGGCGCCGGAGGGAAGGAGCCACATGCCAGGCATGCTGGAACGAATCAAGCGGTACGCGCAGAGCCCTCAGGGGCGGCGCACGGTCGAGCAGGCGCGGCGGGCCGCGGCCGACCCCCGACGGCGGGCCCAGGCCCAGCGCCTGCTGGGCAAGCTCCGCGGCCGACGCTGACAGGGTCCGCCCGTCCGCCATCCGCAATCCGCAATCCGCAATCCGCAATCCACGCGACGACCGGGCGGTCCGGCCCACACACGCGGCCGGGCCGCTCGCCTGCGTCCCGGACGGCTTTCGCGCGAGGGTCACCTCCGTCCCCGGTGACGAGGCCGCCGTGTCACCCCGACCGTCGGGGCGGTCGGACGTAGCTTGGTCCGCGGTGAACAGGCGGACACAGCCGATACAGCGGATACATCCGACGACGATTCCCATGGTGGCGTGATGTGCTGGAGTGCGACGGCCGACCTCGTGGCGGGCACCGCTGTCGCGGGCGTGGGGGTGGCGTGTGTGGCTCGGGTGCGCAGCGGTCGGGAGCTGCCGCTCGCCGCACTGCCGTTGCTGCTCGGAGCCCACCAGCTCGTCGAGGCGGTCGTCTGGGACTCGGGGGGCGGCAGCGGACCCGCCACCACCGCGTGGGCCGTCATCGCGCTGCCCCTGCTGACGGTGTGGGTGCCGGCCGGCGTGCTGTGCGCCTGCCCGCCGCACGCTCGACGCCGGGTGTGCGCGCTGCTCGTCGTCGGAGCGGTGACGGCGGCGATGCTGGCGTACGGTCTCGCCACCGGGCCGGCGAAGGCCGAGATCCGCGGTCACACGGTCGGCTACATGTTCGACCTTCCGTTCACGCCTGTGCTCATCGCGGGCTATCTCCTGGCCACCGTGGGCTCGTTGCTGCTGTCCGGTGACCGGCGGCTGCTGGTGCTGGGGATCCTGGTCGCCGTCGGCGCACTGGGCTGCTGGGTTCTGTGGCGGTTGGAGTTCGTCTCCACCTGGTGCGCGCTCGCCGCCGTGTGCTCCGTGATGCTGTTCCGCTGGGTCGGCACACGGCCGGTGTCCGTGCAGGCGGCAGGTGGTCCGGCGGCCCGGTACTGAGATCGGGGCACCGGTTCCCGCACGCCATATTACTGAACCGTAACCTTCTGGGTGCTACCGCGGGTAACACGATCGCGGCTACGGTCCTGACAGTTCGTCTAAGAGCGGTACGGGAAGCGTCGGTCGGACGACCGGCTGCCCGCGCCGCCGTATCCGCCCCACCGGACAGTCAGCCCCACCCGAGCCGCACCCGAAAGCTCGGCCTCCCCCCACACCCGGAGGTCCGCCATGCCCGCACCCGCACGCATCGTGGCCGCAGCCGTGACCGCTGCCGCCTGCCTCGGCGCCACAGCCGTCCCGGCCGCCGCGACAACGGACACCGACGCCGTGATCTCACGCGGAGTCACCATCCCCACGTTCTACAATCCGCCCGCCACGCTGCCCGTGGCCGACGGTGCCCTGGTCCGCAGCGAGCCTCTCCCCTTGGCGCTGAGCCTGCCCGGCATCGACGGACCACTGCCGGGCACGGCCACCCGTCTGATGTACAAGTCCACGGACTCAGGCGGCCAGCCCGTGGCGGTCACCGGGGCGTACATCGAGCCGACGGCCGCCTGGAAGGGCAAGGGGGCACGGCCGCTGGTGGCCGTCGCACCCGGCACCATGGGACAGGGCGACCAGTGCGCCGCCTCTCTCGGCCTCGAACATCCCCTCCGGTTCAACGGGCAGACGGTTTCCGTCGGCTACGAAACCCTGGCCGTCTACCGGCTGCTCGCCAAGGGGATCGCCGTCGTGGTCACCGACTACGCCGGCCTCGGTGCCACCGACCGTCTGCACACCTACGTCAACCGCGTCGACGAGGCGCACGCCGTCCTGGACGCCGTCCGCGCGGCCCGGTCCCTGCCCGGGACGTCGGTCACCGCCGGCTCCCGCGTGGCGCTGTTCGGCTACAGCCAGGGCGGCGGCGCGACCGCCGCGGCCGCCGAGCTGCAGGCCTCCTACGCTCCCGACGTCACTCTCGCCGGCACCTACTCCGGTGCCCCGCCCGCCGATCTGGCCGAGGTCACCAAGGCCATCGACGGGAGCGACCTCGCCGGGGCACTGGGCTGGTCGGTCAACGGTTTCGTGCAGTCCGACCCCGCCCTGCGGCCGATCGCCGACGCCCACCTCAACGCGACGGGCAAGGCGGCGCTCACCGACCTGTCGACCATGTGCGTCGGGGACGCACTGTTCGCCTACAACTCCGCCCGCAGCACGGCCTGGACCACCGACGGCCGGCCGATCAGCGACATCATCGCGGAGGAACCCGCCCTGCGCGCGTTCCTCGCCGAACAGCGCCTCGGCACGGTCAAGCCGACCGGCCCGGTCCGTGTGGCGACCGGCACCAGCGACAACCTCGTGCCGCACGCGCAGGCCCGTCAACTGGCCGTCGACTGGTGCCGCGAGGGCGCCGACGTGACCTACAAGTACGTTGCCCTGCCCGACGTGGGCAACGCGCTGATCAACCACTTCGCGCCCCTGCTCACCGACCAGGGCGAAGCCATCTCCTGGCTCACCGACCGCCTCAACGGCAAGCCCGCCACGTCCACCTGCTCCGGCCTGCCCGCCCAGCGCTGAGGAGCCGCTCACAACCGAGCCGCGGGGCGAGGTCGGGCGTGACGGTTCTCGGGGCAACCGGAGAGGGGAACCGCCGTACGACGAGGAGCGTCCGCGCATGGGAACCAGCGTCCACGTCCCACAGACCCGGGACATGATCGGAGAGGAACTCTCCGGCGACGAGGCGTTCACCGCCCTGCGGCATTACGGGGGATGGCGGCTGCTCACCGACTCCTTCGCACGGTTCCGTTACTCGGACGGCTTCACCAACGCACGTGCCCTCGCCTTCCAAGTGGTGCTCGGACTGGTGCCGTTCACCGTGGCGCTGGTCGGACTGGCCACGTCGGTGCACACGGAGGGGGTGGGCCGGATCATCGAGCTCACCCTCGGCCGGATCGTGCCGGGTGCCAGCGCCGATGTCGTCGAGGACGCCTTCGACGGGACCCGGCGCAGTGCCCACGGCGACGTCTGGAGCACGCTCGCCCTGTGGCTCGGGCTGGCGTTCGCGCTGCTGAACCTCGCCTCGGCCATGGGGCAGATCGAGCGTGGCGCCAACCGCATCTACGGCATCGAGCGTGACCGTCCCTTCCCTCGCAAGTACGCGCGCGCGTTGGTGCTCGCGGTCACAGCGGGCCTGCCGATGGTGCTGGGGTTCGTCGCCCTCGTCGCCGGGGCGGCCGTCGGGGACGCGGTGGCCCGCTCGGCCGGATGGGCGGACGGGCCGCAGTGGTGGGGCGTGCTCGACATTCCGGTCGGGCTCGCGCTGGCCTGGGTAGCCTCCGCCGTGATCTTCCGCTGGTCGCCCCGGCGGGTCCAACCGGGCTACACCTGGCTGGCGTTCGGTTCCGCCGTCCATCTCCTGCTGTGGGTGTCGGCCACCTGGCTGCTCGCGCTGTACGTCGAGGAGAGCGGCGCCTTCGGATCCCTGTACGGACCGCTCACCGCCTTCGTCGCCCTGCTGCTGTGGGCCAACCTCACCGCCGTCGCGCTCTTCCTGGGCATCGCGTTCGCCGCCCAACTCGAAGCGGCCCGCGCCGGTATCGCGTCAGCCGTGCGGCCGGACCCCGGACCCGGCGCCTGATCCACGAAGAGCATCCTCTGCGAGGACCCCGGGGGACTTCGGCGGCCGCCCCCTGCCCGCGCCACGACCCCCGCGCGAGGGGCGCGCGGGCCCGTGGCGTGATGAGCCCTGCACGCGCCCCCTCCCCTGGGGAAAGAATGCGCCATGTCAGTGATCGTGTGGCTGAGGTGTCACCCCTTGCGCCACCAACTCGCCGGAAGGGCTGGTCGGTTCCCGTGTTGTTGCGTCTGCCGGTGTCCGTGTCCGAAGCACAGGAGTGCCTGACCGAAGGGGCAGTGCCGATCGGTGGTGCGACGCTCGTATGGGCCGGCTGGCAACAGGACGGGTTCCCCGACCAGGCCATGTCTCTGCGCCGACTGCCCGAGGCCAACGTGATCGAGCGCGAGGCGCTGGGCGCGGCCGTGGTGTTGCGCGAGATCGACGACCGCGTGCCCGAGGTACTGCGTCGGGCCGCCGCGACCGTGGGCACCGGAGCCGTGCGCCGTACGGCCACGGTCGGCGGCAACCTCGTCGGCAGCACCCTGCGTTGTCTGCTGCCCGCGGCTCTCGTGCTGAACGCCCGTGCCGTCGTTCTGGACGCGGACCGGGTCCACGAGACCGACCTCGCCGAGGTTCTGGCCAAGCGTCACCTCCTGCTCGGTCTTCGCTGGCGCGAGCCGATCGTCAGCGGGTACCGCAAACTGAGCGGCGAGGCCGGTGGGCCGCCCCCTCTGATAGTCGCCGCCGCCGTGCACGCGGACGGCGGACGACACCTCCTTCGGGTCGCCGTCCGCGACGGTTACGAGGTCCTCAGCGACAGCATCGGGTACGACGCCGGCACCGACACCGAGCAGATTCTGAACGGCCTCCAGGGCACCACCGTCGGCACCCTCCACGCCGCCGGCTGGGCCGAGGTCCGCCACCACGTCACCGAGTTGCTGGCCGCCCCCGCCGGTCACTGAAGGCGCGGCCGGCTCGCCTGGCGGGCGGCGAACGCCCCTCGCGGCCGGACGCGCCCGACTCGATGCTCGACGAACGCGGGGGTCACCTTCGACATGACGAAGGAGGCCCCGCTCAGCTCTCCCAGTGGGCGGCGGCGAGGACCGCGGCCGCCGCGCCGGTCCCCAGGACCGCGCCGGCGACGACATCGCCCGGGTAGTGCACTCCGGTGTGGATCCGCGAGTAGCCCACCGCGCAGGCCAGCAGGCCGAGCGGGACCGTGGCGACCGGCAACGCTGGACCCACGGCGGCGGCGAAGGCGACGGCGGAGGCCGTGTGGCCGGACGGAAAGGACGCGGACGCCGGCATGGGCACATGCCTGCCCGGGAACGGCGAGTCCTCGGCGCGGCGGGGACGCGGCCGCCGGACCAGACGCTTCCCGAGCAGGTTGGCGGTCGTGGAGGCGACACCGATGGCCGCGACACCGAGTACGGCGGCACGACGCGGCCGGCCGGGGCACAGCGCCAGAAGTCCGGCGGTCACGAACGAGATCTTGGAGTGGTCCGCGGCCGCCGACAACCGCCGCAGAGCCGAGTCCAGCGCGGGTGTCCTGGTGACCGTGACAGCCTCGTAGAGCGCCTGGTCGAGGGCGGCGAGGTCACGCATCAGGCCTCGCTGCGCCCGATGGTCCGGCGAGGGGCGGTCAAACATCGCTCTGCTCCTGTTTCTTCCGGGACGAAAGGGGGGTCCGACCGAAGGCGAGACGGACGACACGCCGCCAGTCGACGGACGGTGCGACATACGGGGCACCCGGTCGGTGTCTGGGCACCCGCACCCTCAGGACGCCGGGGCGTACCGTGCACACCACGGGCGGGGGCAGGGTCAGGGCCTCGCCGTCGACGGCCACCGGGATGAGATCCTCGTCGGCCGCGACGACGACGCTACGCGCCTTCAGCGCTGTGATGCTGCTGGCCCGTTCACCGCGCAACGCCAGCTCGGCGGCCTGCGCGGGGCCCTCCACCCGGATCGCGATCACCCCGAGTCTGCCCGCGTCGAGTCTGGGTCTGCGGCCACCGCCGAGGGGATCGGCCCTGCCGTAGGGGTTGTTGCTGACCAGGAGAGTCTGGGGGGCGTGCACCCGTTCGTCGTCCGCCCGGACATCGAGGACGGTTCCGCCGTCGCCGACCAGCAGGTCCGGCAACTGGTCGAGCGCGGTGGCCGCCTTGGCGTCGCGGTAGTCGGGGCTCTGCACGATCTCCGCGTACGCCCCGAACGAGACCGTGTTGACGAACGGCCGTCCGTCCACGTCCCCCAGGTCGACGCGGAGTTCCACACCGTCCGAGAGGGCGTCCAGGCAGCTTGCCGGGTCGTCGCGGTCCAGGCCGAGATCCATGGCGAAGTGGTTGCGGGTGCCGGCGGCCACGACCACGAACGGCAGCCGGTGCTCGGCGGCCACCCCTGCCACCAGGGCCTGTGTGCCGTCGCCGCCCGCCACGCCGAGCAGGTCCGCGCCCTCCGCCACGGCCTGTCGCGCCGCCGCCACCGGATCGGGACCGGTGTCCAGGTCGAGCAGCACCACCCGGGCACCCAGCGCCTCCGCCCGCTCCACCAGGTTGTGCTCGACGACCTTGCCGCCCCCGGAGCGCGGGTTCATGATCAGCACCGGTCGGCGGGGCGGCCGGGCCGAACGGGCGTGCATGCCGTGCGGCTTGCGCAGGCGGCGCAGCGCGCTCCTGGCGCAGGCCAGCCCCAGCGTCCACGACGCCACTGCCGCCACCGCCACCACCCACAGTCCCGACACGGCGTAGAGCACCAGGACGCCCACGGGCGCGGCCAGCGCCAGCAGGGCGCCCAGCAAGCGGGCCACCCCCCGGTGTGCCAGGGCCCACCAGATACCCGCACCGGCCAGGGCGAGACCGGCGAGCCCCAGCAGCAGGACCAGCCACCGGCCGGATCCGGCGCCCACCACCACGGCCGCGACGGCACCGGCCACGCACAGCAGGGCGAGCCTCGCCAGGGTCCGCACGGACAGGCCATCCCCCCGACCGGTGGCGCTCTGTACCAGCTCACTGCTCGTTCGGGTCGCGTTCATGATGCGTCGGGGGTCCCCCGGGGTCCCGTGTCCGCGTGCCCGCAGCCAACGGCGCCCCATCTGCCTCGGGTCCCTTCCCTGCCCCTCTCTCTCCATGGTCGTTTCGGCCGCCGGTCCGGCATCCCGACATCCGCGGCACCAGTGTCACGGGATCGGACGGACCTGCGACCTCAGACTCGGCGAGCCCACGATCTCACGGGGCCGCGGCCCGCCTCGGCACGATGCTTACGTGCCCCCTTCTTCCGCGTCGACTCCCTGTGTACGCCTTCCCTCCTCGGGTGCCCTACCCACAGGGCCCTTCGCGCCTCGCCGCCGGTCCTTGATCAGTCGCCAGGGGTGACGGCGTCCGACGCGCACGGGCCCGGGAAACATTCGGGCGTACCCGAGATCTGCCCGTTCGGGCAGGTCACTCTGCCTTCGCGTCTCGTGAGGGCCGGGCGACGGGGCGCTACCGTCCGTCCGTGACCATCGAGACCCCTCCGGATTCGCCGTCGACGCCGATCCCGCAGGGTGCGACCGCTCCCCGTCGGCGCGGTCCGGGCGTGTTCACCGTCGTGGTTCTGCCGGGTCTGGCCACCCTGGCGGGCATCGCCGGCTGGTTGGTGCTGACGGGCGGCTTCTCCCCGGACCAGCCGCACAACCCCGCTTCCGGCCCGGCCGGCACGACCCGCGTCGACGCCTCCTACCTTCCGTGGCTGCGCAAGGCCGCCTCCGCCTGCCCGGTCCTCACCCCCGCCGTCCTCGCCGCCCAGATCGAGCAGCTCACCGGCTGGAGCAACGACACCGAACGCCTTTCGGGCGAGAAGGGGATCGCCGCGTTCACGGACGCCCGATGGCGCACCTGGGGCAAGGACGACGACGGCAACGGCCGCTCCTCGCCCGGGGATCCGGCGGACGCGATGATGGCGCTCGGCCGGCAGGACTGCTCGCTGGCCGAGAAAGTGACCGGCCTCAGGACCGACGGCACCGTCAGCGGCGACCTCGTGGACCTCACGCTGGCCGCCTACGCCGTGGGCACGGACACGGTGGCCCGGGCGGGCCGCGTGCCGGCCGAGTCGCGCGGTTACGTCGCCGAGGTGAAGGCGCTGCTCCCCCGCTACGAGGCGTTCGACCAGCAGAACCCCGACGACACCGCGAACCGGGCGCCGGGCGCGGTCCTCGCCCCGCCGACGAGCGTCCTCACCGTCACCTCGTCCTACGGTTCCCGCGAGCACCCGCTGACGGGAGTGACCAAGCTCCACACCGGCGTCGACTTCGGTGCGCCGCAGGGAGCGCAGGTGTCCGCCGCCGCGGCGGGTCGGGTCGTGTTCGCCGGGATGACGAAGGCGTACGGCAACCGTGTCGTGATCGACCACGGCACCGTCGGCGGCAAGCCCCTGCAGACGACCTACAGTCACCTGTCGTCCCTCCAGGTCCCGGTCGACCGGACGGTGGAGGCCGGCACGCCGATCGGACTCGTCGGGTCCACCGGCCTGTCCACCGGCCCCCACCTGCATTTCGAAGTGATCTTCGGCGGGGGATACAGCGATCCGATGCCGTGGCTCGGACCCGGCGCGTGACAACACGCGGTACTGGCACGGGAGTTGAGCCCCGCTGCTGGAAGTCGCGTACCGCGAGGGGTTGACGACGGCGCGCACGACGGTCACCTTCGATAGGAGCCGGATTGGGAGCGCTCCCACACCTCTCGGTGCGGCCCGTACGCCCTCCCCGGCCCCGCCCCGGCAAGACCGCCCGCACCGTCCCGTCACCCTCGAAGGATGGCCTCATGGACACGCCTGGTCGCTTACCCCGAAGGACGTTCGTCGCCGCCGCCGTCGCGGGTGCCGTCGCCGGCGTCGCCTCCCCCGCGCGGGCATCCGGCACGCGGGCTCGTTTCCACACCGCGGGCCGGGTCACCGGGAGCGCCGAGGGGTCCGTGCGGTACAGCTGGCCCGGCATCTACTTCGAGGGCCGTTTCCACGGTACCGGCGTCGGCGTCGTCCTCGACGACGCGGACAACGACTACGACGTCCAGATCGACGGAACGACCGTCGAGACGCTGGTGATGCCGGGGCGGACCACGTTCTGGGTCGACGGCCTGCGGGACACCGGGCACCGCGTGCGGCTCGTGAAGCGCACCGAAAGCCCCTGGGCCGCGGGCTCGTTCGGCGGATTCGTCGCCGCTCCCCGAGGCGCCCTTCTGCCCCGGCCCCGGCCCCGGAGCAGACAGATCGAGTTCATCGGCGACTCCAACACCGCCGGCTACGGCAACGTCTCCACCACACGTGACTGCTCGGGCAACGGCGGAGTCAACCGGAACACCAACGCCGACCTCGCCTTCGGCGCCCTCACCGCCCGTGGCCTCGACGCCGACTACCAGATCAACGCCTTCTCCGGCCGCGGCATGGTGCGCAACTACAACGGCAGCAGCCCCGAAGCCGACTTCCGCACCTACTACGACCGGGCCCTGCTGAACGTCGACGGCGACATCTGGCGCCGACCGGCCGGCTGGCGGCCACAGGTCGTCGTGATCGGACTGGGCCTGAACGACTTCTCCACGCCCCTCAACCCCGGTGAACGCTGGGCGACACAGGACGAGTTGGTCACCGCCTACGAGAAGGCGTACCACGGTTTCCTCGACAATCTGCGCGCCCGGTACGGCCCGAAAACGTTCATCGTGGTCAGCGCCACCCACCTCTGGAACACCACCGCGTTCACCGACGCCACCCTGCGCATCGTCGAGCGGCGCAACCGGCGCGGCGACCACCGGGTCAGCCACTGGTACTACGACGATCCCGGCCTGGACCACCTGGGCTGCGACTGGCACCCCTCCCTCAACGACCACCGGATCATCTCGGGGCTGCTGGACGACCACCTCGCCACCCTGCCGCTGAGCTGGTAGCAGGCCAAATCGGGACCTAACACTCCATGAAGTGAAGGTGAATTATTTCCGACGCGCAGGTGCACAACCTTTCACGCTCTTCTCCCGTCGAACAGGTGAACAACGCGTCACCTGCCGCGCAGTCCCTGGGGGGAAGTCTTGTCCGTGATCGTCCGTTGGTTGTGTGCCGTCCTGCGTGTCCGCGGGAAGGCCGACCTCTTCCTGGTGTTCCTCTTCGGCGCCGGGTTCGCACTGCTCCCCGTGTTCGCGCTGATGCCGTCCCTGTGGGGCTTCGCCGCGGCGTCCGCCGTGAGCTACGTCGCGGACGAGGCATTGCACGTCCGGGCCCCGGGTTTCGTCCGGCGACTGGCGTCCTTGCAGTTCAATCGCACCATGCGGTTCGCCGCCCGCACCGTCATGCTGCTCGCCCTGGCCGAGCGGATGGACGCGCCGGAGGCGGTGCTGGCCGCCGGCCTCGCCGCTTTCACCATCCACTTCGCGATGGTGATGATCTACACGGCGTTGCACCGGGGCATCCGCCTGCGGCGGGTCCTGCCGGTGGCCGTGCGGAATCTCGACATGAGCGCCGCGGGCATCCCGGCGCACCCGCCCGCCTTCCTCTACAAGCGTTTCCTGCGCAAGCTGCTCCATCTCGACGTGGCGGCGCACGCGGCTCTGCTCGCCGCGCTGGCAGCCGGAATGTGGTACCCGGCGGGCCTCGGCTACGCGGTCACGGCCGGGCTCCCGGTGGCGGCGGTGCTGGCCCTGCTGGTCCAGTTCCGTGCGGCCCGCCGGACGCCGCCGCGCGACGACATCATCGGCGAGGTCAACCGGCAACTGGCCGGCTACCGGCCCGAGGTGGCGCTGTACTTCAGCTTCGCCGCGGTGTCACGGGACTTCATGTACCAGGTCAACATGTGGATCGAGACCCTGGAGAAGCTGGACCGACGGCCGGTGATCATCCTTCGGGAGCAGGCCTCGTTCCGTCATCTCAGCCGTACCTCCCTCCCGGTGCTGTGTGTGCCCAAGGCGGACGACCTCGCGGAGCTGGACCTGTCCGGCGTGCGGGTCGCGCTCTACCCCGGCAACGCGGGCAAGAACGTCCACATGCTGCGGATCGCCGAGGCCAAGCACGTCTTCATCGGCCACGGTGACAGTGACAAGCTGGCCAGCAGCAACCGGGTCAGCAAGGTGTACGACGAGATCTGGGTGGCCGGCCGGGCCGGCCGTGACCGGTACCAGCGGGTGCGGCACGCCATCAGCGACGACGCCATCGTCGAGGTGGGCCGCCCGCAGCTGGCGCCCATCCGGCTGCACGCCGACCACACGCCCGGACCGCTGCCCGTGGTGCTGTACGCCCCGACCTGGGAGGGCTGGAGCGACGACGACTGCCACACCTCCCTGATCCCGATGGGCGTGCCCCTGGTCGAGAAGCTCCTCGAGCAGAACGTGCGGGTCATCTACAAACCGCATCCGCTCACCGGCAAACGCTCACCCGAGGCCACCGCGGCGGACCGAGCCATCCGGGCCATGCTGAGCGCCGACAACGAGCAGCGTGATGCCGCGCAGGCCCAGGAAGCGATCGCCGCGGCCCGGCCGCGGCTGTCGGAGATCCGGGCACGGCTCGACGAGTTGGCCGGTCGGCAGCAGGGCGACTACGCAGAGCAGACCCGCGCCGCGCGGGTCCCCGGCCAGGACGGCGCGGCCGAGTGGCACGAACTGCACGCCGAGTGGCACCGGATCTACTGGGAGGCCCGCGGTCCGGTCCGGCACAACGTGATCCTCACCCAGCTGCCGACCCTGTACGAGTGCTTCAACCAGGCCGACATCCTGATCAGCGACGTCTCCTCGGTGGTCGCCGACTTCGTGGCCAGCCTCAAGCCGTACGTCCTGACCAACGCCAACGACCTGTCCGATCAGGAGTTCCGGGCGGCCTACACCACCGCCGGGGGCGCCTACCTCCTCGACCGTGACTGCGTCCGGCTGCCGGAGATCCTGCGCTCGGTCCGCGAGCGGGGCCACGATCCGATGGCCGCGCACCGCCGTACGCTCAAGGAGTACGTCCTCGGCCCGGACCGGCCCACCTCGATGGAGCGGTTCAACACCGCCGTCAACGCGCTGGCCGCCCGGTCCGAGGCGGAGATGACCGAGCGTGCGACCGAGGGAGGCCAGGACCTGGTGATCCCGGCGCAGCGGACCGACTCGGCTCCGCGTGTCGACCTGACAGGTCCGTCCGATCGACCGGCCCCACTGAGCAACGTCTGAGCGGTTGTCGCGCGGGCGCCGTCGGCCCTCTCCCCCGCTACGGCGGTGGGTCTGGGTCGGCGGCGCCCGCGCGACCGGTCACCGCGGTGCGCTGTCGGTGTCCACCAGGCCGGCGATCTGCGCGGTGACCGTGGCGAGGATGTCGGTCCAGGCCATGTCGTCGCCGAGCACCAGGTAGTTGAGGGTCAGCCCGTCCGTCATCGCGGCCAGGTAGCGGGCCAGGACGGAGACGGGCACGCTCAGTCGGAAGTCCATGCGCCGGCCGAGTTCCTCGATGAGTTCGCCGTACGCGTCGCCGTAGAGCTCGTACTGGCGTCGCGCCAGATGCTCGAACCCCGGTTGGCGCAGGGCGTACTGGGTGAGTTCGTAGGTGAGCATGTGCTCGTCCGGGTGGGCGCGGACGTGGTCCCAGTACGCCCCGAACCCGGCCCGGACGGTCTCCTCCAGCGTGGCCCTGGGCCGTATCGCCTCCTTCACCACGGTCACGGAGTGGGCCGTGAGGGTCGTGATGACGGACTCGATCAGGGCCTGCTTGGAGTCGAAGCAGTAGTGGAAGACGCTCAGGGACACGTCCGCCTCGGCGGCGATGGACCGGGTCGTCGTCCTGGCGACGCCGTCCCGGGTCATCGCCCTGATCGCCGCCTCCGTCAGCTGTCGGCGCCGTTCCGCCGACGGCATCCGTGCCATGTGCGCCCGCCCCTCCTGCTCGTGCCGGCCTGGCGTCAGCCGCTGTGGACGCCCACCTCGGCCAGCGAGTAACCCCAGTCCGTACCACGGTCCAGGCCCAGGACGCGGACGTAGCGGGCCGGGGTAGCGGTGAAGCGGGCCGTGTCCAGGCCGCCGTCGCCCGAGGTGGTGGACCAGACGTTCTGCCAGTTCGTTCCGTCGGTGGAGAGCTGGATGCGGTACGAGGTCCCGTAGGCGCGCTCCCAGTCGAGCGTGACCCGCCCGACCCGGTGCGTGGTGCCCAGGTCGATCCGCAGCCACTGGTCGTCGCTCCAGTCGCTCGCCCAACGGGTGCCCGGGTCGCCGTCCACGGCACGGCTCGGCGCGTAGCTGGTCACCGGGTTCGACTCCGCCGAACTGGCCGTGGCCGTCGCGCCCTTGGCGAGGTTGACGCCTGCCTGGTGCCGCTCCGTCCCGCCCCAGGTGCCGAGGTAGGACTCGGCGCCCCGGAAGAGGTCGTCCACCACGTCCTGGCCACCGACGCGCCGGATGTCCTCGATCCAGTCCGGGACGAGACCGTAGTGCGCGGCACCGTCTGTGTTCAGGTCCCACGTACGACTGCCGGTGGTCTGCCTGTCGATGACGGAGCCGCCGTCGACGCTCTTGAAGGGGTACGTGACCTTGTTGGCGGCGTCCGCGCCGCGCGGGGCGGGCCAGCCGCCGACTCCGTTCATGTCCGTGCCGAAGCCATAGCCGACGTGGTACTTGTCGCGCAGGACGTCGGTCCGCTTCGCCTCGGTGCTGAACTCCTCGGAGCCGTGCATGTACTGGGCGACGAAGCCGCCGAGGCCGTAGACCCGCTCGGTCCAGTTGAGGTCCATCCAGCTGTGCGAGGAGATCACGCCGGGGTACGACGCCGACTCGAAGAGGTCGAGCACCCGGCCGGTGGCCTTGACGCTCATGTGGTCGATCTCCAGCATCATCTTGCGTTTCATCATGCCGCGCGCGGCGTACTCACCGAGGTCGGTCAGTCCGCGCGCGTTGCACTGGGCGTCCTCGTCGTACGCGGGGACGTCCACGCCCGCCGGGAGGTCGTCCTCCGCCTTGGAGGCGGCGGTGCCGATGGGGTTGTCGTGCTGGGGGCCGGCGCACTTCTCCGTCTTCCAGAAGGTGCCGGTCGACAGGAACTGCCCGACGTTGATGGCCGTTCCGAGTCCGCCCTCGTCGAAGCGGACGCCGCACAGCGCGTTGTCGAACTTGTGGCACAGGAACATGCTGCGCACACCCAGCGCGTACAGCTCGTCGAGTCCCTTGTCGATGTCGGCCTTGCTGCACTGCGCGATGTCCAGGACCTGCTTGCAGCCGAACGGCTCCGACGTCTCGACTCCCAGGACGACCGCCAACTTGCCCTGTTCGACGACCTGTCGGGCCTGCGCGCTGTCGGTGACGATCCTGAACCAGCCCTTGCCGGGGCCGCCGTACATCTTGTCGACGTAAGCCTGGAGGTCGTACGTCCGCTTCGCCTGGAGGCGGATGGACGTCATCTCGTCGCAGCTTCGGTCCTTGAAGGGGTAGATCGAGCAGATCACGCCGTTGGTGACGAGGTCGTTGACGAGCACCCGCTGACCGCCGCGCCAGGCACGCTCCACCCAGGCGTAGTAGTTCTGCTGGTGGGTCAGCGAGTCATGGGCGGGCCAGTCCTTGAAGGTGGGCCAGCCGACCGGATCGTGCTTGCCGTCGCCGCCGCCCGTGATGTAGTCGAAGATCGCGAGGGAGCCGTCGGGGTAGTGCTCGGGACAGTCCTTGAGCGCGTCGGCGACGCCGGCCTCGGAGAACGTCTTTCCGCAGATGAGCCGCCCGCCGAAGCCCTCGTCGGCGAAGAGGTGATTGTGGGCGTCGACGAAGCCGCGCACCTCGCCCTGGGCGTTCGTACCGGTGAACGGCTCTCCGGTCACGTTGATCCGGGAGTCCGGCGCCGGGCGCGCGGTCGGCACCCACCAGTCGGCGTCGGCCGCCGAACTCGGGGTGGGGCCAAGGGACATGGCCAGGACGAGAAGTAACAGCGACAGCAGGGTGACGTCTTTGCGTCCACGGTACGGGCGTTTGGTCATGGTCACTGCCCACGTCCCTCGATCGGCGGGATGGCACGGTCGACGAAGGCCCCTGGGCAGCCCATCGAGTTGTCATGACCGGCGCAACATCTGCGTCGAGGATCGCGGCGAGCGCATTGCGAGTCAAGGGTCCGGGACGCTTGACCTGATGAGCGTGCGCTCGTTCCGCCCTGCGCTGTTCGGTTTGACCGTCTCGTCAGGTTCGGTGACCCGAGGGGGCAACATAGGAACGCATCCGCGCGACCCGCCCGTCGGCTGTCGTCCAGTCGGCTGCGGAAGTGCCGACGCAGCGCCATCCGGCACGTTCATAGAGGTTGATGGCGGCGGCCGCCCCGGCTTCGACTTCCAGAACGGGTCTGAGTCCGTCCGCTGCGGCTACCGCGATCGCCTTGTCCAGCAGCCTCGCGGCCACCCCTCGTCGGCGGGCACCGGCACTGACGAAGAGCCGCGTCACGGACACCAGACGCCGCGAAGGCAACCCAACGGCGAGAGCCAGGGCCTCACCGGGACGGGCGAGGACCAGATGCCCCAGGACAGCCGAACTGTCCACGGCCACCCAGGCACCGAGCATGCTTCGGGGAGTCAGCCAGCCTTCGGGATCGACAGGCCAATCCACCGGATAGCGATCTGTCGCATGCACCGTGGCGAGTGCCTGGACGCAGCCCTGCATGTGGTCATCGGCGCGCGGACGGATCGTCAGTTCGTTCATCCCGGGATCCTGACATACCGTCTGAGCGAGTCCGGGCCGCCCCGAACTCCGGCCCCACCGGGCCGGGAACGGGTCGGACGCGGCGGCAGGCACGGGGACACCGGTCGCCAGCACCGGACCCGCCGACGGGTGACCTACACCCATCCGCACGGGGTCCGGCAGCTCAACCGGATCGAGGCCACCGGTGTCGTCGGCCGCGTGGTCAGCCGGTGGGGATGGCGCGGATCGCGGCGATGTCGAGCTGAAGGCGCACCTTCTCGCTCACCATGGCGCCGCCTTCGGCGAGTTTGGAGCTGTACGTCAGACCCCATTCGGAACGGTTGATGGTGGTCGTCCCGTCGAAGCCGACGCGTTCGTACCCGAAGGGGTCGGTGACGTGTCCGATGTAAGTGAGCTCCAGCACGACCGGCCGGGTGGTGGCCCTGATGGTGAGGTCACCGGTCATGCGGTAGACATCGTTGCCGGGGACCTCCACGGCGGTGCTGGTGAAGCGCAGGTGGGGGTAGGTCGCGGCGTCCAGGAAGTCACGGCCCACCAGGTGGGCGTCGCGTTGTTCCACGCCGGTGTCGACGCCGGCGGTGGACACGATGATCTCCGCCTTCGAGAGATGCGGGTCACGTCCGTCGAAGTAGAGACGGCTCTGGTATTCGGTGAAGGCACCGCGGACCGTGGTCACCATGGCGTGCCGCACGGAGAAGCCGATCCTGCTGTGTGCGGGGTCGATGACCCATTCTCCGGTCAGCGCCGACAGACCGGGTTCCGGAAGCACGGCGGAGGCGGCGCCCGTCGACCGGGTGGGGGGTTGGGGGGCGGCGGACTCCGAGCGTCGGAACACGCTGCCACGGCTGAACAAGTTCATGATTCACCTGATTACTGCACGAGGAGATCCAGCCGCAAGTCCGCGCCGATGACCGGCACTTCCCAAAGGCACACCGCACACATCGCGCACCTTCCCGGCATGAGAGAGGAACGAAAACTCCACACACCCGCCACTCGGCTCCCAGAAAGCAGCGGAAAACGCAGTGGCGGACGCGAGCCTGGTCGTCGACGACTTCAGGCGCTGTCCTCAATGACTTTCCGGGCCAAATATCGCGAATGCCCCTGGTCGAGTCCGACCAGGGCGCGGGTCGCGAAGTCCTCGTGGATTTCCGGGGTTTCGTTCCGGTCGATACCGGGCGGTGAGGAAAGGTCACCGACACGGCGGAACCCCACCCCGCTGGGCGGGATGGGGTTCCTGTCGGAGCGCTGGGCAGGCCTTGCACCTGCATCTCCCCGCAGGAAGCGGGGCGTCTTTCCTTGGACCACCAACGCATCGTCGGACACCGGGAGTTCGGCGCCGCGTTCTGGATCAACCTTACCGCAGGCTGGAGGTGCTCGCGCCCACACGCGTTCGGCGGGCGGCTGTCACCTCACGGCAACCCGGGGCCTTGACGCACGGCCCACCCTCGACACCGCGCCGTTGCGGGGTCGGGGCTGGTCCGTCGTACGGCGATATCAGGTGCTGCGGCACCGGGGAGACGATCCTCGACCCCCGGGCCGGCTCATCGGACTCCGGCGTGTTGACGTGAGGCCTTGTACAGGTCGGTGGAGGTGCTGATCAGTTCCCGCTGTTCCTCCCGTGAACCGACCATCGGCTGCGAGCCGTTCAGCGGTACCTGGGCGCTCTCCGGCAGGAACTTCACCGTCACCAGGCCGATGACCCCGGCCAGCATCAGGTAGTAGGCGGGCACCAGGTCGTCGCCGGTGACACTGACCAGCGCCTCGGTCACCAGTGGCGTGGTACCGCCGAAGGCTGCGACCGCGAAGTTGAAGCCGATGCCCATGGCCGCGTAGCGGACGGCGGTCGGGAACAGGGCGGGCAGCGTCGCGGCGCTCGGCGCGGCGAAGCAGGCCAGCAGGGTGGAGAGGATGAGCACGCCGAAGATGGGGGGCCAGGTTCCCTCCGCCTTGATCAGCAGGAAGGACGGGACGGCGAGGACGATCATCGCGGCCGCCGCCACACCGTAGAGGGGCCGTCGGCCGACGCGGTCACTGAACCGGCCGAGGAAGGTGATCAGCAGCACGATCCACACCATGCCGACCAGCACCAGGACGTCGGCGGAGCTGCTGGAGCGGTGCAGCGTCTCCGTCTGATACGTGGGCAGGAAACCGGTGACCATGTAGTTGGTGACGTTGTAGAGCAGCACCAGGCCCATGCAGATCAGCAGCGGCCGCCAGTGGTCCTTGACGATGGCCCGCAGCTCGCTGCCGGTCGACTCCTGGGCGAGGCTCTTCTCGTGTTCGTCCAACTGCTGCTGGAACGCCGGGGATTCCTCCAGCTTGAGCCGCATGTACAGACCGATGACCCCGAGCGGCCCGGCGATCAGGAACGGGATCCGCCAGCCCCAGGAGAGCATCTCGGCGTCGGTGAGCAGCAGGTTGAGGACGGTGACCAGAGCGGAGCCGAGGGCGTACCCGGTGAAGGTGCCGAAGTCGAGCCAGCTGGAGAGGAAACCCCGGCGGCGGTCCGGGGAGTACTCGGCGACGAAGGTGGTGGCGCCGCCGTACTCGCCGCCGGTGGAGAAGCCCTGGACCATGCGGGCGAGCAGCAGCAGGATGGGGGCGGCGATGCCGATGGTGTGGTAGCTCGGGATCAGGCCGATGGCGAAGGTACCGACCGCCATCATGATCATGGTGGTGGCGAGCACCTTCTGCCTGCCGAGCCGGTCGCCCAACGGGCCGAAGACGAGGCCGCCGAGGGGGCGGACCACGAACGCCGCGGCGAAGGTCGCGAAGGAGGAGATGACCTGGGCGGCCGGCGAGGCGCCGGGGAAGAACACCTTGCCGAGGGTGGCGGCGAGGTAGCTGTAGACGCCGAAGTCGAACCACTCCATGCAGTTGCCGAGCGCCGAGGCGCCGACCGCGCGCTTCAACAGCGGCCGTTCGACGACCTGGACGTCCTCCTCGCGGAAGGCGCGCTTATTGCGTCGCAACCGTCGGGTCAGTTCCTCCCGGACCTGATGCGGCAGCTTGGCGACGGACTTCGGAAGGTTCCCCCTGCCCGGCGGCTTCGGCTGCTCCTCTTGATTCACGTGTGGCACGATTACCGCCTTTCTCCCGAGATCATGTGCGCTGCGCCGATCGTCCGGCGCCGTCAGTGCTGCTGCCCACGTTTGCGCATGCCACACAGCAAAGCCCCACGTCGGCAATCGGCCACCGTCGTTCACGCCACACGACAACGCGTTACTCGGTACGCCTTACGCGGCGTGCACCGGCAGTGTCCGGTTCCACCTGGTCGGGATGTCCCAGCATCCCGAAGGATTCGCGCACGTCGAGAACAGGTAGCGGAAAAGGGGTTGTTGGGGCACTCCGGGAAAGGCGGCGGGCCTTTAGAATTTTCGATGACCGCCACGGGGGAAGTGTGTAATGGACACCGTTATCGTGCAGTTGCCCGACGACACCACGGCACATCAGCGGGGTATTCACCGGAAGCCGCGGCTGCTCCACATGGGGCCCGGCGAGACGCAGGACTTCGGTCGGGGGGCGCCGGGCGAGGTGCCGGCCATCGTGCTGGCCGATCCGGGGGTGTCGCGCCACGCGGGACGCATCGAGGCCGCCGGAGACTTCTGGCGCCTGTCGAACTTCAGCGCGGGGTCCACGTATGTGGTGGAGAGCCTCGAAGGAGCCGGCGAGTACATCAAGGTCGCGCCCGGACGGCTCGGCGCCCCTGTCCCGTTCGAGTTCTCCAGAGTGGTGCTGCCCGCGCTGGACGGCACCGCGGCCTTCAAGGTCTTCGCACCGCAGCACGCCTACGCGCCGGACGGGGCGGGACCCGACCACGGGGAGCGGACCGTCAGCCCCTTCTCCCTCGACCCGACGTCGAAGTACTTCCTGGTACTGGTCGCGCTGTGTGAACCGAGGCTGCGCAGTTCCTCCGGTGCGGCCCTGCCCGGCGCCGGAGAGATCGTCGAGCGGCTGCGTGCCCTGGAGTCGTGCCGTGACCTGACCCGCTCGGCGGTGAACTACCACATCGACTATCTGACGTCCGCGAAGCTCCGGCTGCGGAGCGTCCACGAGGACGACCTGTCGGCGTCCGGCCCGAAGGACGGCGGGCGGGTGGGCGCCAAGCGCGAGGACCTGGTGACGCTGGCCCTGCGGTTCAACCTGGTGCACGAGGAGCACCTCGCGCTGCTGCCCCGCCGCACCCCCGCGCCGTGCCCGGCGACCGTACCCGGGGCGGCGACGCCACCGGCGCCCGCACACCGCTGACCGCCTGTCCACGAAGCCCGGTGGCCCGCGTGATAGACCATCGGCGAGACATCGCGATCAAGGAGCGCACGTGACAGATACGGCACCGGCGACCACCGGCAGACGGGTCTTCGTCGACAAGCAGAGCCCCGAGGCGTACCGCGCCCTGACCGCCACGGGCGAGGCCGTGCGGGGCGTCGCCGCCGCGGCGGGACTGGACCGGCTCCTCGTCGAGCTCATCAACATCCGGGTGTCGCAGATCAACGCGTGCGCGTACTGCCTCAACCTGCACACCAGGGCCGCGCTGCGGGCCGGCGAGAGCGCCCAGCGTCTGGGGGTGCTCCCGGCCTGGCGGGACACCGAGCTGTTCACCCCTCGCGAGCGGGCCGCTCTCGCGCTGGCCGAGGCCACCACGCGTCCGGCGGACAGCGTGCTGCAGGAGAGCGCCTGGGCACAGGCGCGGCTGGTGCTGTCCGACGACGAGATATCGGCGGTGATCTGGGTGGCGATCACGATCAACGCCTTCAACCGGGTGTCCGTCATGAGCAAGCATCCCGTGCGCGGTGTTCCCGCACCGCCGCCGTCATCGGCCTGACGGCGATGCCTCGTCCACCGTTCAGGAGGACGATCGGGGTTCGTCGCACGGTCGGCCCGGCCTGTTCGGCGATGTCGCGGACGCGCTCCGGGGGGTAATGCGTGTCGAGGGTGAGGTCGAGGTAGGTGTGCAGGTCGTCGGCC
>NZ_JBEXRA010000083.1:0-26738 GCF_040612855.1 Streptomyces sp. NPDC006332
TCCTGTTCGAGGCCTCCACCGGGACGCCCGAGGTGATCCTCGTCGCGACCGGATCAGTGGGTGCCGATGGTGATGACGCCCACGGTCCTGGAGGCGGTGACGTTGTCGTAGACGACATCGCCGGTGGTCTTGTGCCAGATCTTGACGCGGAAGCTGTCCGGGCCGTCGGTGGCGGTGACCCGGAAGCCGTAGCCCGCGGTGCCGCCGACCGTTCCGGAGCCCTGGTACACGGCCCGCGAGCCGGTGACGACGAGCCAGTCGGAGCCGGTCGAGCGGAACTTCAGCCGGGCCGGACCGAAGTCGAAGGTCACCTTTCCGATCGGGGCGGCGGCTCCTGGCGTGTACGCCGCGGCGAAGGAGAAGGCTGCCTGACCGGCCAGGGCTGGCTTCGCGGGGTAGGCACCGGCCGGGGAGGTGAGGACGCCGGCGCCGAGCGCGGGCCCGGCGGCGCGGTCGTACGTGATCACCTCGGGCAGGGTCCTGCCGGCCGAGGCCCCGTCGTCGTCGGTGACGGTGACCACGGGGCGACGGATGCCCGCCTCGGCGTAGGTGTGCTCGGCCCGGCAGCCGGTGGCGGTGACCGTGCCGGACCGCGGCCGGGTGCCGTCCTTCCAGTCGACCTCGCAGGTGTGGGTGTCGTCCGTGCCCGCGTCGGTGAACTGGGCCGTGACGACGGCCCGCCCACCGGCCGGCACCGCGGACCGCGGACCGGTCGCCGAGGTGATGACAGGCTCCGCGTTGGAGACCTCGACTCTCGCCGTGTCGCTGCCGCGGCCGCCGGTCAGCGTGACCTCGTAGCTGCCGTCGTCGGCGCAGCTGATCGTGGTCCGGGCCGCCGCCGGGTCGGCGAACACGCAGGGCGCGCCCTTCTCGACCGACCACTTCGCACTGCCCGCCCCGGACAGCGTGCCGTTCAGCGCGATCGCGTCGCCCTCGGTGCCGTCGGCGTCCCCTCCGGCGTGCACGACGGTGACCGGGTCGATGCCGGTGAGGGTGGGGACGACCTTCTTGATCAGGCCGTCGGCGTCGAACTCCAGCTTGTCGACGGTCGTTTCGCGGTGGGTGCCGTCGCCCGAGGGGATGGCGAAGCGGTGGTAGGCGATGTACCAGTCGTCGGTGTTGGGCACCTGGACGACCGAGTGGTGGCCGGGGCCCTTGACGCCGAGGGAGAGGTCCTTCTCCAGGATCACGCCGCGCTTGGTCCAGGGGCCGGTGGGGGAGGGGCCGGTGGCGTAGGCGACGCGGTAGTTCTCGTCCCGGGTGTCGTTCTCCGACCACATGAAGTAGTAGGTGCCCTCGCGCTTGATGACGAAGGTGCCCTCGTTGTAACCGGTCGGGGTGATGTCCTTGACCTTCGAGGTGTCGAGGGAGGTCATGTCGTCGCCGAGCGGAGCCACGTACGCACGGCCGTTGCCCCAGTAGAGGTACGCCTGTCCGTCGTCGTCGGTGAACACGGCCGGGTCGATCATCTGGCCGCTGTACTGGCCCGCCTTGAGCAGCGGCTTGCCCAGGGCGTCCTTGAACGGCCCCGTCGGTGAGTCGGAGACCGCGACACCGATGTTCGCGTCGGCGCAGAAGTAGAAGTAGAACTTCCCGTCCTTCTCGGCGATCGTCGGCGCCCAGGCCCTGCTGTCGGCCCAGGACACGTCCGGCCCGAGGTCGAGGATGACGCCGTGGTCCTTCCAGTGGACCAGGTCGGTGGAGGAGTACGCCTTGAACTGCGTGCCGCTCCAGCCCTCGAAGCCGTCGGTGGTCGGATACAGGTAGAAGGTGTCGCCGAAGCGGACGATGTTCGGGTCGGCGTTGAGCCCCGGCAGGACGGGGCTCTTCATGGCGAGCGCGGTCACCGTCCAGGTGCGCTGTTTCCCGTCGGAGCCGGTCACCCGGTACGTCACCGGCTTCGTGAAGTCGTGGACGCTGCCGGAGGCGGGGCTGATCGCCGCGCCCTTGGCGAGGGTGAACTCGGGGGCGAGGGCGGTGAGATCGGTGCCCTCCTTCATCGGCAGCGTGACCTTGCTGTCGGCGTTGTCGATGATCGCGTCGACCTTCAGGTCCGGGTGCGTCGCTTTCGCGATCCCCGCGGTGTTGCCGCTGAGCTCCATGACGTCCGCGGCCGACAGTGCCCGGTCGTAGACGCGGAAGTCGTCGACCTCGCCGCCGAAGTACGGGTCGGCCGCGTACAGGGACCTGCCGATGTAGCCGCTGTAGTCCTTGGTGGCGTCGTACAGCTCGGACGGCTTGGTGGTGACACCGGTCGCCCGGGCCGCCTCGACGCCGTCGACGTAGAGGACCATCGTGCGGGTGGAGCCGTCCAGGGTCACCGTGACGTGCCGCCACTCGCCGGGCGTCAGCCGCGAACCGGCCGTCAGTTTCGACTCGGCCGACCAACTCGCCTTCGTGATGGCCGAGTACAGGCTGGAGCCGCCGTTGGAGGGGGTGGCGAAGAAGTACTTGTCGCTGTCGGGACCGAGCCCGAACAGCCACTGGAAGTTGTCGCCGCCCTTCCACTTGGCGTAGGTCGACACGGTCACGCTGTCGGCGTTCTTCAACACCCCGTTCGGGATCTTCACGTAGGGGGAGGTGGCCGAGGCGCCGGACATCTTGAACGATCCGTCGTGCACGCCGGTGCCGAAGTCGGGTGTACGGACGTAGGTACCGTGGTAGCCGTGGCCGCTGGAGTCGCGGGCGATGGTGCCGCCGGTCTCGTCGAAGCCGTAGTGCAGGACGAGGTCGGCGGGGATGTCCGGGCCTTCCTCGGAGACGGTCACCTCGGCGCGCACGGGCAGCGCGGTGCCGTCGGGCAGGCCGCCGGTCACCGCGAAGGTGCCGGTCTGCGCGTACCGCGACGCCGGGATGTCCTCCCACGCCACTGCCACGGGACGCTTGACGCCGTCGGCGTACTCGGCGATCACGGTGGCCGGCAGGACCGGGGCCTCGCCGACCCGGGTTTTCACGGCGACGTCCTCGACACTCTTGACCACCTGGTCCGGCTGGTAGGCGCGCAGCAGTCGGTCGTACTCGGCCTGGGTGACCGGGAGGACCGTGCCGTGGCGCGGCTTGGCCGGCAGGTCGTAGCCGGTGGACGCGGTCCACCTGCCGGAGGCGAGGTCCGTCGTCTCGAACGGGAGGTAGCCGCGGCCGCCGAACTCGTCGAGGAAGGCGTACCACTTCTCCTCGGTGTTGGACTTGAACACCAGCGGGCCCTCGGCCGCGTTCATCGCGCCCTTGCCGATGCCCTCGGCGACCGGGTCCCAGGACGGGTTCAGGATCGAGTCGCTCTTCTCCTCGAAGATGAACTTGCTGTTCGGGGTGGAGGAGGTGTTGTTGCGCTCGTCCTTCGACAGCCGGTAGTAGGTGCCGTCGTGCTGGATCATGGTCGAGTCGATGACCGAGTAGCCGCGGTCGATCCAGACCTTGGGTTCGCTGAAGGTGTAGAAGTCGCGGGTGGTCGCGTACATCATGCGGTTGTACGTGTCGCCGGAGTGGGTGGCGTTGTCGTACAGCTTCGACGCCCAGAAGACCACGTACTCGCCGCGCTCGGCGTCGTAGAACGCCTCCGGCGCCCAGGTGTTGCCCGCGCTGTCCGGTGAGACCCTGACCAGCCGCTGGTCGGTCCAGTGCACGAGGTCGGTGGACTCCCAGACCATGAGGGACTTGCTGCCGGTGCGCTGGGACGCGTCCCAGTCGCCGTTGCCGTAGATCCTGAGGTCGGTGGCTATCTGGTAGAACTTGTCGCCCTCGGGCGAGCGGATGATGAACGGGTCGCGCAGGCCCTTCTCGCCGAGGGTGGAGGTCAGGACCGGCTTGCCGCCGTTCAACTCCCGCCACTTCAGCGGGTCGTTGCCCTTGCTGAGGGCGGAGTAGAGCTGCTCGCCGTCCGAGGTGCCCTCGCCGGTGAAGTAGCTGAACATATAGCCCTTGAGGGCTTCCTTGAAGGGGAGCTGCGGGACCGTGGCGGTGAGGACGCGGGTCGCCCTCGCCTCGCCCTTGGTGAGGGTGGCCGTCAGCTGGACCGTGGTGGGGCCCTCGCCGTGCGCGGGGCGGTGGACCACGCCGTCGGCGGAGACCACGTCCGGCTTCGCGGAGGACCAGGTGACCTTCGTGCCGTAGGAACCGGTCGCCGGGAGGGTCAGGTTGCCGCGGGCGTCGTCGAGGTTGTGGACGGCGAGCGCCTCGGCGGCCTGTCGGGTGGCCGTCTCGTCGTCGAAGGCGGGCAGGACCGTGACGTCGAAGGTCCTGGTGTCGCGCACCGTGCCCTTCCTGAGGGTCGCCGTGAGTGTGGCGTGGCCGTCCGGTTCGCCGGCGGCGGGGCGGGTGACGGCGCCTGCGGCGGAGACGACGTCCGGGTTGTCGCTCGCCCAGTTGATGGTGGAACCGCCGGCGCTGCCGGTCTTCGGCAGGTCCAGGCCGGCCGTCACGGCGCTGGTGTCGCCGAGGCTCAGCGCGGCCTTGTCGTCGGCGACGCCCTGAGTGGCGACGGGGAGGGCGAGTTGTTCGACCTCGGAGTCGGTGAGCGCCCGGTCGTACACCCGGAAGTCGCGGATCCGGCCCTTGAAGAGCTGGTCGCCCGAGTACACGGATTTGCCGATGTAGTTGGCGGTGGTGGCGCCCGAACCGATGGCGCCGGGCGTGATGGTGACCGACGTGTTGCGGCCGACCTCGACGCCGTCCTCGTAGAGCACACCCGTGCCGCCGGTCTGGGTGTACGTGAGGTGCTTCCACACCGCGCGCGTCAGGCTGTGGCCGTCGGCGGGCTTGGTGGTCTGTTCCGTCGACCAGTTGCCACTCGCCACGGAGGTCCGCAGGCCGTTGCCCGTGGTGAACAGGTAGCCGTTCCCGTTACTGCCACTGGAGTTGCCGAAGCCGTAGAGGAAGTACGGCGTTCTCTGGGCGGAGTCGATCAGTACGTCCGTCGAGACGGTGATCGCGTCCATGCCCTTCATGACGTCGTCAGGCACCTTGACGTAGGTGTCCGACCCGTTGAAGGCGAGCCCCTGGCCGGTGCCGGACCAGTTGGCGGTGCCGCTCACCGTGCCGTCGCGTCCGTTCCCGGAGGCGTCGGCGACGGTGTCGCCGGAGGCCGCGTCGAGTTTGTACCAGAGCGCCAGCCCGTCAGTGAGGTCCGCGGCCTGCGCCGTTCGCGCCGGTACGGCCGCCTGTGCGGGAGCGGCGGGCGCGGTGAGGCCCAGGAACAGCGACGCGGTGGTCAGGCCGGCGATCCGGCCCGCCCAGCGTCTCGCGCGGCCGCGCGGACGTGCGGTGTACGTCATGTGGGGTTTCCCTGCTGAGGCATGGCTGATGGCGAACGGACAGGAGACAAGGGGGAGCGGGCCGGCTGACGGGAGCCTGGTCGTGGGCACCGGGTCGTTGCGGCTGTGTGACGTCGTGTTGCGAGAGTGTCAATCGGGGCGCGGTTGCGCGTCAAGAGTTTCGAACGAAGTTCGATCAGTCGAACGGGTCGAGCTTCCGTCTCCCAACAACCGCCGCTCACCGCCGGGTTGGGGACGGGGGGCACCGGCATTCGCTCCCCGTCCCGCGCCCTGCCTCAGCTTCGTACGACGTCGATCCGGTATGTCCCGGTCCTCGATCCGTCCTCACCGGTCACGGTGATGACGGCCCGGGTCCGACGGGGCTCCCGGGTCGTCTCGACCGAGACGGTCGCGTAGGGATCGCGCGCGACCGCCGTGACCACGGCCCGGCCCGGCTCGGAGGTGACGACACGGTAGTCGTGCGTGTCGGGATCGAACGACGCGACCGGAACGCCAGCCACCTCGACGGACGCGGCGGCGGCGTCCGAGGAGACCCCGGGCGTCCTGGCGTACAACTCGATCTCGCTCATGGTGATGTAGCCGCCGGGGCGGGCGGTCATGACCACCCGCACCCCGTTCGCCGGTCCCGCCGTCACCGGAACGTCGACCACCGGCGAGCCCTCGGTACCCACCTCGATGTCACCGCTCGCGTCCACCCACGCCCCGTCGTCGGCACCCCGCACCTGCACTTTCAGGCTCTCGGGGAAGGACGCGGTGTTCCCGTCCCGGTGGAAGCGCGCGACGACCCGGGTCAGGTCGCGGTCCTTCGGCAGCGTGAAGGTGACGGTGTCGGACGGGTTCTTGGTGGTGCCAGGCTTCCAGTTGGACCAGGCCTTCCCGGACGGGTTCCCGTCACGCAGACCTTCGGCGGAGTAGCCGCTCTCGGTGAACGTGGCCGCGACCGACACATCGCCGTCGAGCGCGATGTTGGTCTCCGCCGGTTTGGTGACCTGCACCCGCACGGTCGCGTCGACGGTACCGCCGTCGACCACCCGTGCCACGCCGCGCAGCGTCACGACACCTGGCGTGTCGTACGCCCCGGCCGGTGCGGGATCCCAGGTCACCGGAAGATGGGTCCGGCCGCCGTGCCGGCCGACACCGACGACCGTGGTCGGCAAGTCCGGCCTGCCGCCCGTGTAGGTCTTGGCGCGGCCGGGGAGGGTCGAGCCGACGGCGTCCACCGTGACCACCGCCGTCGCGCGGATCGACCGCCCGAGCGGATCGGTGGCGCGGCCCGTGACGTGTACCGTTCCGGGGTCACGCCACTTCCCCTCCGGCGGTACGTTCCACACCACGGGCAGCGAGCCGCGGGTGCCGTCCCGGTACACCGGCGTCACCGTTCCCGGGAGCTTCGGTGCCAGGCCGGGCACGGTGAACGCGTCGGCCGGTTCGGTGCGCAGCACCGTCTCGTCTCTGACGCCCCAGCGCTGGTTCGCCGCGGAGGTCGGGGTGTACGTGGACACCTCGGCACCGTCCGCCGAGGACTGGCCGGTGACGTCGAGAAGGCGGCCGGTGGCGACGTTGACGAAGGTCCAACTGCCGTCACCGGTCGTCGACATGATCCACTGCGCTGCCTCGCCGGCCCGGGTGCCGCCCGGGTCCTCCAGGACTGCCTGGTTGTCGCGCACCGTGAGGCGCTTGCCGTTGGTGGCGCTGGTCAGCGCGTAGCGCTCGCGGTTGTCGGTGCCCGGCGTCAACTGCCGCACGGACCACAGTTGTTCGGGGTTTTCGGTGTCGGTCGTGCGGATGACGACACCGCTGCCGTCGTCCGACGGCGCCAACGACTTCCCGCTCTGCGCCCCCGGCAGCCGGTAGACATGGCCGTTCCGGACGAGCGGGGCGTCCTTTGCGACACCGCTGACTCCGTCGACCAGGAAGGTGGTGACCGACCTCGCGGGGACGACGAGCGTGGCCGAGCGGTCGGTGACCTCGACCGGCCTGCCGCGTACGAGGGCACCTCCGTCGCTGGTCACCACGGGGGTGACGGTGGCCCCGTGCGCGACCTTGCCGAAGCGCGAGAGGTCGAGGGTCACGGAACGCGCGGACGTACCGCTGTTCACATGCACGACGCTCGCCGCACGACCGGACTTGCGCACCGCCGCGACGCTGGACGGGTCGTCGACCTTCACGAAGTGATCGCCGGGACGTATGTAGTGGGTGAAGTTGCGGATGGTGTGGAACTTCGAGTTGGCCCGGATCGGGCAGCTCTCCAGGGTGTCCTCGGCCGTGCAGTCGAACGGGACGTGGATGCTGCCCCAGTTCTTGCCGGCCGCCGCCTGCGGAACGGCGTCCTCGACGGGCTGCCAGAACACCCAGGCGGAGGGCTCCAGTTCGCGCATGTCGTCCACCATCCGGCCGGCGATCCCGAGCCCCGGGTCCATCCCGGTGAAGTCGGTGCCGGTGCCCCAGGTGCCCTCCACCTCGCTCATCCAGAGCTTCTTGTCCGCGCCCTTGGCGATGTCCCGGGCGCTGGTGCGCATCCCCGTGCCGTACGTGTGCACGTTCAGCTGGTCGACGGCGGCTCGTGCCGACTCGTCGTAGGCGTTCCAGTTCTGGGTGAAGATGCCGGGGTTGGTCTCGTCCATCGCGGACACCCGCGCGCCGGTCTTCGCCTCGGCGAGCGCGTGGTCGAGAGCGAGGACCACCTTCTGCTGGAGCCCGGGTCCGGCGTGCGCGCCTTCCTGGCGTCCGCCTGTGGGCTGGCCGTCCGCTCCCAACTGGGTGCCCCAGTAGGTGGTGTTGGGCTCGTTCAGCGGGTCTATCGTGTCGAACCTGATGTGGTGGGCCCGCTCCAGATGCTCACTCGCGCGCACCAGGTAGGTGGCGAAGTCGTCGACGCGGTCGGCGCGGATCTGATCGGTGCCCGCGTCGAAGCCGCCGGAGACGTATCCGCTCACCGTCTGGAACCAGGGGGGTGAGTTGCTGAACGCCTCCCAGCGGGTGACCTTCTTCTTGATCTGGTCGACCCACCAGCGTTGGCCCGCGTCGGCGTCCCAGTTCCAGTGGTCCGGGTTGTTCGGATCCCACCAGTCCGTGTCCTGCCGGGTGGTCCCCTCGGGGGCCTTCCAGAAGCCCTCCATGGTCGCGCCGGCCTTCATGTAGTCCTTGCGCACGTCCGGGGCGTTGCCGCCGCCGATGTTGTAGCGGGCGATGTTGAGCCGGAGCCCATCCTCACCGAACAGCATGTCGACCAGCTGTCTTCGGATGGGCTCCGGATAGCCGCCCGTGGCGTTGGCGAACCAGACGAGGCTCGTCCCCCATCCCTCGAACTCCTGCTGCCGGTAGGACGGGTCGATCCGCACCGTGACCGCGCTCGGCGTCGGCGTGTCCGCGACGGCGGCGGGGGCGGTGACGGTGACGAGACCCGCGCCGAGCACCAGGGGGATGGTGGGCGCCAACGCCCGGGCGAGGCGATGTCGGTTGAACACGGAACTCCCTTCCATGACACGGCAATTCACAGAACCGACCAGAATCAATCGGGTTCACAGCATGCTTGACGACAGTAATGAACACGTCAAGACAGCGGGCGTTCCCTCGTCGTACGGCGGGTCACGGCCCGCACACGAAACAGCGGCCGGCGGGCATCCGCCCGCCGACCGCTGGGTGAAGGCCGATCCGTGACGGACTACGGCCGGCCGACGACCCGGCCCAGTTCGATCCGGTCGATGTCCGGCGCCCACCCGCTTGCGTTGCCGAACGTCACCCGGTTGGCGCCCTTGCGCAGGTCGACGGGCACGCCCAGGGTCCAGTAGTCGTTCACGCTCCAGGTGTTCTTGAAGGTGACCTTCCTGGGCGCGGCGCTTCCCACCCTGACGTCCGCCGTGCGGGACATGATGTCCGTGTTGTAGGCGTGACCGTTGTCGCGCCGGTCGTTGTGCGCGTAGTGGACCACCAGCACGTAGCGGCCGGACTCAGGCGCGCGCACCGTGAACTCGGCGGTGCTGTCGGCGCTGTTGCCGAGCTGCCCGATGTACGACCCGGCAGAGGCGTACGGGGAGTCGACGAGCTTCGCGCCGCCCGCCAGGGTCGCCGAGGCGCCCTCGTAGGAGAGCGTGCCGGAGGCCGAGCCGTCGCCCGAGACGTCGAGGGAGCGAACGGAGGCGTACCCGGCGGTCGCCGCGACGCGGTTGTTGCCCGCGACCAGATACAGCCGCAGGGGCCGGCCGGGGGCCGCCGTCACCCGCTCACCGTGCAGGGTGAGCCGCACCGCCGCCGAGGCCCGCGACACCACCGTGTAGTAGCCGTCGCGGGGGGCGTACACGTCGAAGATCGCCTTTTCCCCGTCGCGCAGGGCGAGGGCGCCGGTACCCACACCGGCAGACGAGGAGTAGTCGTACGACGGCTTCCCGTCGATGTCCGCCAGGGTGGCCTCGTACGAGGCGGACGGAGCGCCGGTGCGCGCGGTCAGGTCGACGCGGTCGAGGGTGACTTCGGCGTCGGCCTTGGCGAGCGACAGCACATGGGGGCCGGCCGTGAGGCGGACCGTCAGGTCCTTCTTCGCCCGGTAGGTCCAGTTCTCCGTGGAGGGGTAGGTGACGGTGACCGGGGACGCGCCGTCGACCGACAGTTTCTGGGTCGCGGGGGCCCCGGACTGGTTGCCGTAGAGGACCGCCAGGTCGTAGGTCCCGTCCCTGGGCACGGTCACGGAGAAGTCGACCTTGCTGGAGCTCTGGTTCAGCGAGCCGACGTCCTTCGTCCCGGACGCCGCGTAGCCGTTGGCGTTGCTGACCGTGCCCTGGGTGCGGACCTCCCCGCCGGTGACGGCGGCGTCCTCCGCCGCGTACGAGGCGGACCAGGGGACGGAGGCGGCGGACGGGGCCCCGGAGCCGCCGGGGGTGAGGACGATGCGGTACGCGGACATCTTGTGCATGCCGCGCAGCGGGACGGTCACCGAACCGTCGGCCGCCACCTCGACCTTCGTCCGCGAAAGGACGCGCGGCGTCGCGTGCTGCCCCTCGTAACCGGACCAGGCGGCCTCGGCGACCGTCGCGGTGACCGTGCGGCCGAAGACGGACCGGGAGACGTTCTCGACGACGACGTCCGAGTCACCGGTGGAGCCGCCGAGCAGCACCTGGGCCTGGCGGCGCGAGGTGTCGAGGGAGGCGAGGCCCTGGAGGGTGTCGATGGTGTCGGCCCGCGGCGGGGTCACCTTGACGGTGTCACCCGTCAGCCCCGCGTACCAGCGGAAGAACCACCAGCCGCCGTTGGGGATGTTCGACCGCACCACATTGCCGTCCATGTTGCCGGCGGCGTCCCAGTAGGCCTGGTTGGCGTACACCTTGTTCCGCTCGAACATCGAGACCCACTGCACGAGCTGCCCCGGCACGGACAGGTCGCGGCGGTTGGCGTACTCGTCGATGTTGATCTTGAGCGGTGGGATGCCCAGATCCCGTTCGATCGAACGGTAGGTGTCGTAGTGGCCCTGGAAGTCCCGCAGCGAACCGGAGCCCAGCTCGTGCCAGGTCATCACCTGGGGCAGCACGTTCTCGCGCTTCGCGAAGGTGAGGAAGTCCGTCAACAGCCGCGTGTGGTAACCGGCTTCGTTCGGTCCGGCGATCCTCGCGCCGGGATCGATCGCGCGGATGCGCTGGTACACCGTCTTCCAGTCCTTGAAGAACCGGTCCCGGTTGACCTCGTACTGCTTCTGGTCGGAGACGCCGAGCTGGTACCAGATCTGGTCCGGCTCGTTGAACGGTATGTAGACGAAACGATCGCTGTTCGGGTCGGCCGCCACCTGCTTGGCGATCTTGTCGACCTTGGGCAGGTAGTCGTCTATGCCGAGGTCCTCGTAGGGCCACTTGGCGTAGATGTCCTGCATCATGACGTTGATCTCGCCGCCGCCGTTACGGAAGAACGACCTGGAGACGGACAGCGCGTCACCGTTGGGGTGCTGGGCGCCGCCCTCCGGCTTCTGCGAGACGCTGGTGATCTTCAGCGGGGCAAGGGCCGCGTCGCTGGGCACCCCGTCGTCGCTGAGTCCGTACAACGCCCCGTTGGCGCCCCGCATCACCGGGCCCTCGGAGGCGCCGAGGTCGACGGTGAGGCGCTGCGGTTCGGCGACGGCCGCGGCGGGTGCGGCGGCGGGAAGGGTACCCGCCATGGCTGCCGCACCCAGGAGGGCGGTGAGGAAGGCGGTTCTCGTACGGGACCTGGCACGCGCTCTGGTACGGACGGTCGTGCGGGTGGGGGCGATCACGCTGTTGGACCTCCGGTCACTTGACGGTGGGGGAGCGGGACTCGGAACAGCGGTGCGTGGACGGGGTGTTGGGTGAACGGCGGGTCAGTGAAGGCCGGGTGGCGGTCCCGAGCTCTCCCGGACCACCAGCTGCGGCACCGAGACGGGGTGCGGGGCGATCTGCGCGGACGCCTCCAACGCCCCGTGCAGCAGGGCGAACGCGGCCCGGCCGAGGCCGGTGAAGTCCAGGCGCACGGTCGTCAGCGACGGGGTCAGGTAGGCGGAGTGCGGGGCGTCGTCGAACCCGGCCACGCTGACCTCGCCCGGGACGGACCGGCCGGACTCGTGCAGGGCGCGCAGCACCCCGAGCGCGAGGTCGTCGTTGCCGCACAGGATCGCTGTGACGGCAGGGTCCTTCGCCAGTTTCAGGCCCGCCGCGTGGCCGCCTGCCGGGCTCCAACTGCCCTGTACGGGACGGGGCTGCGGTGCTCCGGCCTCGCGCAGTGCCTGGCGCCAGCCGGTGGTGCGGGCACTGGTACGCCGGGTGCTGGACGGGATGGCGACGTAGTGCACGGTCTCGTGTCCCAGGGACAGCAGATGACGGGTCGCCTCACGGGCGGCCTCGTGGTCGTCGGCCCACACCCAGGGACGGTCGCCGCCGGGTGGACTCGCCGGGGTCTCGACCACACCGACGACCGGCAGTCCGGCGGGGACCGCGCCCAGGGCCCGTACGCCGGCCGGATCGTAGGCGACCACGATCAGACCGCCGCCGGTGTCCGCCGCCCGCTGCACCTCGGCGGCGACCGCAGCCTCGTCCGCCGATTCGAGGACGCCGATCCCGACCGCGTAGGAGGCGGCACGGGCGGCCTCCTCGATGCCCTGGAGGATCGAGGCGTTGCCGTAGTGGGTGGTGTTGGCGGTCAGCACGTTCACCGCCCTGCTGCGACCGCTGGCCAGGGCCAGCGCGGTGGCGTTGCGGCGGAAGCCCAGCTCCTCGATGGCCGCGAGCACCCGCTCCCGGGTGGACGGCTTGACGCTGGGATGTGCGTTGATCACCCGGGACACGGTCTGGTACGAGACCCCGGCGGCGGACGCGACATCCCTGATACTCGCCGGACGCTTCGTGTGACCGGTCACATTCATGAGAGGATTGTGACCGATCACAAAGGGGCCGTCAAGGGACCGTAACGATGGAGTCACGGCCCCGGGCGCACTGTCGGTCAACCGTAGTCGACATCCGGATGGGTGGGCCGACAGGGTCGGAGAGGGTGACGGCTCAGACGCCACCACCCGACGGGCGGCCGGTCGCGGACCCGGCGGACGCGGAGCCCGTCGGTCGACCGTCGCGCGCCTTGAGCGCCGCCGGGATGCGGTCCAGCACGGGGTAGGGGAGCAGGCCGTAGTGGTAGAAGTCCACGGCGTCCGCCCGTCCGGGACCGGTGGCTGCCAGCGTCTTCTCCGCGAGCGCGTCGGCGGACGCGGTGTCCGGTGCCCCCGGGCGCAGAACGGCCCGCAGGGTGCAGGTGTCCGGGAGGGCGGCCCGGTAGGCGGCGGTGTCGGCCGCGACGCGGGCCGGGTCGCGGGCGTAGGCGAGGACGGCGTAGCCGGGGACGACGGCTCCGACCGCCGCGGGGTCGACGCCGATCCGCCAGGCCTCTTCGGCCGCGAGTGCGCCGGTCGGCAGGCCGTCGGCGTACCCCTTGACCGCACCGGTCAGATCGAGGAAGACCAGCCGGGAGCCCTCGCTCGCCACGGCGTCGGCCACGGCGGCGGCGAGCGAGGTGACCGTGTCGACGCGGGTACGCGTGTACGCGGCGAGCGACTCCCCGGCCGCGTCGGCCAGTTCCCCGGGGACCAGGGCGCCCGGCAGCGGGTCGCCGCCGTCGAGCAGCCGGCCGACGGCGCGGGTGGCCGCGGTGCGGGCCGCGGTGGAGTCCACGCCCGCGCTGTCGGCGCGCTCGACGCAGGACGGGCAGAAGCACAGGCCGAGCAGGAACTCCTCCACCGGGCCGAGCGGTACGAAGCTGCGTTCGTGGTGGTAGCCGTGGCCGAAGGAGCCGAAGTGCAGTGACTCGGACACCACCGCGTCCACTCCCTGCCGGGCAACGGAACGGGCGAGCGCGACGGCGTACGCCCGCACGTCCGGGTTGGCGGGGCACAGGTCGGCCGGGGCGGCACGGTCGCCGAAGCAGTTCTCCTGGGTGACGTCGGGGTGGGCGAGGCCCAGCGTGGTGTTGTGCAGGAAGACGGTCCAGCCGTGCAGGGCGGCGCCGCGTTCCGCCGTACGCAGGCGCAGTTCGCGCAGTGGCTCACGTTCGGCGCCGGCCTGCAGCGGCGGCTTCAGGCGCACCTGGCCGAACAGGTCGGCCGGCGGCGGGAAGTGGGTGCCGTCGTGCCGAAGGGTGACCCGGGCGGGGCCGTGCGGGGTGACGTCACGGGCGCGGTGGTAGGCGGCGGCGACAGTGAGGGTGTCGCAGCCGTACGCGCCGAGGACCCGGTCGAGGACGGCGTCCGTGCCCTCCGCGCGGAGGTCTTCCACGAAGGTGTAGACGGAGGACGTGGACGGAACGGCTTGAGGCGCCGGGCGCGCCGAGGACGTCCGCGGGCTGGTGGAGTGCATGGGGATCCTGTCGCTTTACGGGGTGGTGGGCAGGGGGCTGGGCCGGCAGGCCGGTGGCTCTCAGCGGTCGGGGCAGGTACGTCGGTGGCGCACAGTGTTTGGGGCCGGTAGTCCGGTGGCCCCCAGTGCTCGCGGCCGGTAGGCCGGTGGCTCTCAGTGGTCGGCGGCCTTGTGCTGGCCGCTGTCCCGTACGCGGGAGGAGCCGAGGACGTGGGAGATCTCCATGCCGGTGCGGACGACCATGGGACCCACCTCGCGGACCCGGGCGGGGGTCATCCGGGTGGTCAGGCCGGAGACGCTCAGTGCGCCGACCGGCGCGTCGGTGTGGTCGAAGATCGGTGCGGCGACGCACCGTACCTCCGGTTCGTTCTCCCGGTCGTCGATCGCGTACCCCCGGCGCCGGACCCGGTCCAGTTCGAGGCGCAGCCGTTCGGCGTCGGTGACCGTGTACGCGGTGACCGGAGGCATACCGGCGGCCACCACGACGCGGAACGACTCCTCGCCCTGCCAGGCGAGGATGGCCTTGCCGACGGCGGTCCGGTAGGCGGGGATGCGGCTGCCGATGCGGGAGCCCATGCGGACGTTGGTCTCGTTCTCCACCTTGTCGATGTAGACGACGTCCGGCCATTCGCAGACCACGAGGTGGCAGGTCTCGCCCACCAGGTGCTGCAACAGCCGCAGCGGTTCCGCGGCGACGGTCCGCAGGTCGAGTGAGGAGAGGTAGGCCTGGCCGAGCCGCAGGGTGCCGTGGCCGAGCCGGAACCACCCGGTCTCGCGGTCGCGGACCAGCAGGTCGGACTCCACCAGAGGTGAGGTGAGACGCAGCACCGTGCTCTTGTTGATGCCGAGATCCTCCGCGATCCGGGTCAGGGACATGCCCCGGCCGGTGCCGGCGTGGTCGCGGATGTACTCGAGGACGGTGAGGGCGCGGCGCAGCGAGGTGGCCTGGTTGCGGCGGACCGGTGCGGTCATGTCGTACTCCTCGGCAGCAGGCCGCGGGCGACGGCGTCGCGGGCGGTGGCCAGGTGCCTTCCGGCCCGGGCGAGTGAGACCTCGTGGTGGCCGGGGAAGAGCGCGTCGACGTCGAGCGCGGCCAGCCGCATCAGACTGTCCGCGTACGCGGGCACGCGGCAGTCATGCAGATTCTGCAACGAGATGCGTCCCTGGGTGAAGACGCAGTCTCCGGAGAAGAGTGCCTGGTAGGCCGGGGTCCGCAGGTGGTAGCAGGTGTGGCCGTCGGCGTGACCGGGGGTGGCGACGGCCCGGACGACGACTCCCGCGCCCAGATCGATCTCGGTGCCGTCCGTGACAGGTTCGACGCGGGGGCAGGGCCGGAAGGCGTAGTCGGCCGGGTAGACCCCGGCGGCCCTGCCCTTGTCCACGCTGAGGCCCCGCTCGTCCCCCTCGGCGATCCAGCGCACCGCCGCGGCCCCGGCCAGCACGCGCAGCCCGGGCAGTTTCTCGGCGAGGGCGGCCGCCCCGCCCGCGTGGTCGGCGTGGCCGTGGGTGAGCAGGAGGTGGTCCGGGTCGGCGCCCGTGCAGCGCGCTTCGCGCAGGATGCTGTGCGCGGAGCGGCCGGCGCCGGCGTCGACGAGTACGCTGCGGCGGCTTCCCCGCACGAGATAGACGTGACAGTCCAGCGGGTCGCTGAGATCGAAACCGGCCGCACCGCTGGCGAGGAGACTGACGTGGTCGGTCAACTGCATGGCCGCCGTCCCTGCTGCGGTATGCCCGCGTGGCGGACCTGACGAGCGCGCTCCCGAGACGGGTTCTCGGCGGCTTTGGCCGGGCGCGGCGGGGCATGGTCCGCGGGGGAATCCGTACGGGCTCGCTCCCGCGGCGGGAGGTCCACGCCGGGGAGTGACCTCTCGTCGAGCCGCCTCCCCGTCGCGCGGATCGCGGCGACCACGATCCGCGCGGCCAGCTCCACCTCCGCCAGGTCCACCGATTCGTCCGCCGCGTGGGCGTCCGTCACGGAGCCGGGGCCGAACACCACCGACGGCATCCCGGCCCGGGCCAGCTTGCTGGCGTCCGTGCCGAAGGGCATGCCCTGGATGTCGTGGGGGAGGCCGTGGGCGGCGAGGACATCGCACAGCGCGGTGACGACGGGGGTGTCGGACGGGGTGTGCAGGGCCGGGTCGACCGTGAACGGCGGGTCCACCTCGGCGCCCAGGGCGGTCAGTTCGTCGTGGTCCTGCTGCCAGACGGCCTCCGGGGCCTCGCCGGGGAGCGTACGGCGGTCGACGTCCACCTCACAGCTGCCGGGGATGGTGTTGGGGCCGGTGCCGCCGCGGACACGGGTGACCGAACGGGTGGCGGGCCCCAGGAGCGGATGGGGGGCCACGGCCGGGCGGGTGGCGGCGAGGTGGGCGATGACGGGGGCCATCAGCGAGATCGCGTTGACCGCCTCCTCGGGCCGGGAACTGTGCCCCGGCCGGCCCGTGGTGCGCACGGTGTAGCGCACGACGCCCTTGTGGGCGGTGGCCGGCACCAGCCCGGTGGGCTCACCGACCAGCGCGCCCACGACACGGCGGCCGGACAGCGTTTCGAGCAGGTGCAGGACACCCCGGTAGGCGTGTTCCTCGTCGCAGACCCCGGCCAGCACGACCGTGAGCGGCGGCGGCCCGCCACGGGCGAGTTCGGCGGCGGCCAGCATGAACGCGGCGAGCGGCCCCTTGGCGTCGCAGGCACCCCGCCCGTACAGCCGACCGTCACGGACCTCGCCCTCGTGGGACGGGACCGTCATGCCGTCCGTCTCGACCGTGTCGAGGTGCGATTCGAGAAGCACCGCCGCAGGGTCCCGGCCGGGGACGACGGCCACCACGCTGCAGCGCCCCGGCAGCACCTCGTGCAACTCGGCCCGTACGCCGTGCCGGCCCAGCCAGTCCCGTACATAGCGGGCCACCGCCGTCTCGCCCCCGTCGCCCGGCGCGCCCCGGGGGTTCACGCTGGGGATGCGCACGAGATCGCGTACGAGGTCCCGTACGGCCCGATTCGCGTCCCGGGACGCCGGGGACGTCATGTCCTGCGCTCCCTCGCGTAGACGAGGAGCAGGCCGATGATCAGTACACCGAGGACGACCTGGCGTACGCCCTCCGACAGGTTCCAGGAGATCAGCAGCGCGGTCAGCAGAGTGAGCAGCAGGGCGCCGCCGACCGTGCCGAGGAGGTGGCCCCGGCCGCCGAGGATGGAGGTGCCGCCGAGCACGACGGAGGCGATGGACAGGAGTTGGTACGGGTTGCCCATGGTCAGCGAGCTGGTTCCGGTGAAGCCGAGCAGTACCAGTCCGGCCACTCCGGCGAGCAGCGCGCAGGACACGTACGCGGTGAACGCCGTCGCGCCGAGCGGCACCCCGGAGGCGCGGGCCGCGTTCTCGCCGGCGCCGAGTGCGAACGCGTACCGGCCGGTGCGGGACAGGTGCAGCAGCCAGCCGGCGACGGCCGTGACGACCAGCCACAGGACGAACGACCAGGGCACCCCCAGCAGCTTGCCGTTGGCGAGCGAGTCCAGCAGGGACAGGTGGGCGGAACTGGGTGAGCCGTCGGTGTACACCAGCAGGGCGCCGGACAGGATGGTGCCGGTGGCCAGGGTCATCACCATCGGCGGCACCCGCAGCCACACCACGCCGCCCGCGTTCACGGCGCCCACCAGCGCGCTGAGCGCCAGTGCCACCACGATCCCGGTCGCGCCGCCGCCCGTGCCGGAGGCGACCTTGGCGCAGACGACCGCGGACAGGGCGACCACGCCGGACACCGACAGGTCGATGCCGCTCATGATCACGACGAGGGTCTGGCCGACCGCGACGATGCCCAGGAACGACGCCGTCTGCACCAGGTAGCGGACGTTGGAGACGCTGTCGAAGCCGTCCGCGAACAGGATCGCCGCGAGCCAGGTGACCCCGAGGACGCCGAACGCCCAGGCCGCGCGACTGCCGCGCAGCGCGGCGACGGCCTCGGTGCGGATCGTGCCCGTCACGCCGCTCATACGGCCGCCTCCCTCGTGAGGTACGTCTTCAGGGCGAGTGCCGCCACGAGGATCACTCCTTGCACGATGAGCTGGTAGAAGGGCGAGATCCCGGTGAACAGCAGCAGGTTGGTGAGCAGGCCGATGACCAGCGCGCCCAGAACGGTGCCGCGCATCCGGCCGACCCCGCCGAAGAAGCTGATCCCGCCGAGTACGCACGCGGCGATCGAGTTGAGTGTGTACGGCGTGCCGATGGTCGGATCCGCCGAGCCGGTCTGCACGGCCAGCCCGATCCCGGCGAGTCCGGTGAACGCGCCAGCCAGTCCGTATCCGGCGATCTTCGTAGCGCGGGTGTGCAGACCGCTGGCGTAGGCGCCGTGTTCGTTGCCGCCCACGGCGTAGAGGGCGAGCCCGTGCCGGGTGGTGCGCAGTACCTTCCACGCGGCGAGCACGAGGGCGACGGCCAGTGCGGGTACCGCGAGACCGTTCCACCCGTTGTTGTACGCGTTCACCAGCCCGCCCGGGACATGCCCCCCGGGCTGCGGCAGGACGATCAGGGTGACGCCGCTCCACAGGAACGACGCGGCGAGCGTCACGACGATCGGGGGCAGACCGGCGTACGCCACGAGGGTCCCGTTGGCCGCACCGGCCGCGACGGCCGCGCACAGGGCGGCGACGGCGGCGGTCACGACCCCGCCCACGCCGTGTGCGTCGTAGGTGGCGAACACGGCCATGGCGAGCCCGAGTACGGCGCCCAGCGAGAGGTCGATGCCCCCGAGCAGCATCACGGTGGTCTGTCCCGCGGCGGCCAGGATCAGCGGCAGGAACTGTGCGGACAGGATGGTGACGGAGGCCGGGCTGAGCAGGCTGGAGTCGTAGTGCTGGTAGGCCACGAGCACCACCAGCAGGAGGACGAGCAGTCCCACGAGGTCGGTGTTTCCCCGGGCGGCCGAGGCGATCCGTTCACGCATGGGCCACACTCCCGGGCTCTGTCTTCGGGCCCGAGACCGGGTCCGCAGCCGGGGCCGCGACCGGGTCCGGATCCGGGTCCACGGTCGGGCCCACTTGTTGGTCCGGGTCCACATCCGGGGCCGGGTGCGGCGGCAGGGTCGCGGCCGCTTCCGTGGCGGTGCCCATCACCGAGGCCCGTACCAGGCGTTCCTCCGTCAGGGCCGGGCCCGTCAGGCGGTCCACGATCGTGCCCTCGTACAGCACCGCGACCTCGTCGCAGAGGCCGACCAGTTCCATGGTGTCTCCCGAGGTGACCAGCACGGCCAGGCCGTCGTCGGCGAGGCGGCGCAGCAGGTGGTAGATCTCGCGTTTGGTGCCGATGTCGATGCCCCGCGTCGGTTCGGCGAGCAGCAGGACGCGAGGCCCGGTCGGCAGCCACTTGGCCAGCGCCACCTTCTGCTGGTTGCCGCCCGACAGGCGGCGGGCCTCCTGCGCCGGGGAGGTGGCCTTGACCCGCAACCGCTCGATCAGTTCGCCGACCAGCCGGGTCTCGGCGGCCCGGTCGACGGTGGTGAGGCGACGCCCGGGGGCGAGGGTGCGCAGACTGGGCAGGGCGAGGTTGTCGCGGACGCTGCGCGCGGTGTGCACGCCCTCGGTCTTGCGGTCCTCGGGGACGTAGGCGATACCGTGCCGGATCGCGTCACGAGGAGACGGCAGTCGTACCGGCCGCCCGCCGAGCGTGACCTGTCCGGTGTGGCGGGCCAGGCCGAACAGGGCGCGCAGCACCTCCCGCTGGCCCTGGCCCTGCAGTCCGCCGAGGCCGAGGATCCGCCCGGGCACCAGGTCCAGGTCGACGCCGGAACACGCGCCGGCGACGGTGAGGTCCCGGGCCCGCAGCAGCGTCTCACCGGTGGGACCGGTCGCCTTCCGCGGAAAGAGATCCGACAGTTCACGCCCCACCATCAGCCGCACGATGTCGTCGTGGTCGGTCCGCTCCCGTTCCCGTGTCGCCATCACCGCCCCGTCCTTCAGTACGGTCAACCGATCGCTCACGGCGAAGAGTTCGGCCATGCGGTGGCTGACGAAAATCACCGAGCCACCGCTTTCGCGCAGGTCCCGCACGACCCGGAAGACGGCCTCGACCTGTTCCTCGTCGAGGGCCGAGGTCGCCTCGTCCAGGATCAGCAGGCGCGGTTCTCCGGCCAGCGCCTTGGCCAGTTCGACCAGTTGCTGACGGCCGAGCGGCAGGCGGCCGGCCCGGGTGCGCGGATCGACGTCCAGGCCGACCCGCTCCAGCAGGGGCAGGGCCCGCGCAGCGAGGTCGCGGGCCCGCACCAGGCCGCGCCGGCTGGGCCAGTCGCCGAGGAAGATGTTCTCCGCGACGCTCTGGTGCGGGTTGAGGCTCAACTCCTGGTGGACGGAGCAGATCCCGGCGGCCCGGGCGCGGTGCGGAGACCACGCCCGGGTGACGGGAGCGCCGTCGTGGACGACCCGGCCGGAGTCGGGCGTCAGCAGCCCGGTGACGAGGGAGAGCACGGTGGACTTGCCGGCCCCGTTCTCACCGACGAGCGCCAGTACCTCTCCGGGCTCGACGGTGAAGCTCACCTCCCGCAACACCTGGTTCCCGGCGAACGACTTGGACAGCTCTTCCACGCTCAGCAGCGGCGCCATGGTCACTTTCCGATGAGCTTGTCGATCTCGGCCTGCGGCAGGTCGTTGATCGGGTACGAGTCGTCCGGCTGGTCGGGCTTGACGTAGTCGGCCAGGTTCTTGTCGTTGATCTCGGGGAGCGGGACGGTGATGTCCTGCGGGACGGCTACTCCCTCCCGCTTGGCGACCGCCGCCTCCAGGGCGATGACCCCGAGGTAGTTGGGCTGGGCGGTGGCGAGGGAGGAGAAGCCGGCCTTCTGGTGGGACTGCCACATCTTCAGGAAGCCGTTGTAGTTCTCACCGGTGACGGGAACGAGCTTCTTGTCCTGCTTGACCAGTGTCTGCAGCGCGGCCGCGGACAGCGCGCCGCCCTGCGAGAAGACACCGTCGATGTCCGGGTGCGCGGAGTAGGCGGAGGCGAAGGCCTGGGCGGCCGGGGCGAGGTTGTACTCGCTGTGCACATTGCTGACGATCTTGATGTTCGGATACTTCTTGAAGACCGCCGCCGCACCGGCCCAGCGGTCCTCGCTGACGGCCACGCCGGCCGGGCCGTTCATGGCGATGACACTGCCCTTGCCCTTGAGCTTGTCCGCGAGCCAGGTGGCCATCATCGAGCCCCACGCCTTCTGGTCGGTGCCCACTCTGATGACCTTCGTGCTGGTCGGCAGGGAGTCGAAGCCCACCACGGTGATGCCGGCCGCGACGGCCTGTTCGAGCGCCGGGTTCAGCGCCGTGGAGGAGCCCGCGTCGACGATGATCACGTCGTACTTCTGCTGGATCATGGCGCGGATCTGCGCGATCTGCTGCGAGGTGTCGCCGTTGGCGTTGAAGGTCTTGAACGCGCTCACCTTGCCGGCCGACTTCAGCTTGCTGACGTCGCCTTCCATCATCTTCAGGGTCTGCTGCATCCACGACGGGGTCAGGTAGATGGTCGACCAGCCGACCCTGAGGCCCTTTGCCGCCACCGAGGAGGCACTCGCGCCGGTCTTGGCGGTGGAACTGTCGGACTGGACGTCACACGCGCTGACACCGGCCAGCGCACACAGGGAGGCCGCGACTGCCACCGCACCGCGGACGGAACCTGCGTTCATGGAAGCTCCTCAGTTCGATCGGGAGACCCGGGCCGGACCGAGTGGGCCCGAGGGTCGGTGAGTTGGGGAGCGGTCATTCGTGAGGCCCGCGCGCCGGAGCAGGGGTGTTCCGGCCGGTGGGGGGGGGCGCTTTGCCCGATGAGGACCGTTCTGTTGAGACGGCAACGTAGGAGGTGCGCGCGGTGTGGCACCACGTCTGCAACACTAAATTTCGCATTGCACAACATGGCCGCTCGGAGGGGTGCGACGGCCACCGGTCATCGGGTATCAGTGACGGCGTGCGAGGAAGACGAACTCCCGGCCGGGACGGTCGGGGGCGTCACGCACGTCGTCCACCGTGTACCCGGCGGCGATCAGGTCCGCCTCGACCTCCCGCCGCTCCCGGAAACGCAACGTCGAGTCCGACGTCAGCACCTGGCCGTCCGCCGCGAAGACGTAGGTCCACCGGAACGTCACCAGCGGCCCTCTCACCTCCATCGTCTCGACCCAGCTCGCCACCGCGCCGACGCCGTGGATCTCGCTCACGCGGTACGACCGCTCCCGGTTCCACTCCTCCCAGGCCCTCCGGGCCGGATCCCGGGTCTCGAACACCAGGAGTCCTCCCGGCCGCAGTGCTCGGTGGGCGCCCTGGAGCGTCCTCCGCTACATCAGCGGATCGACGATCGCCTGGGCGACGTTCGCCGTCATGGTCGCCAGGTCGGCGCGCAGCGGCGGAAGTACGGTCGCGTCACCGTGGATCCAGCGCACCCGTTCGCTGCCCGGCTTGCCTCGCGCCACGTCGAGCGACGCTCCGGCGGGGTCCACCCCGACGACCTCGATGTCCCGTTCGGCCAGGAGCAGGGCGAACACCCCGGTCCCGCAACCGATGTCCAGGACCTGACGTGCTCCAAGCTCCTGCGCGATGCGGACGTACGCGTCGAGGTCACCGCGATCAGGGTCGAGCGGGTCGTAGATCGCGGCGAGCCGTGGATGCGTGAAGCCCTCGTCGGCCATGCCGTCGAACGTACGCGGAACCGGCCTCGCGTCTCCACCGGTTTCGCGACCTTTGCATGATCATGCGCGTTCATGCATACTCTTCCTATGTCCAAGGTCCTCACCTCCCTTCCCGCCGGCGAGCGCGTCGGCATCGCCTTCTCCGGCGGTCTCGACACCTCCGTCGCGGTCGCGTGGATGCGCGACAAGGGCGCCGTCCCGTGCACCTACACCGCCGACATCGGCCAGTACGACGAGCCCGACATCGCCTCGGTGCCGGGCCGCGCGAAGACCTACGGCGCCGAGATCGCGCGCCTGGTCGACTGCCGCGCGGCGCTGGTCGAGGAGGGCCTGGCAGCGCTCACCTGCGGGGCGTTCCACATCCGCTCGGGCGGGCGTGCCTACTTCAACACCACGCCGCTCGGCCGGGCCGTCACCGGCACCCTGCTGGTCCGGGCGATGCTCGAGGACGACGTCCAGATCTGGGGCGACGGCTCGACCTTCAAGGGCAACGACATCGAGCGGTTCTACCGGTACGGCCTGCTCGCCAACCCCCATCTGCGGATCTACAAGCCCTGGCTGGACGCGGACTTCGTGACCGAGCTCGGCGGCCGCAAGGAAATGTCGGAGTGGCTCGTCGCCCACCAGCTGCCGTACCGCGACAGCACGGAGAAGGCGTACTCCACCGACGCCAACATCTGGGGCGCCACCCACGAGGCCAAGACCCTGGAGCACCTGGACACGGGCGTCGAGACCGTGGAGCCGATCATGGGCGTGCGGTTCTGGGACCCCGAGGTCGAGATCGCCACCGAGGACGTGACGATCGGCTTCGACCAGGGCCGTCCGGTGACGATCAACGGCAAGGACTTCGCCTCCCCCGTCGATCTGGTGACGGAGGCCAACGCCATCGGTGGCCGTCACGGCATGGGCATGTCGGACCAGATCGAGAACCGGATCATCGAGGCCAAGAGCCGCGGCATCTACGAGGCGCCCGGCATGGCCCTGCTGCACACGGCGTACGAGCGCCTGGTCAACGCGATCCACAACGAGGACACCCTCGCCCAGTACTACAACGAGGGCCGGCGCCTCGGCCGGCTGATGTACGAGGGCCGCTGGCTGGACCCGCAGGCCCTGATGGTGCGCGAGTCGCTGCAGCGCTGGGTCGGCGCGGCCGTCACCGGTGAGGTGACGCTGCGGCTGCGGCGCGGTGAGGACTACTCGATCCTCGACACAACGGGCCCGGCGTTCAGCTACCACCCGGACAAGCTGTCCATGGAGCGCACCGAGGACTCGGCGTTCGGCCCGGTGGACCGCATCGGCCAGCTCACCATGCGCAACCTCGACATCGCCGACTCGCGCGCCAAGCTGGAGCAGTACGCCGGGCTCGGTCTGATCGGCACCGGCAGCCCCGCCATCGGCGCCGCCCAGGCCGCGGCGACCGGACTGATCGGCACCATGCCTCAGATGCCGGAGGGCGGCGCCGAGGCCATCGCCTCCCGCGGCGAGGTCTCCGACGAGGACGTGCTGCTGGACCGGGCCGCGATGGAGTTCGGCACGGACTGACGGGTCCCGTCGACATCCTGTGACGCGACAGGACGAGGCCGGCTGGGCGCGAACGGCGCCCGGCCGGCCTCGTCTTGTTGTCCGGGTCGCCGCGACCCCGCACAAGACGAACCCGCGCATGACACGCCGCCGGATGGCCCATCCGGGCAGTCCGCGGGCGACTCGGGCTTAATGTCCGGAATATGAATAAAAAAAGCCTTTCGTACTTGGCGTGTGCCGTAGCGGTCGTCGGGGCGGGGCTCGGGGCCGCTCCGCCGGTCCCCGCCCATGCGACCCACGTGGTCAGCCCGGGGGAGTCCATCCAGAAAGCGGTGGACATCGCCCGATCCGGTGACACCGTCCTCGTGAAGCCCGGCACCTACCACGAGAGCGTCAAGGTGACCACGCCCGGCCTGACCCTGCGCGGCACCGGCCCGAGCACGGTGATCGAACCGGGCACGGACAAGTCCGCCAACAGCTGCGCCCAGAACGGCAACGGCATCTGCGTGATCGGCACCAAGGACCGCAACGTCGAGGGCGTCACCGTCACCTCCCTGACCGTGACCGGCTTCACCGGGACCGGGGTGTTCGCCATGGGGACGGACAGGCTGACCGTGCGGGACGTGACGGCGGTGAAGAACGGGGTCTGGGGCATCGCCCAGGAGCAGTCGGTCCGCGGTGTGTTCCGGCACAACACCGCCAAGGACAACGGCGACGCGGGTCTGTTCCTCGCCAACACGGTCAAGGCGGAGCAGGGCGCGGCGGACACCCAGGGGACGGTGGTCGAACGCAACCGGCTGGAGGGCAACCGGATCGGCGTCACCGTGCGGCGTCTGCGCAACCTCACCGTCGCGTTCAACCACATGACCGGCAACTGCGCGGCGGTGTTCGTCGTCGGGGACGAGAACAAGCCGAGGGCCGGCTTCGTGACCGTGAGCGACAACCGCATCGCGCGCAACAACAAGTCCTGCCCGAAGACCGAACGGCTGGACGCCCTGCAGGGCTCGGGCATCGTCCTGACCGGCGCCGAGGACAGCCTCGTGACCCGGAACGTGATCACGGAGAACGTCGGCACCTCCCCGCTGTCCGGCGGCATCGTGCTGTTCAAGAGCTTCGTCGGCACCACCAGCGAGCGGAACCGGATCAGCGACAACAAGCTGGAGGGCAACTCCCCGGCGGACCTCGTCAACGCGGACACCGGCAAGGACAACGTCTTCGAAGGCAACTCCTGCCTGGCGTCCCGGCCCACCGGTCTGTGCTGACCGGCCGACCGTCACCATCCGTGGACCCAAAAAGGAAGGAAGGCGGCACATGACGACCGCTGAGACCGCCCCACCGCCGTCCATGCGACTGAGGGAACTCGCGTTCGGGGCGGCGTGCGCCGCCGCCCTGCGCGCGTGCGCCAGGCTGGGGATCGCCGACGCCGTTGGTGACAGCCCCATGACCGTGGCGGACCTGGCGGCCGCGGTGAAGACCGAACCCCGGCCGCTACGACGGCTGTTGCGGGCCCTGTCCTGCTACGGCGTCTTCACCGAACGGCCGGACGGGACGTTCGCGCACACCGACATGTCCCGGCTGCTGCGCGAGGACGACCCGAACAGCCTGCGCAACATCACCCTGTGGTGCACCGAGCCGTGGACCTGGGACGCGTGGCCGAAGCTTGACGAGGCGGTGCGCACCGACCACAACGTGGTCGAGGACCTGTACGGCAAGGAGTTCTTCACCTATCTCAACGAGGACGCCCCCGAGTCGGCCACGGTCTTCAACCGCGCCATGACGACCTCCAGCGAGCAGTCGGCGCGGGACGTCGCGGCTCTCCTCGACCTGTCGGGGAGCACGTCGGTCGCGGACATCGGCGGCGGCCAGGGGCACGTGGTGGCGAGCCTGCTGGACAAGTACCCCTCGATGCACGGCAGCCTGCTCGACCTGCCGCGCGTGATCGACAACGCGGTGCCGCGGCTGCGTGAGGGCGACCTCGCGCCCCGTGCCCGTATCGTGCCCGGCGACGTCCGCGTGACCGTCCCGGTCAAGGCCGACGTCTACATCATCAAGAACATCCTGGAGTGGGACGACGACAGCACCGCCCGGACCCTGCGCAACGTCATCGAGGCGGGCGGACCCGGCACGCGGGTGGTGGTCATCGAGAACCTCGTGGACGACACGCCCTCCATGCGGTTCAGCACCGCCATGGACCTGCTGCTGCTCCTCAACGTCGGAGGGGCGAAGCACACCACCCAGAGCATGGTCGACCGACTGACCGACGCGGGCCTGGTCATCGACGACATCCGGCCGGTCAACCCGTACCTGCACGCGTTCGACTGCCACGTTCCCACGTGACCCGTCCGCTTCGCGGACAGACGGCCGCCGGGCCCGCAGCTTGAGTGCACGGGCACCACGGGAGTGGTCTCGAGCCGTGGTGACGGTCGAGCCCTTCTTGAGGGTGGTGGCGTAGGCGCCGGCGATAC
>NZ_JBEXRA010000084.1:0-26692 GCF_040612855.1 Streptomyces sp. NPDC006332
ACGACGGCTCACTGGGGTCCGGGGTTTCGCCAGGTTGCGGTCCACCTCGGCCTGCGCGGAGGCCGGGATCGCGGGCAGCTGGGAGGCGACGTCCGGGCAGCTGATGGTCCCCGCCGCACCGGCCGCGCCACCGGCCTCGGCGCCCGCACCGGCTTCGGCGCCCGCACCGGCTTCGGCGCCCGCACCGGCTTCCGCGCCCGCCTCGGCACCGGCGCCCGCTTCCGCGCCCGCCCCGGCTTCGGCACCCGCACCCGCCTCGGCACCGGCTTCCGCACCGGCTTCCGCGCCCGCCCCGGCTTCCGCTCCCGCGCCCGCCTCCGCGGCGCCCCCGCCGTTCAGGGTGCAGGGGGCGAGCGCCTCCAGGCCCTGGGGCTTCTCGGCGGTGCGGCCGATCGCGGTGGCGATGCGGTTGACGGTGGACAGACGCTTGTCCTCCAGCGGGCCGAGGATCGCGTTCTGGACGAAGTTCGCTCCGCCCTGGCCGACCGTGTCCACCAGCCGCTTGTTGGCCTCGTCGAGCTGGGTCTGCAGCAGGGCTATGTTGCGGTCCACCTCGGCCTGCGCGGAGGCCGGGATCGCGGGCAGCTGGGAGGCGACGTCCGGGCAGCTGATGGAGCCCGGGTCGGCCAGAGTCTTGGCGTTCGTGCTGCCGCTCTTCGACGAACCGGGCGTCTCCCCGGCGAGGGCGGAGCCGGCGATCACGGCGCCGGACAGCACCACCGCGGCGGCGCCGCCGATCAACGCGACGCGACGCTTGTTGTACTTCGGAAGAGCCCTGGACATGCGGATGCCTCACTCGGGTCGGGGGGTCTCGTCTTGACTAACGCGGCGCCTGCGTTCGGCGAGAGGTACGGGCAAGCGGTTTCCCGCGTTCAAAGGCCCGGCAAATTTCCTGCGCTCCCCGCTCAGATTGACGAATCATGCAGAGTTCTGCATACTCATGCATAACAGCGAATGCCGTATGGAGGAGAAAACCCGTGGCCGAGCGCGTCGTACTCGCCTACTCAGGCGGACTGGACACCTCCGTCGCCATCGGCTGGATCGCCGAGGAGACGGGCGCCGAGGTCATCGCCGTCGCGGTCGACGTCGGCCAGGGCGGCGAGGACCTGGACGTCATCCGTAAACGCGCCCTCGCCTGCGGGGCCGTCGAGGCCGAGGTGGCGGACGCCCGGGACGAGTTCGCCGAGGAGTACTGCCTGCCGGCGATCAAGGCCAACGCCCTCTACATGGACCGCTACCCGCTGGTCTCCGCGCTCTCCCGGCCGACCATCGTCAAGCACCTGGTCGCCGCCGCCCACAAGCACGGCGCCACCACGGTCGCCCACGGCTGCACCGGCAAGGGCAACGACCAGGTCCGCTTCGAGGCCGGCATCGTCGCCCTCGCCCCCGACCTCACCTGCATCGCCCCGGTCCGCGACTACGCGATGACCCGCGACAAAGCCATCGCGTTCTGCGAGCAGAAGCAGCTCCCGATCGCGACCTCCAAGAAGTCCCCCTACTCCATCGACCAGAACGTCTTCGGACGCGCGGTCGAGACGGGCTTCCTGGAGGACATCTGGAACGGGCCGATCGAGGACATCTACGAGTACACCGAGAACCCGGCCGTCCTGCGTGAGGCCGACGAGGTGGTCATCACCTTCAAGGAGGGCGTCCCGGTCGCCGTCGACGGCGCACCCGTCACCGTGCTCCAGGCGATCCAGCAGCTCAACGAGCGCGCGGGCGCCCAGGGCGTCGGCCGGATCGACATGGTCGAGGACCGCCTGGTGGGCATCAAGTCCCGCGAGGTGTACGAGGCTCCGGGCGCGATCGCGCTGATCACCGCCCACCAGGAGCTGGAGAACGTCACCGTCGAGCGCGAACTCGCCCGCTACAAGCGGCAGGTCGAGCAGCGCTGGGGCGAACTGGTCTACGACGGCCAGTGGTTCTCCCCGCTCAAGCGGGCCCTGGACGGCTTCATCGACGAGGCCAACCAGTACGTCTCCGGCGACATCCGGATGACCCTGCACGGCGGCCGCGCGGTCGTCACCGGCCGGCGCTCCGAGTCGTCGCTGTACGACTTCAACCTCGCCACCTACGACACCGGCGACACCTTCGACCAGGCCGCGGCCAAGGGCTTCATCGACATCTACAGCCTGTCGTCGAAGATCGCCGCGCAGCGTCAGCTGCGTGCGTAGCCCGACGGGATCTCGCGCAACCAGTAGCGTGATGGCCGCCTCCCCGTCCGTCTGCGGGGAGGCGATCGCACATCCACCCACCTCCGAGGAGCAACGCAAGTGAGCAGCAACAGCGGTGACGTACGGCTCTGGGGCGGCCGTTTCGCCGACGGTCCCGCCGAGGCCCTGGCGAAGCTGTCCGCGTCCGTCCACTTCGACTGGCGGCTCGCGCCCTACGACATCGCCGGTTCGCGTGCCCACGCCCGCGTGCTGCACAAGGCGGGCCTGCTCACCGAGGACGAGCTGACCCGGATGCTCGCCGGGCTGGACCAGCTCGAAGCGGACGTCGCCGCGGGCGACTTCGTCGGCACCATCGCCGACGAGGACGTCCACACCGCCCTGGAGCGCGGCCTGCTGGAACGCCTCGGCCCCGACCTCGGCGGCAAGCTGCGCGCCGGACGCTCGAGGAACGACCAGGTCGCGACCCTCTTCCGGATGTACCTGCGGGACCACGCCCGGATCATCGGCGGTCTGCTCGCCGACCTCCAGGACGCGCTGACCGGCCTGGCCCAGGCCCACCCGGACGTGGCGATGCCCGGGCGTACCCACCTCCAGCACGCCCAGCCGGTCCTCTTCGCCCACCATGTCCTCGCGCATGTGCAGTCCCTGTCCCGGGACGCCGAACGCCTGCGCCAGTGGGACGAACGGACGGCCGTGTCGCCGTACGGCTCGGGCGCGCTGGCCGGCTCCTCCCTGGGCCTGGACCCGGAGGCGGTCGCCGAGGACCTCGGCTTCGAGCACGGCAGCGTCGGCAACTCCATCGACGGCACCGCGTCCCGCGACTTCGTGGCGGAGTTCGCCTTCATCACCGCGATGATCGGCGTCAACCTGTCCAGGATCTCCGAGGAGATCATCATCTGGAACACGAAGGAGTTCTCCTTCGTGACCCTGCACGACGCGTTCTCCACGGGCTCCTCGATCATGCCGCAGAAGAAGAACCCCGACATCGCCGAACTGGCGCGCGGCAAGTCGGGCCGTCTGATCGGCAACCTGACCGGCCTGATGGCCACGCTCAAGGCCCTCCCGCTCGCGTACAACCGCGACCTCCAGGAGGACAAGGAGCCGGTCTTCGACTCCTGCGACCAGCTGGAGGTGCTGCTCCCCGCCTTCACCGGCATGGTCGCCACCCTCACCGTCAACCGTGAACGCATGGAGGAGCTGGCCCCGGCCGGCTTCTCGCTCGCCACCGACATCGCCGAGTGGCTGGTCAAGCGGGGCGTGCCGTTCCGGGTGGCGCACGAGGTCGCCGGCGAGTGCGTCAAGGTCGCGGAGGCCGAGGACAAGGAGCTCGACGAGCTGACCGACGAACAGTTCGCGAAGATCTCCGCCCACCTGACGCCCGAGGTGCGCTCCGTCCTGAACGTCGCGGGCGCCCTCGCCTCCCGCGACGGGCGTGGCGGTACGGCGCCCAGCGCGGTCGCCGTCCAGCTCGCTGAGGTCCAGACCGACGTGGCGGCCCAGCACGCGTGGGCCAACGCCAAGAAGTAGCAGGTCGGGTGAGGTCGGGGCATCGCGGGTACGTTGGTCGCAAGCCGTAAGGGGTCCTTGCGCCGTGCCCGCCCGGGTCGCGCGCCCAAGGTGCGAGGACCTGCAAGGAGCCGACCGAACGGAGCTCGCGATGCCCTTCGCCCGACTGGCCTCAGCAACGACCCCCACCTGCCACATCGGCCTGGGTCTAGCCGCCGTCGGCCGCCCCGGTTACATCAATCTCGGCCGGGACCAGGACCTGCCGCCGGACCGCAGCGTCGAGGCGCTGCGTGCCCGCACCCACGAACTCCTCGACGCCGCCTACGCCCAGGGCGTGCGCTACTTCGACGTGGCCCGTTCCTACGGCCGTTCGGAGGAGTTCCTCGCGGACTGGCTGAAGGCCCGGCCCAGCTTCGACGACATCGTCGTCGGCAGCAAGTGGGGCTACACCTACACGGCGGACTGGAGCACCGAGGCCGAACAGCACGAGGTCAAGGACCACGGCCTCCTGACGTACGAACGGCAGCGCGCCGAGACCGACTCGCTGCTCGGAGACCGGCTCGACCTCTACCAGATCCACTCGGTGACCCCCGACAGCCCGGCCCTCACCGACAAGGAACTCCACGCGAAGCTGGCGGAGGCGGCCGCCCAGGGCGTGAGCGTCGGCTTCTCCACCAGCGGCCCCGCACAGGCCGCCGCCATCCGCGCCGCGCTCGCGGTGACGGTCGACGGCGAGCCCCTCTTCCGTACTGTCCAGTCCACCTACAACGCCCTGGAGACCTCGGCCGGCCCGGCCCTCGCCGAGGCACACGACGCCGGTCTCACGGTGATCGTCAAGGAGGGCATGGCCAACGGGCGCCTGGCCGAACCCCACGCCCCCGACGCCCTGAAGGCCGTGGCCGAGGCGACCTCCCTCGGCTGCGACGCGGTCGCCCTGGCACTCGTCCTGCGTCAGCCCTGGGCAGGTGTGGTGCTCTCCGGCGCCGCCACGACCAACCAGCTCGCGTCCAACCTGCACGCGGCGGTGGTCGACCTGGAGGAGGAACAGCTCGCACGCCTGGCGACGCTGGTGGAGGACCCGCACGCCTACTGGGACCGGCGCGCGCAGCTGCCCTGGCACTGAGGAGCCCCGCATCGACCTGCGGTGATGAGTCACGCATGCCCCCGATGAGACAAACATGTCTCATGTGGCGTACTCTCGTCTCATGGCTGTCGATCGTGACCATGTGCTGCGCAGTGCCGCGGCCCTGCTGACCCGCAAGTCCACCGCGACCATGGACGAGGTCGCCAAGGCGGCCGGGATCAGCCGGGCCACCCTGCACCGTCAGTTCGCCGGCCGTGACGCGCTCGTCCGGGCGCTGGAGACACTCGGCCTCGCGGAATGCGAGGCGGCCGTGGTCGCGGCCCGGCTCGACGACGGCCCCGCCCAGCAGGCCCTGCGCAGATTCGTGCGGGAACTCGAACCGGCCGCGGGCCTGCTCGCCTTCCTCTACAGCGAGAACCAGCTGTTCGAGGGCGAGGAACAGAACGAGGGCTGGTCCCGCCTGGACGCCCGGATCGCCGCGCTGTTCCGGCGCGGCCAGTCGACCGGCGAGTTCCGCATCGACCTGACCCCCGGCTGGCTCACCGAGGCGCTCTACGGCCTGATGGCCGCCGGCGCCTGGGCGGTGACGGACGGCAGGGTCGCCCCCAACGACTTCACTCACATGATCACCGAGCTGCTGCTCGGCGGCGCACTGCGACGAGACGAACCCCGGAGAGAGGAATCATGACCAGCACCCTGCGGCCGGCGAACCCGAGCGAGGCGGTGAAGCGTCCCGGCCGTTGGCTGGCGCTGTCCGTCCTCGTGCTCGCCGTGCTGCTGGTGGCCGTCGACGCGACCGTCCTCGGTCTCGCGACCCCCTACATCAGCGAGGACCTGAACCCCACCGGCACCCAGCTGCTGTGGATCGGTGACGTCTACTCCTTCGTCATCGCCGGACTGCTGGTCTCCATGGGCAGCCTCGGTGACCGCGTCGGCCGCAAGCGGATCCTGCTCGTCGGTGCCACCGCGTTCGGGGCGATATCCGTCCTCAACGCCTACGCCACGACACCCGAGCTGATGATCGTCGCCCGGGCTCTGCTGGGTGTCGCCGGCGCGACCCTGATGCCGGCCACGCTGGCGCTGATCCGCAACCTCTTCCACGACCGGCGCGAACGCAGCCTGGCCGTCGGGATCTGGGGCGCGACCGCGTCCGCGGGAACCGCCATCGGGCCGATCGTCGGTGGCTTCCTGCTCGAACACTTCTGGTGGGGGTCGGTCTTCCTGGTCAACCTGCCCGTGATGGTGGTCCTGGTCCTGGTCGGCATCAAGCTGCTGCCCGAGTCGCGGAATCCGCGTCCCGGTCCGTGGGACATGCGCAGTGTCGTCCTGTCCTTGGTCGGTGTGATCGGCGTCGTGTACGCGATCAAGGAGGCCGCGACCCACGGCATCACCTGGGAGACGCTCGGCTCGGCCCTGCTGGGCGCCGGCGCGCTCTGCGGCTTCGTGGACCGTCAGCTCACCCTGCCGACCCCGTTGCTGGACATGCGGCTCTTCCGCGACCGCGGCTTCAGCGGTGCGGTGCTGGCCGACCTGCTGACCGTCCTCGGGCTGTCGGGGCTGGTGTTCTTCCTCTCCCAGTACCTGCAACTCGTGCAGGGCAGGCGCCCGTTGGAGGCAGGCCTGGCCGAACTGCCCGCCGCCGTCGGCGCGGTGGCGGCGGGCCTGATCGCCGGTTCCGTGGCACGGCGCTTCTCGGTGCGGTCCGTCGTCGCCGGCGGACTCGCGGCCGTCGGTCTCGCCCTGGCCTCGCTCACCGTCATCGGCCCGTCCACCGGCTATCCCGTGCTCGGGGCCGCGCTGCTGGTCGTCGGCGTCGGCGCGGGCTTCTCCTTCACCGTGACCGCCGACGTCATCCTCGGTTCCGTCCCCAAGGAACAAGCCGGCTCGGCGTCCGCGGTCTCGGAAACGGCCTACGAACTCGGCGCCGCCCTGGGCATCGCCCTACTCGGCTCGATCGTCACAGGCGTCTACCGCGACTTCACGGGCCCGGCGGGCACTCCGCCCAAGGCCCACGAGTCACTCGGCGGCGCGGTCCAGGCCGCGGCGACCATGCCACCCCAGCCCTCACAGACCCTCCTGGACGCGGCCCGAACATCCTTCGTGGACGGCCTCGCCCTGGCGGCGGCAGTAGGCGCGGCGGTACTCCTCGTCGCAGCGGTAGCGGCATGGTTCCTGCTACGAGACCAACGGCTCGACAGCGCCCCCTAGGGGCGCGGGGCTGTGAGGGGCGCGACCAGTGCCCCCTAGGGGCGCGGGGAACTGCGCGACCAGCCACCACGGACCCGCAGACGACACTCAGCCGCCGCGCGCTGCATGGCCCCTGCTCCGCGACCAACGGCTGGACAGCCCCCTTAGGGGCGCGGGGAAACTGCGCGACCAGCCCCAGCGGGCCCGCAGCCACAACACAACCGCAGCTCCCCGCTCCCGCCCAACCCAGCGGAGCGCTTACGCCGCCTTCGCCTTGGTGGCGTACATGTCCACGTACTCCTGCCCCGACAACCGCATGACCTCCGTCATCACGGAGTCGGTCACGGCCCGCAGGACGTAGCGGTCACGGTCCATGCCCTCGTAGCGGGAGAACTCCATCGCCTCGCCGAAGCGGACCGTGACCCGGCCGGGGCGCGGGAAGCCGGAGCCGCCGGGCTGGATCTTGTCCGTGCCGATGATGGCGAACGGCACGACGGGCGCACCGGTCATCATGGCCAGCCGGGCGATCCCGGTCCGGCCCCGGTAGAGCCGCCCGTCGGGGGAGCGGGTGCCCTCCGGGTAGATGCTGAAGACCTTGCCCTCCTCCAGCACCCGGCGGCCGGTCATCAGCGCGGCGACACCACCGCGCCCGCCGTCCCGGTCGACCGGGATCATGCCGCAGCCCGTGAAGAACCAGGCCATCAGCCGTCCCTTGACGCCCTTGCCGGTGACGTACTCGTCCTTGCCGATGAAGAAGACCTGCCGGTCGCAGAAGAGCGGCATGATCATCGAGTCGATGAACGTCAGGTGGTTGCCGGCCAGGATCACCGGGCCGTCGCCCGGGATGTGCTCCGCGCCCTCCACCTGTGGGCGGAACATCAGGCGCATGATCGGTCCGAGCACTGCCTTGATGAGCGCGAAGCGGGACAACGGGCCCTCCGGTGTCAAGAGATGGCGAGCGAATCTGTATGAGTCTGTGCAGGTGAGGACATTACTCGCGGTCCGGGGGCTCGCGCACATCGGGCACGGGGGGTTCACCGAGGTCTTACGTACTGTTGACGCTGGTTTACCTGCGGTGGCACGCCGTTGCCCGGCGGTAACCCGGCCGGAACGATGTGACAGAGGTCGCGTACCCGGCACCACGGCCATGAAGCCGACGAGTCGTCAGACATCTGTTCCCATGCGACATCCGGCGTCACCCGCGTGTTCCGCCGAGGGTCTCCCGCCCGCCATGTCCGCGCACCTACGATCGGCGCGCATTCACGAGCCGACGGCAGAGAGGGCGCTCATGGCAACGCAGGAGTCGCAGCACGAGTCGACCGACCAGGCGCACACGGGACGCCGGGCCCTGCTCGGTGCCGCAGTGCTCGGCGCGGGCGGAGCGGTCCTCGGACTGTCCGGCACCGCGAGAGCGGCGGGCGCGGGAGGCGGCGGCGGAGTGCGGAGCCTGCCGGTCCCCACGATCATCGGCCATCGCGGCGCGAGCGGCTACCGACCCGAACACACCTTCGGCTCCTACCAGCTGGCTCTCGACCTGGGCGCCGACATCGTCGAGGCCGGTGACCTGGTGCCCACCAAGGACGGTCACCTCGTCTGCCGTCACGAGCCGGAGATCGGCGGCACCACGGACGTCGCGCAGCACCCCGAGTTCGCCGGCCGCAGGACCACCAAGGTCCTCGACGGCGTCTCCACCACCGGCTGGTTCACCGAGGACTTCACCCTCGCCGAGCTGAAGACGCTCCGCGCGATCGAGCGCATCCCGGCCAACCGCCCGCACACCACCCTCTACGACGGCCGCTGGGAGATCCCCACCTTCGAAGAGGTCCTGAAGTGGCAGGACGAGCAGAGCCGCAAGCGCGGCAAGCAGGTCTGGATCTATCCCGAGACCAAGCACCCCACGTACTTCCGCAAGCTGGGCCTGGGCCTGGAGGAGCGGGTCGCCAAGCTGCTGCGCAAGTACGGCAAGGACAAGCGTGACGCGCCGGTCATCATCCAGTCGTTCGAGCCGACCAGCATCCAGCGCCTGAACAAGCTCGTCGACAACCCGCTGGTGGTGCTGCTCTCCTCAGCCGGCAGCCGCCCCTGGGACTTCGTCGAGAACGGTGACCCCCGCACGGTCGCCGACCTCGTCACCCGCAAGGGCCTCAGGGAGATCGCCGGCTACGCCCAGGGCATCGGCCCGACGCTGGACCTGGTCATCCCGAAGGACGCCGACGGCCGGCTCACCACGCCGACCACCCTGGTGAGGGACGCCCACGCGGTCGGCCTGGTGCTGCACCCGTACACCATGCGCAACGAGAACCCCTTCCTGCCCGCCGAGTTCCGCAAGGGCACGGACGCGGACGCCTACGGCGACTCCTTCGGCGCCTTCCAGGCCTACTTCGCCACCGGCATCGACGGTGTCTTCACCGACAACCCGGACACCGGTCTGCTGGCCCGCGCGGACTTCGTCAACCGCTGACCCGAAGGCCCCGGTTGGGGTGACATCCGGCCGTCCGGGCAACCCGCCGCCCGGACGGCCGCGTTGCTCCGCACATGACGCCCGACCTGCTCACCACCCTGCGTCCCCTGCTCACCGCCGAGGCCTCCGCGGAGGCACACGCCACCGGAACGGAGCCCGGCGACCTGGAGCAGGCCGTCTGGCTCCGTCTCCTGGAGCGCCTCGACACCCAGGGCCCGCCCCTCGACCCGCACGGCTGGCTCCGCCGCGCCGTCCGCTCCGAGTCCCGCCGCACCCGCCGTACGCACCGCCTCGAAGGGCGGTACGGGGCCGAACCGGCCGACGACGGCGCGGTCACCCCCGAACAGCTGGCCCTCGCCGCGGCCCGCCGCCGGGCCCTGTACGACGCCGTTCGCCGGCTGCCCGGCCGCTGCCCCAGTCTGATGGAGGCACTCCTGTCGCCGAGGGACCTCACCTACCGGGAGATCGCGGGGGAGTTGGGTATCTCACAGGGCAGCCTTGGTCCGGAACGTTCCCGATGTCTGGGATGTCTGCGACGTTTGCTCACGCCGGAGGTTGCGGCCCACCGAGTGCGGGGATAGGTGTGAGGAACAACAGGCGATCAGGTGAGCGGAAGGCGTGCGCACATGGGCATGAGCGTGACCATCTCTGCGGCGACCGAGCAGGACGCGGAGCAGATTTTCAAGCTGCAGTACCTGTGCTTCCAGAGTGAGGCGGCGCTGTACGGCAACTACCGCATCGATCCGCTCGTCCAGACCCTGGACGAGCTCCGTGCGGAGGTCGTCGCGGACTGCGTCTTCGTGGCGCGGCTGGGCGACGAGGTGGTCGGTTCGGTGCGAGGCCGGGTCACCGACGACGGCTCGGCCTCCATCGGCAGGCTGTGCGTCCACCCTCGCCTCCAGGGCCACGGCATCGGCGCGCGGCTGCTGCGCGCGGCCGAGTCGGCGCTGGCCGGGGAGCGCGGCGCCACGAGTTTCCGCCTCCACACCGGCCACCGCAGCGAGAGCAACCTCCGCCTGTACCGCCGGGTCGGCTACCAGACGGTGGGCACGGCCCAGGGCGCGGACGGCGTGGAGATGATCGTCCTGGAGAAACCGGCCGGCGCCTACGCGGCGACGGCATGACGACCGGCACCTGCCCCTGAGGGGCCCGGAGCCGGCGTGATTGGTCACGCATGACCGGATGCCGCCCGACGACCGTCAGGCGGCTTCTCCCTGTCGCGCCGCCTTCCGCAACCAGTACAGCGCGGAGACCGGCAGGATCACGGGAATGAACAGGTACTCCATCCCGTAGTCGGACCACACGGTCTGGTCCGGGAAGGCGGACGGATCGACCAGCGTCCAGGTGCCGACGGTCAGCACCCCCACCAGCTCCGCCGCACAGCACACCAACGCCGCCCTGCGCGCCTGCTCCCCACCCCGCACCAGTGAGTACGTGATGAACCCGTACACCAACCCCGCGACGGCGGACAGCGAGTACGCGAGCGGGGCCCGGTCGAACTCCGTGGCGATCTGGTAGACCGAGCGCGACACCGCACCGACGACCATCACGCCGTACAGCCACACCAGCAGCGTCCCGGGCCCACTGATCAGCCGGTTGCGGGCCGGCTTCTCCCGAGTGGCCGTCATCTCAGCCTCCCCAGATGTCATAGAGCCGCACCTCCAGCACGGCCAGCACCACACCGCCGGCCGCCACGGTGACCGAACCCCACCGGGTCCGCTCGGCCAGCGACAGGAACCCGGCGGCGGGGACGCACGCGAACGCGCCGATCAGATACGCCACGAAGATCGTCGTGCCCTGGTCCGGCTTCTCGCCCCGCGCCAGCTGCACGATCCCGATCACCAACTGCACCAGGGCCAGCACCGACACCACGGCCATCCCGATGAAGTGCCAGTCCTTCGTCGGCTGATCACGGTAGGCGGCCCAGCCGCACCACGCGGCCAGCACAAGTGCGGCGACGCCGGTCACCAGCGTCAGGGCATCAAGCATGCCGCGACCCTATTACGGGCCAAAAGGCCCGATGCCGCCGACCCCGGTGTGCACCGTAGGGTCGACGGCATGACGATCCACGCACAAGCCCTCCTGTTCGACAACGACGGCACCCTGGTCTCCTCCCTCGCCTCCGTGGACCGCTGCTGGACGCGGTGGGCGGCGGAGTACGGGATCACCGCCGTGGAGTTCGCCCGCGTCGAACTCCACGGGCGCCCGGCCGTGGAGATAGCCGCCGATCTGCTGCCCGCCGACGTGGTCCCCCAGGCCCTCGCGAGAATCGAGCAGCTGGAGATCGAGGACGTACCGAACGACGGGGTCCAGCTGCTGCCCGGCACCCGGGCCCTCCTCGACGCGCTGCCCTCCGACCGCTGGGCCGTCGTCACCTCCGCCACCCGCCGGCTGGCCGAGGCCCGGCTCGACGCCGTCGGCATCCTCCCCAAGACCCTGATCGCCGCCGACGACATCACGCGGGGCAAGCCCGACCCCGAGCCCTACCTCCTCGCCGCCCGTCAACTGGGTGTCGACCCGGCCCGGTGCGTCGTCTTCGAGGACGCCCCGGCCGGACTCCAGGCGGGCCGCGCGGCCGGGATGACCACCGTGGCACTGGCCACAACCCACCCGGCCCACGAGCTGTCCGCCGATCTTGTGGTGAAGGACCTGTCCGCGCTGTCCGCGCTGGTCACCGCGGCGGGTGTCGAGATCTCCGTGCGCGACTGACGGCCGTCCACGGGTGTCCACCGCTGTCCGTCATATGGACAGGCGGTTCTTGGCCGCGTCCGTACGTCTGCTTTACTGATCGCATGACCACGACGAGCTACCGCATCCCCGCGACCGAGGCGAAACTGACGCCCGGTGCTCGTTGTATGTGTCGAATGTGCGCCTTCTAGAGGGCCCTCGCATCACCGCCTGAGTCTCGCGCCCCCGAAGCGAGCCGCCGTGGCATGCCCGTACGCCTTCGCCGTACGTGACCGCACCGCCCGCGCACATCTTCTCTCCCGTACCAGGGCACACCCACGCCCGCGTACTCGACAGTGACGGAAACCCCCAGTGATCACCACATCGGGCCTGACCAAGGTCTACCGCTCACGCGGCCGCGAGGTCACCGCCCTCGACGGCGTCGACCTCCATGTCCGCGAAGGCGAGGTGTACGGCGTCATCGGACAGTCCGGCGCCGGCAAGTCCTCGCTCATCCGCTGCGTCAACCTGCTGGAGCGCCCCACCGCCGGGACGGTGACCGTCGCCGGGCAGGACCTCACCGCCCTCGCCGGGCGCGGCCCCCGCGCGGGCAGTGAACTGCGCCGGGCGCGCAGCCGTATCGGCATGGTCTTCCAGCACTTCAACCTGCTGTCCTCCCGGACCGTGCGGGACAACGTCGAACTGCCGCTGGAGATCCTCGGCAAGTCGGGCAAGGAGCGCTCCCGCAAGGCGCTCGAACTCCTCGACCTCGTCGGCCTCGCCGACCAGGCCGGGGCCTACCCGGCCCAGCTCTCCGGCGGTCAGAAGCAGCGTGTCGGCATCGCCCGCGCGCTGGCCGGCGACCCCAAGGTGCTGCTGTCCGACGAGGCGACCAGCGCCCTCGACCCGGAGACCACCCGCTCGATCCTCCAGCTGCTGCGGGACCTGAACCGGCAGCTGGGCCTGACCGTTCTGCTCATCACCCACGAAATGGACGTCGTGAAGTCGATCTGCGATTCGGCCGCGCTCATGGACAACGGCCGTGTCGTCGAGTCCGGCACGGTGAGCGAGTTGCTCGCGACCCCCGGCTCCGAGCTCGCCTCGGCGCTGTTCCCCGTGAGCGGCGACACCTCCGGCAGCGACCGCACCGTCGTCGACGTCACCTTCCAGGGCGAGGCGGCGACCCAGCCGGTCATCTCCCAGCTCTCGCGTACCTACAACATCGACATATCGATCCTCGGTGCGGCCATCGACACCGTCGGCGGCCTCCAGGTCGGCCGGATGCGCATCGAACTGCCCGGCGGTTACGAGGACAACGTCGTGCCGATCGGATTCCTGCGCGAACGGGGGCTGCAGATAGACGTGGTGGGCGAAGCCGGCCGCGAGTCCCTGCTGGTGAAGGAGGGCGCCAAGTGACCTGGTCCGAGATGCAGCCCCTGCTGGAGCAGGCGTGTTGGGACACCCTCTACATGGTCGGCTGGTCCACGCTGATCGCCGTCCTCGGCGGGCTTCCGCTCGGCATCCTGCTGGTCCTCACCGACCGCGGCGGCCTGCTTCAGAACGTCGTCGCCAACAAGCTCATCGGGCAGGTGGTGAACGTCGCCCGCTCGATGCCGTTCATCATCCTGATGGTCGCGCTGATGAGCTTCACGCGCTCGATCACCGGGACGACCATCGGCCGCGAGGCCGCCATCGTGCCCCTCGCGATCGGCGCCATCCCGTTCTTCGCCCGCCTCGTCGAGACGGCTGTCCGCGAAGTGGACGGCGGGCTCGTCGAGGCCGTGCAGTCGATGGGCGGCAACACCTGGACCGTCGTGCGCAGGGTGCTGGTCCCCGAGTCCCTGCCCTCGCTGATCTCCAGCACCACGACCACGATCGTCGCCCTCATCGGCTACTCCGCGATGGCCGGCACGGTCGGCGCGGGCGGTCTCGGCGACATCGCCATCCGCTACGGATACCAGCGTTTCGAGACCGAGCTGATGTGGATCACCGTGGCGATCCTCGCCGTCGTCATCTCGGTGATCCAGTTCGCCGGCGACTACACCGCCCGCTCGCTGCACAGGCGGGGCGGTCACTCGGGCCCCGCCCCGAGGCTGCGCCTGCTGAAGCCGAAGGGGTCGGCCTCCGCCTCCACCGACGTCGGCAAGGTCGCGTAGAGCCCTTCGCAGTCTTCCCGTTCACCCTCCACGGGATCGCTCCACCCAAAAGGAAAGGCACTTTTCGTGCGTAACACCGCAAAGTTCACCACTGCCGTCCTCGCCGCCGGAGCCCTCACCCTGGGTCTCACCGCCTGCGGCTCGGACACGGACTCCTCCGACACCAGCGGACCCCTGGTCGTCGCCGCGAGCCCGACCCCGCACGCCGAGATCCTGAACTACGTCAAGGACAACCTGGCGAAGAAGGCGGGCCTCGACCTGGAGGTCAAGGAGTTCACCGACTACACCACGCAGAACCCCTCGACCGAAGACGGGTCGGTGGACGCCAACTACTTCCAGAACAAGCCGTACCTCGACGACTTCAACAAGAAGAACGGCACCAAGATCGTGCCCGTGGTCACGGTCCACCTGGAGCCCCTGGGCCTGTACTCCCACAAGGCCAAGAGCGCCGGCGCCCTCAAGAGCGGCGCGACCGTCGCCGTCCCGAACGACACGGTCAACGAGGCGCGGGCGCTCAAGCTGCTCGACGCCCACGGCATCATCACGCTCAAGAGCGGCGCGGGCAACGAGGCGACCCCCGCGGACATCGCCAAGAACCCCAAGAACCTCAAGTTCAAGGAACTGGAGGCGGCCCAGACCCCGCGCTCCCTGGACGACGTGGACGCGGCCGTCATCAACGGCAACTACGCCATCGAGGCCGACCTCAAGCCCGCCGACAACGCCCTCGTCCTGGAGTCCGCGAAGAACAACCCGTACGGCAACTTCCTCGCCGTCAAGGACGGCAACCAGGACGACCCGCGGGTCAAGAAGCTCGCCAAGCTCCTGACCTCCCCCGAGGTCAAGAAGTTCATCAAGGACAAGTACGCCGGCTCCGTTCTCGCGTCCTTCTGACCCCGGAGGGCTGCTGCCGACGGCACGTACACGGCGTATCGCCACGCAGGGGGTCCGTCCCATGACTCGGGGTGGACCCCGTCGTGCGGTGACGCGCTCACATGCTGCATGCTGGGCAGTTCAGCAGGCTGAAGGTTTCCCACGGTTACGGAGCGGCGCATGACGAGCACCTTCCCCAACATCTCCATCAGCACGGAGCGGTTGGTGCTGCGTCCCCTTGACGAGGACGATGTGCCCGCCCTGGCCGCGATGATGAACGACGAACAGGTGGGAGCCTGGACCGACGTCCCCCAGCCCTACACCGAGGACCAGGCCCACACCTGGGTCACCGAGTACGCCCCCACGCAGCGCACCGCCGGCCGTGGACTCGACCTCGCGGTCACCGAGTTCCTCACCCAGCGGCTGGTTGGCCTGGTCCAGCTAGCCAAGACGAACTGGCACATCCGGTCCACCGAACTGTCATACGTCGTCGCCCCCTGGGCCCGTGGCGAGGGATACGCCTCCGAAGCGGCCCTGGTCACCGCCCAATGGCTGTTCCGCGACCAGAAGTTCGAGCGCATCGAGCTGCGCACGGCGGCCGGCAACACCGCCTCCCAGCAGGTCGCCCAGAAGATCGGCTGCATCAGCGAAGGCGTCCTGCGCAACGCCTGCATAGCGCACGTCCGCGCCGAGGACGGAACCTGGAGCGACATCCGCACCGACTTCATCGTGTGGAGCCTGCTTCCCGAGGACCTCGACGGAGCGGGCGAACAGTTGGCCGACACCGGCGGTTTCACCTCGTTCTCCGACTGGAACTGACGCCCGGGCCCCACGCCCCGGCCGCCCGCACCAGGTACCCTCACGGAACCCGCCCGCCGGGCAGGCACCTGACACCCCGCGTACCCCTCTGGAGACTGAGAGACGATGGCCGACCGGGTCACGGTGATCGGCTGGGACGGCTCGCCACTGACCGCCGCGGCACGCTCGGCCCTGGGCGCCGCCACCCTCGTGGCCGGAGCCGCCCACCACCTGGCGCTCCCCGAGGTGCCACGCGGCGCCGAACGCATCCGCCTCGGCAGCGCCGCCCTCGCCGCCCGCCGCATCGCCGGCCACCGCGGCACCGCCGTCGTGCTGGCCGACGGCGACCCCGGCTTCTTCGGCGTCGTACGGACCCTGCGCGCACCCGAGTTCGGCCTGGAGGTCGAAGTCGTCCCCGCCGTCTCCTCGGTCGCCACGGCCTTCGCCCGGGCCGGTATGCCCTGGGACGACGCACAGGTGGTCGTCGCACACCGGCGCACCCTGCGACGCGCGGTGAACGTATGCCGCGCCCACACCAAGGTCGCCGTCCTCACCTCGCCCGGGGCCGGGCCCGCCGAACTCGGCCTGCTCCTGGACGGCGTTCACCGCACCTTCGTCATCTGCGAGGAACTCGGCACCGAACGCGAGCAGGTCACTGTCGTCACCTCCGAGAAGGCCGCCGACCACACCTGGCGCGACCCCAACGTCGTCATCGTCATCGGTGGACGGGTCGGCCCCGCCGGCCCCGCCGAGGGCGGAGGTTGGATCGCCGGACGCGACCCGGGCACCGGAGCGCGCGGCTGGGCACTGCCCGCCGAGGCGTACGGCGGCGACCTCGGCGAGGGCGAGGGGGAGCTGCTCCGAGCGGCCCAACTCGCCCGGATGGGGCCGCGCGTCGGCGATCTGGTGTGGGACATCGGCTGCGGCAGCGGCGCCTTCGCCGCGGAGGCCGCCCGGGCCGGCGCCGCCGTCATCGCCGTCGACCGGGACTTCGCCGCGTGCGCCCGTACCGAGGCCGCCGCCCGCGGCTTCGGGGTCCAGTTGCAGATCGTGCGCGGCACCGCCCCGCACGTCCTGGAGGACCTTCCCGAACCGGACGTCGTCCGGGTCGGCGGCGGGGGAGCGGCCGTCGTCTCGGCCGTGGCCGACCGTCGCCCGCAGCGCATCGTCACCCACGCGGCGACCCGCGACGCGGCCGAACGGGTCGGCCGCGACCTGACCGAGCACGGCTATCAGGTGCAGTGCGCCCTCGTTCAGTCCGTCGAACTCGACACCCGGGCCTGGACGGAGACCGAGCGGAGCGTCGCGTTCCTGCTCAGTGGCCTGCTGCCGGACCGTACGGCCTGACTCCCGTTCCGTCCTGGAACCTGTCCCCGTGATCCTGTTGTCGTACCGCGCGCGGTAGGCTGGCCGATCGTTGTACCGCACTCGGACGCCCGGCGCTTCGTAGGCCAATGTCCATAAAGCGCACCGTTTTTGGGGTGGGTGTGGTACGGCAGAACCGGAGGACGCGCAACGTGGCGCAGTCCACAGCGGGCCGTCGCGGATCAAGCTGTCGCGGCGGGGCCACGGCCGCGACAATGCCAGTTAATGGCTTTGTCGTCTTTTGGCGACGGGTCGTTCGTGCCGCTGGGCACGCACGCTCGTTCTTCACTGCGGGGCGGTCCGTGCGCCGTTCCGGGTGATCCGGCCGTAGAAGCACAAACCGATGGGCGAGGGGTACGCATGACCGACACCGGCCAGGTCCCGGCCGAGGGACTGCCGGAGAGCGCAGGCATGGTGGATCAGCCGGGCGCCTCCGCGCACGGTGCGTACACCTACCTCTCCGAGACCACCGCCGAGGACGAAGACCTGTTGCTGCTGCCGGGCGCCCAGGGCGCCTGGGGCAACGAGGTCCCGCCGCCCGCGCCGGAGCCCGTCGTCGAGACCGTCCACGAGCCGGGGCCGCACGAGATGTCGGGCCGCGACAGCGGATCCGTCGACCTGAGCGCCGTCCGCGTCCCCGACTCGATGCCGGTGCCGCCCGTCGTGCCCGCCCCGCCCCGCCGCCCCCTCCACCTGGGCCCGCCCATCCCCGACACCTCCGCCAGCCCGGTCCGCTCCCTCGCCGACCGCGGCGCCGTCGGCGCACCGGTACGGCAGTCCGGCCCGCCCACCACCGGCCCCGAGTACCTCGACGTCCCACAGTCGAGTGAGGCGGCCCCGCAGGGTGCCACGCCCTGGGGTGCGACGGCGTCCGCGCCGGCATCCGCGCAGGACGGGGCGCAGGGTGCGGTCCAGGCGCCGGTGAGCACCGGGGCCCCGGCTGCCGAAACGGTTGTTCCGGTGGAGGAGTATCCGGCCGAGTCGGCGGCTGCCGCCGAGACCGCCGAGACCGCCGAGACCGCCGAGACCGCCGAGACCGCCGAGACCGCGGGCGCCGCCCAGGCCGCGGTGGCCCGCCTGGCGACGCAGGCGGTCGCCGCCACGGCTCCGCAGGGGGCGGAGGCGGGGGAGCCGCCGACCTCCACGGAGAGCGGCGTCGCGTCGCCGATCGCCGAGGCGGACCTCGCGGCACCGGGCCAGGAGGCCGGGGCCGACACGCAGGTTCCGCAGGGCGACGAGGTGGCGCAGGCCGGTGACACCTCGTACGCCGGTGGCGATCAGGCCGGCCAGGTCGGAGACGCCGGGCAGCCGGTGCATGACGTTCAGGTTCCGGGCGCCGGGCCGTGGCCGGAAGGCGCGCCGGTCCCGGAGGACGGCCAGGCTGTCGAGGGCGATCAGCCGGCGCAGGCCGCGTCCGCGACCGACGTTGAGCAGCTTCCGGAGGCGACACCCGTCCCGGACGCCGACCAGGAGGCCGCCGGGTCCGTGACGGACGCCGACGAGGCCGCGGACGTCGCCCCGGGCTTGGCGCCCGAGGAGTCGGCCGTGGCCGCGGATGACGGTCAGGCACCTGGGACAGAGGTGGGTATCGCCGCCGGGGACGCTCCGGGGACGGCCACTGTGCCGACGGAGACCGAGCAGGGAGCGGAGGGCGCCGGAAGCGGCGCGGGTGAGGAACCGGGTGAGGGTGCGGTGGACGCCGTGGAGCCCTACGCGGGGCCGCTGCCGGACGGCGCACCCACTCCGGTCGCCTTCGAGCCGGGCGTTGAGCACCCGCACGCCTCCGTCGTCGACGGTGCGCCCGTTTCCGAAGCCGATGCTTCCGACCTTGGTACCGATCTCCCCCCGGGCGCCGAGCCAGGTGCGCTGGACCTCGGCGATGAGGAGCCGGGGGCTCCCGAGCCCGTCCCCGCCGAACCCGGAATCATCGACTCCGGCACCCCCGGTGAGGTCTCCGCTGTGGACGGGGGGCAGCTGCCCGAGACGCTCCCGGCCCCCGAGGCCGCGCAGGTGCCGCCCAGCGAGACCACCCCGGGCGGCGCGGATGTTCCGGGCGCGGCCTCCCCAGACGAAGGGGCCGCCCTGAGCGCAGGCCCGCTCCCCGACGCGGAACAGATCCCGGTGGCGGCCCCCCTTCCGCCCACCGCCCCCATGCCGGTCGCCGAACAGAGCCCCGAGGCCTCCCATCCCGGTGGCGAGCCGGCGGTCCCCGAAGCGACGCCCTTCCCGGCCGCTCCCTCGGCGCACCCGCAGTTCGTGGCCGCCACGTCGACACCGCTTCCGCATGCCGACGCCGCCGCCGTACATGCCGACCCGTCGCAGCAGCAGGCGATGACCGAACACCCCGTACCGGAGCACGGTCCGGTACCCGCACCGGACGTCCACCACGCGCAGGGCCCCCAGACCGCCCCGGCCGCGGAAGACGCCCCGGCCCCGCACGAGGAGTCCGCTCCCCTCCCGCAGGCCCACGCCGTGACCCTCCCCCCGCAGGACACGACGGCGCCGCGACCCGTCGCCGCCGTCCCCGCACCCCGTGACGGCGACCCCCATCTCGCCCAGCGCGCGGAGGACCTGGACACCCGGGCCGCCGACCAGGAAGACCAGCGGGACCAGGAAGACCAGCAGGACCAGCAGGACCAGCAGGACCAGCAGGACCAGATGGACCAGCAGCACCAGGAAGAGAGCACGGCCGCAGTGGAAGACGTACGCCAGTCCACCGGCCCGGCCGCCCCCGCCTACGACGACGCCGAACGTGCGGCGGTGCTCAAGGTCATGCGTGAACGCCGGGACATCCGCAACGGATTCCGCGGCGACCCCATCCCGCACGAGGTGCTGCTCCGCGTCCTGGAGGCCGCGCACACCGCGCCCTCCGTCGGCCACTCGCAGCCGTGGGACTTCGTCGTCATCCGCTCCGCCGACACCCGGCGCGCGATGCACGAACTCGCCGCGCGCCAGCGGGACGCGTACGCGAAGTCCCTGCCCAAGGGCAGGGCGAAGCAGTTCAAGGAACTGAAGATCGAGGCGATCCTCGACACCCCGGTGAACATCGTCGTCACCGCCGACCCGACCCGCGGTGGCCGCCACACCCTCGGTCGGCACACCCAGCCGCAGATGGCCCCGTACTCCGCAGCACTCGCCGTGGAGAACCTGTGGCTCGCCGCCCGCGCCGAGGGCCTCGGCGTCGGCTGGGTCAGCTTCTTCGACGAGCGGGAGATGGTCCGCGCGCTCGGCCTGCCCGAGCACCTGGAGGTCATCGCCTACCTGTGCGTCGGCTACGTAGACGAGTTCCCGGACGAGCCCGAGCTGATGCAGGCGGGCTGGTCCAAGCGGCGCCCCCTGTCCTGGGTCGTGCACGAGGAGACGTACGGCCGTCGCGCGCTGCCCGGTGAGGAGCCGCACGACCTGCTCGCCGAGACCGTCGCCCAGATCCGGCCGCTGGACGCCAAGGCGCTCGGTGAGGCCTGGGAGCGGCAGAAGCGGATGACCAAGCCGGCCGGCGCGCTCGGCATGCTGGAGATCATCTCCGCCCAGCTGTCCGGTCTGTCCCGCCAGTGCCCGCCGCCGATCCCGGAGCCCGCGGCGGTCGCGATCTTCGCGGGCGACCACGGCGTGCACGCGCAGGGCGTCACTCCCTGGCCGCAGGAGGTGACGGCCCAGATGGTCGCCAACTTCCTCGGCGGGGGAGCGGTCTGCAACGCCTTCGCCGGCCAGGTGGGCGCCGAGGTCTGCGTGGTCGACGTCGGCGTCGCGAGCGACCTCCCGGCCACCCCCGGCCTGCTGCCGCGCAAGATCCGCGCGGGCACCTCCGACATGACGACCGGACCCGCGATGACCCGCGAGGAGGCCAGGCAGGCCATCGAAGTGGGCATCGAGACGGCTCGCGACCTGGTGGCGGCCGGCAACAAGGCCCTGCTCACGGGTGAGATGGGCATCGCGAACACCACCGCGTCGGCGGCGCTCATCTCGGTCTTCACGGAGGCCGACCCGGCCGAGGTGACCGGCCGTGGCACGGGCATCAACGACGAGACCCTGGCCCGCAAGACCGAGGTCGTCCGCCGCGCCCTCGACCTCCACCAGCCGGACCCGGCCGACCCCGTCGGCGTCCTCGCGGCCGTCGGCGGCTTCGAACACGCGGCGATGGTCGGCCTCCTCCTCGGCGGTGCCTCCCTGCGTACGCCGGTGATCCTGGACGGCGTCAGCGCGGGCGCCGCGGCCCTGGTCGCCCGCGCGATCGCGCCCGAGGTCCTGGCGGCCTGCATCGCGGGCCACCGCAGCGCCGAGCCCGGCCACGTGGCCGCCCTCAACAAGCTGGGCCTGCGCCCGCTGGTCGACCTGGACCTCCGTCTGGGCGAGGGCACCGGCGCGCTGCTGGCCCTGCCGCTGGTGCAGAGCACGGCGCGAGCGATGCACGAGGTGGCCACGTTCGACTCGGCGGGAGTCACCGAGAAGTAGGCGGCGACCGGGGGCGAGTGGTCCGCACACTCGCCCCCGGGCCCCCACCCCCGCCGTACGCTGAACCCGCAGCTTAAAATCCGCACGTCAGGGCCGCTCCAGTGCCGCAGCGCCCACCTTGCTCGTACGAGGAGCCGCACCTCATGGCCGAACACCCCGCCTATCCCGTAGGCCTTCGCCTCACCGGCCGCCGAGTGGTCGTCCTCGGCGGCGGCCAGGTCGCCCAGCGCCGCCTCCCGGCCCTCATCGCCGCGGGCGCGGACATCCTCCTCGTGTCCCCCGGGGCGACACCGTCGGTGGAGGCCATGGCGGACGCGGGCGAGATCACCTGGGAGCGGCGCCGGTACGCCGACGGCGACCTCGCGAACGCCTGGTACGCCCTCATCGCCACCGGCGACACCGAGGCGAACACCCGGGCCTCGGCCGAGGCGGAGCGCCACCGCGTCTGGTGCGTCCGCTCCGACGACGCCGACGCGGCGACCGCCTGGACCCCGGCCACCGGCACCAGCGAGGGAGTGACGGTGGCCGTCCTCACCTCACACGCCCGCGGCCGCGACCCCCGCCACACCGCCGCCATCCGCGACGCGGTCGTCGAGGGCCTGCGCGACGGCACCCTGGTCGCCCCCCACCACCGCACCCGTACGACCGGCGTCGCCCTCGTCGGCGGCGGCCCCGGCGACCCGGACCTGATCACGGTCCGCGGCCGTCGCCTGCTCGCCGAGGCCGACGTGGTCATCGCCGACCGCCTCGGCCCGCGCGACCTCCTGGCCGAACTTCCGCCCCACGTCGAGGTCATCGACGCGGCGAAGATCCCCTACGGCCGCTTCATGGCCCAGGAGGCCATCAACAACGCGCTGATCGAGCACGCCAAGCAGGGCAAGTCGGTGGTGCGGCTGAAGGGCGGCGACCCGTACGTCTTCGGCCGCGGCATGGAGGAGCTCCAGGCACTCGCCGAGGCCGGCATCCCGTGCACCGTCGTCCCCGGCATCTCCAGCTCGATCTCGGTCCCGGGCGCGGCCGGCATCCCGGTCACCCACCGCGGGATCGCCCACGAGTTCACCGTGGTCAGCGGCCATGTCGCCCCTGACGACGAGCGTTCCCTGGTCGACTGGCCCTCGCTGGCGAGACTGACCGGCACCCTCGTGATCCTCATGGGCGTGGACAAGATCGGCCGGATCGCCGAGACGCTGGTGGCCCACGGCAAGTCCCCGGACACCCCGGTCGCCCTCGTCCAGGAGGGCACGACGGCCGCGCAACGCCGGGTCGACGCGACGCTCGCGACGGTCGCGGAGGTCGTACGGGCCGAGGACGTGAAGCCCCCGGCCGTCATCGTCATCGGCGAGGTCGTCACCGTCGGCCCGCCCGCGACCGCATGAAACAGGCCATCAAGTAACCGCGGGTAACCCAACCCGTTCCCAGCCGTTGGCACCACACCCAGGACAAGGCAGTATCACTCTGTGGCCGATCTCATCACCGTCGAGGACCCCGACGACCCGCGCCTGCGCGACTACACGGGCCTGACCGACGTCGAACTGCGCCGCAAGCGTGAGCCGGCCGAGGGCCTGTTCATCGCTGAGGGCGAGAAGGTCATCCGACGGGCCAAGGGCGCCGGGTACGAGATGCGTTCGATGCTGCTGTCCGCCAAGTGGGTCGACGTCATGCGGGACGTCATCGACGAGCTCCCGGCCCCCGTGTACGCGGTCAGCCCGGAACTCGCCGAACAGGTCACCGGCTACCACGTGCACCGGGGCGCGCTCGCCTCGATGCAGCGCAAACCGCTGCCCACCGCCGCCGACCTCCTGCAGACCGCCCGCCGGGTCGTCGTCATGGAGTCGGTCAACGACCACACCAACATCGGCGCGATCTTCCGCTCGGCCGCCGCCCTCGGCATGGACGCGGTCCTGCTCTCCCCGGACTGCGCCGACCCCCTCTACCGCCGCAGCGTCAAGGTCTCGATGGGCGCCGTCTTCTCCGTGCCCTACGCCCGTCTCGACACCTGGCCCAAGGGTCTGGAGTCGGTTCGCGAGGCGGGATTCACGCTGCTCGCCCTCACCCCGGACGCCAAGGCCAGGAGCCTCGACGAGGCCGCCCCGCACAAGATGGACCGGGTGGCCCTGATGCTCGGCGCGGAAGGGGACGGTCTCTCCACCCAGGCGCTGGTGGCGGCCGACGAATGGGTCCGGATCCCGATGGCCCACGGCGTGGACTCCCTCAACGTGGGCGCGGCCGCGGCGGTCGCCTTCTATGCGGTGGCCACGGGGAGGCCTCAGCTCTGAGGAGCTTCAGCCTGCGGTGACGGTGGGCCCGTCTGTGGCATCGTCTGCGGTCACGTCGTGCTGGTGTGAGAGCCCCGGCTCTGTCGTTGAGGATCCCTGCTCAGGGGCCCTGTGGTACGACGGTGGCTGCAGCTGCCCCTGCCGTACGACGTCCTGGTCGTTGCCGAGTCCGCGCGACGGTCCCTGGCAGCCCTGCGCCGCGGCGATACCGAGCGCCACGAGCAGCGTGACCACGACGAACACGAACAGCCGCTGCCGCAACAGTCGCGGATTCGCGGGCCGCCGTCCGGTCCCGGTGTTCCTGGAGGCCGGACGTCCGGTGCCGCCGCGTGAGCCAGGGCGGCTTCCGCTGCCCGACCGGATCGCATTACGGGAGGACGGGGTGGGGCGTGACCCGGGCCTGGGTGCGGAGGCGCCGCTGCCGCGCGTACCACCGCCGGCGCCGCCGCCTCGCGAGGGTGACGGCGTGCCGCCGCGTGCTGGGTTCTGCCCCCGTGAGCCGGTACCTCCGCGCGGCGGGGGAGTGCCCTGCCTGCCCTGAGTGTCCTGGCCCGCCGGTCCCTGCGGACGCCGTTGAGCCGCCCGCTCCGGGTAGGCGTCGGCGATCCGTCCGGTGGGCCGGTCCGCCTCGGCGGCGCGCGGCGCGGGCGGACGCAGGTCCGCGAGCCCCTGCGCCTCACGGGCCGCGATCTCCTTCAGCCGCAGCGACAGCTGAAGCGTGCTGGGCCGCTCCTCGGGGTCCTTCGCCAGGCATGCCCGCACCAGCGGGGCCAACGCGTCGGGTACCCCCTGCAGTTGTGCCTCCTCGTGCACCACGCGGTACAGCATCACCTCCGAACTGCCGTGCCCGAAGGGGGAGTCGCCCATCGACGCGTACGCCAAAGTCGCCCCGAGGGAGAACACGTCCGTGGCCGGGGTGACGGCGGCGCCGCGCACCTGCTCCGGGGCGAGGAAGCCGGGAGATCCGACCGCGGTGCCGACATGGGTGAGCGTGGAGGCGCCGGTCGCCCAGGCGATACCGAAGTCGATGATGCGCGGGCCCTTGGGGGACAGCAGGATGTTGGACGGTTTGAGGTCCCGGTGCACCACCCCGGCCTCGTGCACCGCCACCAGCCCCTCCGACAGGGCGGCCCCGACGGCGGCCACGTCGGCCGCGCCCAGGGAGCCCTCGTCGGCGACCTTGTCGTGCAGGGAGGGGCCGGGCACGTACTGGGTGGCGAACCACGGGCGATCGGCGTCGAGGTCGGCTGCGACGAGCCGGGCGGTGCACCCGCCGCGGATCCGCCGGGCCGCCGAGACCTCACGCGCGAAGCGCGAGCGGAACTCCTGGTCCTCCGCCAGATCGGGCCGGATCACCTTGAGCGCGACCCGCTGGCCCTTGCGGTCCGAGCCGAGATAGACGACGCCCATCCCGCCCGCGCCCAGCCGTCTGTGAAGCCTGAACGAGCCGACGACGCGCGGGTCCTCGCGCCTCAGGCGCATCATCGCCATGTTCATCCCCGCTGCCCGGTCCGTGTGACGTGCCACAGCTTACGTTTCCACGGGCCGCTGCGCGCAGAGGCCGCGCCCTCTCGGGCCGATGGATTGTCGGTGCCGAGTGGGAGACTTGAGGACTGGTCGGGGGGCGTGGGGGTGGGCCGAGCTCTGTGTACATGCTGCGCCAACCGCCTGTCACCGGAGGGGGGTTGGAACCGTGCAGGGCGATCGCGTGGGAATGGCCGTGGACGTCGAGGACATGACGTGTACGTACGGGGTGGTGGCGAGCGGGGCGGGCCGCGGGGTGGGGGCAGTGGTACGCCGAGGCGTGGTGGAAGTGAGCGAAGTCACCCCGGCGGGGGTCCCTTCGCGTATGGTCCGCTTCTTGGTAAACGGGGGCTGGCGGTGGTCGCAGCAACCGGTCCCGCGTGAGGGCAGCTCGGAAACATGGGGGCACATCGGGCACCCTCTCCGGGAAGACCCCGAGACCTAGGGCTTCGTCTCCACCCAGGGGAGTACTTCGCAGGTCATGGCTCATCCTCCGGGAGGCCCGGCAATCGGTACGAGGGCATGACGCCCGATGGGCGCCGGACGCCTAGATTTGAGGTCAAGCGGCGGGTGCAGCACTCGTCCCCCGAGGTCAGACACCCGCCGCTGCCAACGACAACTGAGACGGTCAGGAGAGGGACCATGGCCCTAACGGCACCGCGGACACTGGTTCGCACCCAGGAGCGCATCGCGCTCCGGCCCCGCCGCACAGGTCGTCGCCACCCCTTGGTGGCGACACTCATGGCCCTTCCTCTGGCGGCACTGCTCCTCCTCGTCTTCGACGGTTGGGAGACAGTGGCCACACAGGCGTCGTCCGTGGGCGTGATGCTGGGGCGCTGAGCGGCGACCCCAGGCCCGGAAGAGCGGTCCGGGCGGGGACATCCACCCATGAAACCCCGTGGGGACGGGGGTGCGGCGGACGGCAAGAAATGCCGGCGTAGCTGGGGAGCTGCGCCGGCATTGCCGTGTCCGGAGGTGCCTGCGGCGGCCTGTGCGGGTTCGGTGGGGGTGGCTGTAGCGCCATGCGGTGTGGTGGGGGTCGGGGCCGGGACGGGGGTGTCCGTCCTCGGTCTGGCGCGGAATCGGTCGGTTGGTTGGTGAGCGGTGTTGACGCTCGTCTCCCAGCGGGCCGAGGAGCGTGTGGGTGAGACCTTGCAGGTGCTCGTGGAGTC